>CAZBRE010000001.1:0-98399 GCA_964494065.1 uncultured Alphaproteobacteria bacterium
ATGATGGAGCCGGCCGCCCAGGACGACGTCTGGAAGCGCGAGCCCGACGCGCTCATCGCCAACGCCTTCTTCACGCCCGTAACGCGCTGCCGGCCGGTCAAGGACGGCTTCGTCCTCGACGGCGTCTGGGGGATATCGAGCGGCGTCGACCACTGTTCGTGGAACAATCTGAACGTCATGATCCCGCGCGAGGACGGCCCGCCCGAGCACCGCTTCATGCTGGTGCCGCGCACGGACTACCGCATCCTCGACGACTGGGACGCAAACGGCATGCGCGCCACGGGCAGCAACTCGGTCGAGCTCGAGGACGTCTTCGTCCCCGAATACCGCACGCTGAAAACCCTCGACTGCCGCGGCGGGCCGACCCCCGGCAGCGCCGCCAGCGAGAGCTATCTCTACCAGATGCCGCTGATGACCGTCTTTCCGGCGGGCGCGTCGGTCTCCGCGCCGGGCGTGGCGCTGGGGGTCCTCGAGGCCACGGCCGAGATGCTCGGCGGCCGCGCCAATGTTGCGGGTGCCAAGGTCGCCGACCTGCCCACGGTCCATCTCCGCCTGTCGGAATCTGCCGCCGAGATCGATTCTGCGATGGCCCTGCTGCGCCGCGATCTGGAAGAACTCGACCGGCTGGGCGCTGCGGGCGAGTTACCGGATATGGAGACGCGGGCGCGCTGCCGCCGTGACTGGGGCTATGCCGTCGAGCTCTCGGCGCGCGCGATCGACCGGCTCTATCCGCTGGGCGGCGCCAAGGGGCTTGGGGCCACGAGCCCGGTTCAGCGCGCCTGGCGCGACATCCACGCCCAGGCCTCCCACGCGGCCCTGACCTGGGACATCCAGGGCCAGCATTTCGGCCGTGCCATGCTCGGCCTGCCGCTCTCCGATCCGCGGATCTGAGCCGATCCTCTCAGGCAAATTGGCAATCGATCCCCTCTGCCCTTGTGGGAGAGGGCCAGGGTGAGGGGTATGCCGCCGACAGGCGGCGCAAAGGCCCTTTGGCGACCGCCTCGGACACCCCTGAAAGGTGCCCTCGTTGGTCGTATCCCCCACCCGAATCCTCCCCCACAAAGGGGGGAGGGAGACTACTTACCCGCTCAATGCGCCAACTCACAAAGCGATCACGTGAGTCCGCATTGTGGACACTCGCCCCGAACGAATTGACCGGGCCCGCCTGCTGTCGCCCCTATCGATAGGAGGCACGGCCGCGACGCTGCCGGCGCTATACTGACATCAGGACGAAAGCGGGAACGCCATGACGAGGCCGCCGAAAACGCTGGCATTCAGCCATGTCGGGATCTATGTGCGCGACCTGGAGACGATGGTCGCCTTCTACAAGCGCGTCTTCGGCTTCGTGGAGACCGACCGCGGCGTAGTGCGCGGCCATCCGATCGTCTTCCTCTCCCGCGACCCGCGCGAGCATCACCAGGTCGTCATGGCCGAGGGCCGCACGGGCGACCTCGACGATCTGGTCCTGAACCAGATCTCGCTCCGCACCGGCTCGCTGCAGGATCTGCGCGAGATGTTGGCCGCGATCGAGGCCGAGCCCGCGGCGAGCGACGTCCGGCCGGTCAGCCACGGCAATGCCTGGTCGATCTATTTCCGCGACCCGGAGAAGAACCGCATCGAGGTCTTCGTCGACACGCCCTGGTACAGCGAGCAGCCGGTGCTCGAAGATCTCGACCTCAGCCTCACCGACGAGGAGATCCACGCCAAGACCCTCGCCGCCATCGAGGGGACCCCCTCGTTCAAGCCGGCCGAGGTCTGGCGCGAAGGCCTGAAGAAGAAGCTGGAGGATGCGATGGCCTGACGGCCGGCCGCACCCCCACCGATCACGACAATCACAAACAATCGATAAGAAGCAACCAGGAGGAAAAGCCCATGTTCAGGAAGACAGTTACGGCAACGGCGCTTGCGGCGGCATTGAGCGTTGCGGCCTTTACACAAGCCGCGGCGGAGAAAACCACGCTCAAATTCGCCGTCTTCACGCCCGAGAAGGAGATGACCTTCCAGGTGGTGATGAAGCCCTGGGCCGAACGCGTCATGAAGGACGCCAAGGGCACGCTCTCGATCCAGCTCTTCCCCAACGGCGCGCTCGGCCGCCATCCCGGCAAGCAGCTCAAGATGGTCCAGGACGGCGTCGCCGACATCGCCTGGGTGATCCCCGCCTACACGCCGGGCCGCTTCCCGGACAATGCGGTCTTCGAGCTTCCGGCGCTCATCCACACCTCGAAGGAAGGCTCGGTCGCGGCCTGGCGGCTCTACAAGAAGGGTCTGCTGCGCGGCTATGAGAACTACTACATGATCGGGCTGTTCACGACCTCGCCCTACACGATCCATACCAAGACCAAGATCACCAGCATGGCGCAGCTCAAGGGCAAGAAGATCCGCGCGGTCGGCCCCGCCATGGTGGC
The DNA here is from genome assembly GCA_964494065.1 of uncultured Alphaproteobacteria bacterium. Classification (GTDB taxonomy): domain Bacteria; phylum Pseudomonadota; class Alphaproteobacteria; order JAPULJ01; family JAPULJ01; genus DATKZM01. The sequence continues at coordinate 2,406 of CAZBRE010000001.1, forward strand.
TTCGATCAAGGCGCTGGGCGCGGCCCCCGAGCCGATGCCCTTCACCAAGATCGTCGAGGCGATCAGCCGCGGCCGCATCGACGGCACCACGGCGCATCCGATCGCGCTCTTCGACTTCGGCGTCTCCAAGGTCACCAGCAGCCACTATTTCGGCACGCTCGGCACGGTGAACCTGGCCATCATGATGAACCGCAAGAAGTACGAGGCCCTGCCGGCCGCGGCCAAGGCGGCGATCGACAAGAACAGCGGCGAGCAGCTTTCGGTCGCCTTCGGCAACATGTCCGACACCCGCAATGCCGAGCTTCGGAAGATGTGGTCGAAGGAGAGCACGCGCACCGTCACCGTCCCCAGTGCCACGGAGAAGGCCAAGTGGGACGCGGCGCTGGCCCCCGTGATCGGCGACTGGGAAGGCAAGCATCCCAAGGGCAAGGCGCTTCTCTCGGCGCTCAAGGCGGAGCTCGCCAACATCCGCGCCGGCAAGTAACGCCCGCGTAGCTTCAAGTCGGCAGCGAGTGGCCGCGAGGCATGGACCGGCTCGAGCGATGGACGATCCCCTTCACACGGATGGTCGCCTTCCTCGGGCTGGTCGCCTTGCTGGCGCTCGCCGCCGTCATCCTCGCCAACGCGGCGCTTAGCTGGCTCTTCACCGCGCCCATCGACGGGGTGCGCGACTGGGTGAAGCTGATCGTCGCCATTGCCATCGCCGCCTGCCTGCCCTCGGTGCTGGCGATGCGGACCAACATCACCATCCGTTTCCTGGGCCGCATCACCAGCCCGCGCGGCGAGCGCATCCTCGAGCTCTTCGGCGCCGTGGTGACCCTGGCCGCCCTCGCCCTCCTCGCCTGGCAGCTCCAGGACTACGTCATCGAGCTCCGCGAAACCGGCGAGACCACCGAGAATCTGGGCATGCCGATCGCCCCGTGGTGGCAGGGCGTGACGATCCTCTTCTATCTGGGCGTGGCGATCCAGGCGCTGGTCGTGGTCTCCGCGGTCCGCGATGTCGCGCGCGGCCGCACCTCGCCGCCGCACGCCCCCGCTCCGCCCGCCTCCGACAGCTGATCTCCCATGGACCCGATCCTCATCGTGCTCCTCGGTATCGGGGCGATGTTCGTGCTCATCGCGCTCCATGTGCCGGTCGGGATCGCCATGATGGTGGTCGGCGTGGGCGGCTACGCGATGATCGTCGGCGTCAAACCGGCGCTCTCCACCATGGTCAGCGAGACGGCGGGCAATATCGAGAACCCCGGCCTTGCGGTCATCCCGCTCTTCCTGCTGATGGGCAGCTTCGCCACCGCGGGCGGGCTCTCGGCGGAGATCTACCGCCTCGCCAACGCCTTTCTGGGGCACCGCAAGGGCGGGCTCGCCTTCGCGACGATGGGCGGCTGCGGCATCTTCGGCGCGGTCTGCGGCTCCTCGACCGCGACCGCGGCGACCTTCGGCCGCGTTGCGTTGCCGGAGATGCTGAAGCGCGGCTACGCCCCCCATTTCGCCGCCGGCACGATTGCCGCGGGCGGCACCTTGGGCGCGCTCGTGCCGCCCTCCGTGATCATGATCATCTACGCGGTCGTCACACGCGAGAACATCCTCGACCTCTTCGCCGCCGCCGTGGTGCCGGCGATCCTGGCGATCCTTTTCCACTTCGCCGCGATCCGCATCTACCTCATGCGCTATCCCGAAGCCGCGCCCCCGGGCGAGCGCATGTCTTGGCCCGAGCGCTGGGCCGCCATCAAGGGCGCCTGGGCCGTCCTGATCCTCCTCGTCGCCGTGATCGGCGGCATTTATGGCGGGGTGCTGACGGTCGACGAGGCGGCCGCGGCCGGCGCCATGCTCGCGCTCGGCTTCGCGATCGTGCGGCGGCGCTTGACGTGGCGGCGTTTCTTCGATGCGCTGATCGAGAGCGCGGCGGCGACGGCGATGATCTACGTCATCATCTTCGGCGCCTCCGTCTTCGCCTATTTCATCACCGTGGCGCGCGTGCCCCCGGCACTGACCGAATGGATCGGCGGACTGGCGCTGCCGCCGCTGGCGATCATCTTCGTGCTGCTGATCGTCTACGTCATCCTGGGCGCGATCTTCGACACCATCTCGGCGATGCTGATCACGCTGCCCTTCGTGCTGCCGATCGTGGTCCATCTCGGTTACGACCCGATCTGGTGGGGCATCATCAACGTGGTGGTGGTCGAGCTCGGCATGATCACGCCGCCCATCGGCATGAACGTCTTCGTCATCCACGGGCTCGCGCCCGACATCAGGCTGGGGCGGATTTTTGCCGGCGTCACGCCCTTCGTCTTTTCCGACATGGCGCGGCTGATCGTGCTCGCGCTTTTCCCGATCCTCACGCTCTATCTGGTGAAGGGCTGACGTCCTAGGAGCTAAGAAATGCTCGAACTCCATCACAACAACATGTCGACCTGCTCACAGAAGGTGCGCCTGGTGCTGCGCGCCAAGGGCCTTAAGCCCGTCGAGCATCACTACAACCTCCGCAAAGGCGACCAGCTCACGCCGGACTACCTCAAGCTCAATCCGAACGGCGTTGTGCCCACCCTGGTGGTCGACGGCCGGCCGGTCATCGAATCGACGCTGATCTGCGAGTATCTCGACGAGGCCTACCCCGAACCGCCGCTCCGGCCCGCCGATCTCGTGGAACGCGCCATCATGCGCCGCTTCGCCGCGATCCCCGACCAGGGGTTGCACGCCGCCTGCGGCGTCGTCTCGAGCGCCATCGCCTTCCGCCACCAGCACTTGGCGCTGCCGCCCGAGGAGCTCGAGGCCAACATCGCCGCCACCCCCGACCCGGCGCGTCGCGAGCGCAAGCGCCAAACCATCGAGAAGGGCCTGGCCGCGCCCTTCGCCGCCGATGCGGTGCGGCTCTATGACGGTCTCCTCGGGCGCATCGAGGCGCGTCTGGAGGAAACCGGCGACTGGCTCGCCGGCGGCGGCTACAGCCTCGCCGAGGCCTGCCTCGTGCCCTACGTCCTCCGGCTCGATCATCTGACGCTCGGCTGGCTGTGGGACCGCCGCCCGCACCTGACCGGTTGGTACGAGCGGGTCCAGGCCCAGCCCAACTTCACCGGCATCAGCGACTATATCGATGATAGATACCTGACGCTGATGGCCGAGCATGGCCCGCCCGCGCGACCGGCCGTTGAGGCTGCGCTGGCGGCCTGATCACCGACGCACCGGACCGGCCCGTTAACCGAACCGTCGCCCGGCGCTCGCCAGGCCGGCGCCCCGCCTGCTAAGATGCGCCCATGTCCATCAACTGGACGTGAGATCCCGGAAATTGGACAGCGACTGCAATGGGAGGAAAGCCCATGCGAGAAATCCTATGAGCGAACCGCGACTGGTCCGCGGGCTCCTGCGCGGGCTGACCGTGCTCAGGGCCCTCAACGAGACCAACTATGCCACCGCCCTCGAGCTCAGCAAGCGCACAGGCCTGCCCCGCTCGACCGTCTACCGCCTGCTCGACACGCTGATGGCGGCGGGCTATGTCGGCATCGGCGCGCGCCGGGAGACCTATCAGCTCACCATCCAGGTCCGCGCGCTCTCCGACGGCTTCCACGACGAGGCCTGGGTCACCGAGATCGCCACGCCGGTGCTGGCCGAGCTCGGCCGCCAGATCGTCTGGCCGACCGACATCGCCACCTTCGACCGCGACGCCATGGTCGTTCGCGACACCACTCACATGTCGAGCCCGCTTTCGATCAACCGCGAGAAGGCGGGGTTCCGAGCCCCCGTCCTCCACAGCTCGATCGGCCACGCCTATCTCGCCTTTTGCCCCGCGCCCGAGCGCGAGATGATCCTGCGCACCATCGCCGCAAGCGACCGGCCCGACGCCGAACTCGCCAGGAACCGCGACTATGTCGACCGCCTGGTTACCGAGACCCGCGAGCGCGGCTACGGCATCCGCGAGGGCGGCATGTCGCCCAAGACCGGCAGCATCGGCGTGCCGGTGATGTGGCGCGGCCGGCCCGTGGCCGCGATCAACATGCACTACATTCTGTCGGCGTTGCTGCTCGACGAGGTGGTGGCGCGCTACCTGGAACCCTTGCAGACTGCGGCCGCGAAGATCGCGGACGGGCTTACCGAGCGCGGTGTCAATCCGCTGGCGGACACGGCGGTCGTAACGGAAACGGGCGACTAGCCGGACCGCGCGAAGCCCCGGTCAGCCCCAGACATCCTCGGCGACCTCCACGAGGCGGCTGAGCTTGGCGCGCTCGATGTCGAGGGTCATCGGGTTCTCCAGCACGTTGAACTTCGACATCGCCGAGCTGCCGAAACCGCATTGCGGGCAGATGCCGAGCTGTTCCAGATCGGCGTACTGGCTCGCCTCCTCGATGCGCCGCTTCAACTCGTCAGCGCTTTCGATCTCGGGGTTCTTGGTGCTCATGATGCCCAGATAGGCGCGCTTGCCCTTGGGCAGGTATTTGAGCGGCGCGAAATCGCCGGCGCGCGCCGTGTCGTACTCCATCAGGAACCCATCGACCTCGGCGCGGCTGAACAGCTTCTCGGCGATCGGCCCGTAGCCGCCGTCGCCCATCCACAGCCCCTGCATGTTGCCGCGGCAGAGATGCATGAGGACGCGCATGTCTTTGGGCCGCTCGCCCACCGCGCGGTTCACCATGTCGATATAGATGTCGATCAGCGCGTCGGGATCGGCGCCGTTCTCGCGCGCCACGGCGCGGTTGGTCTCGTCGCAGCAGAGCGTGAGCGGCACCTCGTCGATCTGCAGCAGCGTGCAGCCGGCCTCCGCCAGCGCGGCCACCTCCTCACGGTAGACCCCGATCAGATCGTCCCACCACTCCGCCATGTCCGGATAGACGCTGCGGTCGGCGGCCTCGGCGAAATGCCCGAAATGCATATGCGAGGGCGTCGGCATGGTGACCTTGGGCGTGACCGTCGTGACGTCCCGCAGGAACGCGTAGTCGTCCGTCACGATCGGCGCGCGGCGCTCGATCTTGCGGGTCGCCACCGGTGCGGGGGCCGCGGTCTCGACCCCGTCCTCGTTGCGGAAGACGAGCTTGGAAGGCTTGAAGCCGAAGGCGCCGGTCGCCTCCATGAACCCGCGCGACCAGCCGCCGCGGCGGAACTCGCCGTCTGTGACGACCGTCAGCCCGCACTCTTCCTGCAGCTTGACGACATCGCGGATCGCCGCGTCCTGGACCGCCTTCAGCTCGTCGGCGCTTGCCGAGCCCGCCTCATGCGCGCGCCAGCACGCCATGAGCTCCGGCGGCCGCACCAGACTACCGACGTGATCGACATGCGCGGCAGGCCCACCGTTCAAGTCTGACATCTCTTCCCACTCCCGCGGTTTTCACATCGATGCCGGGATCGATCCCCGGCCCATTGCGGCCATTAAGCGGGATGCAACGCCGCCGCGTCAGCGGTCTTGCGCCAATTGTCCGAGGGCCGGACGTTAGCAGCGGACGCTGGCAGGTCGCGCTGCCCGGCGGGCGCAGCGTGATGACGCGTCCGGGGCCCCACTCTCGGAAATCTTTCGGCACATGAGTTTATTGCGCCGCGCGGCGGGCCCGCTTTGCACCGAAGCCGCGTATCACGGTGGGAGACGATGGGTCCGCTTGGCGTTTCTGGTGCATCGGGCGCGACTTTCCGGCAGCAAATTTGCCGCGTCAATGTCCGATTAACCTTAAGAGCGTATCGTCTTGTGACCACAGCCCCCCGTGTCCGGACAGGTTCGAGCGATGGAGATTCTTCCCCCGATCAGTGAGTTCACGACCCGCAAGGCGCAGACCGACATGAGCCTGCAGGACTACTTGCAAGGTTGTCGGAGCGACAAGACCTACTATGCCAGCGCCGCCGAGCGCATGATCGCCGCGATCGGCGAGCCCGAACAATTCGACACCAGCAACGATGCCCGCCTCGGCCGGATCTTCCTCAACCGGACGATCAAGCGCTATCCAGCGTTCAAAGACTTCTACGGCATGGAGGACACGATCGAGCGCATCGTCGGCTTCCTGCGCCACGCCGCCCAGGGTCTGGAGGAGCGCAAGCAGATCCTCTACCTGCTCGGGCCGGTCGGCGGCGGCAAGTCCTCGATTGCCGAGCGGCTGAAGAAGCTCATGGAAGACCAGCCGATCTACGTCCTCAAGGCCGGCGACGAGATCAGCCCGCTCTTCGAATCGCCCCTCGGTCTCTTCGATCCCGAGCAGATGGGCCCGTTGCTCGAGGACAAATACGGCATTCCCCAGCGCCGGCTGACCGGGCTCGCCTCGCCCTGGGCGATCAAGCGGCTCGACGAGTTCGACGGCGATGCCTCGCGCTTTACCGTCGTCAAGCTGATGCCCTCGAAGCTGCGGCAGATCGGCATCGCCAAGACCGAGCCCGGCGACGAGAACAACCAGGACATCTCCGCCCTCGTCGGCAAGGTCGACATCCGCAAGCTCGAGGCGTTCAGCCAGGACGACCCCGACGCCTACAGCTATTCCGGGGGCTTGAACCGCACCACCCAGGGCCTGCTCGAATTCGTCGAGATGTTCAAGGCGCCGATCAAGGTGTTGCACCCCTTGCTGACCGCCACACAGGAAAGCAACTATGCCGCCACCGACGGCGTCGGCGCCTTCCCCTTCCAGGGTATCGTGCTGGCGCATTCCAACGAGGCGGAGTGGCAGCAGTTCAAGCACAACAAGAACAACGAGGCGTTCCTCGACCGCATCAGCGTCGTCAAGGTGCCCTACTGCCTGCGCGTGACCGAGGAAAAGCAGATCTATCAGAAGCTGATCGCCAACAGCGAGCTCGGCGAAGCGCCCTGCGCACCGGGGGTCCTGAAGATGCTGGCGCGCTTCTGCGTGCTGACCCGCCTGCACGAGCACGAGAACTCGACGCTCTATTCCAAGATGCGGATCTACGACGGCGAGAACCTCAAGGACACCGACCCCAAGGCGAAGTCGATGCAGGAGTATCGCGAGACCGCCGGCGTCGACGAGGGCATGTCGGGCGTGAGCACGCGCTTTGCCTTCAAGGTGCTGTCCGAGACCTTCAACCACGACACCGAAGAGGTGTCGGCCGATCCGGTCCACCTGATGTATGTGCTGGAGCAGTCGATCAAGCGCGAGCAGTTCGTCAAGGAGACCGAGGACAAGTATCTGGAGTTCCTGAAGGCCGAGCTGGCACCGCGCTACGCCGAGTTCATCGGCCACGAGATCCAGAAGGCCTACCTGGAATCCTACACCGAATACGGCCAGAACCTGTTCGACCGCTACATCGCCTACGCCGATGCCTGGATCGAAGAGCAGGACTACAAGGACCCCGATACCGGCCAGATCTTCGACCGCGCCGTGCTCGATGCCGAGCTCTCCAAGGTCGAGAAGCCGGCCGGCATCGCCAATCCCAAGGACTTCCGGAACGAGGTCGTCAAGTTCTCGCTCCGCGCCCGCGCCCAGAACAACGGCAAGAACCCGTCCTGGACCAGCTATGAGAAGCTGCGCGAGGTCATCGAGAAGCGCATGTTCGGTCAGGTCGAGGAGCTGCTCCCGGTGATCAGCTTCGGGACCAAGAAAGACACCAAGACCGACAAGCAGCACACCGAATTCGTGCAGCGCATGACCGAGCGGGGGTACACCGAGCGGCAGGTGCGCCGGCTGGTCGAGTGGTACATGCGCGTCAATAAGGCGGGCTCGTGAACGCGGTCGCGTATGGCTCATGTTCCATCTCATAGACCGCCGGCTGAATCCGAAGGACAAGAGCCTTGGCAATCGCCAGCGGTTCCTCCGGCGCGCGCGGGCTCAGATCAAGGAAGCGGTCAACCGCTCGGTCAAGGAGCGTAAGGTCGCCGACGTCGCCGGCGGCGAGACCATCTCGATCTCCAAGAAAGGCATCGCCGAGCCCCGCTTCCGCCATGACGGCAAGAGCGGCAGTCGCACGGGCACGCTCCCCGGCAACAAGGAATTCGTGACCGGCGACAAGGTCCCGAAGCCGGCCGGCGGCGCCGGCGACGGCGGCAAGGAAGGCACGGCGGAGGGGTCGGGCGAGGATGCCTTCGAGTTCGCGCTGTCACGCGAAGAATTCCTCGATCTGTTTTTCGAAGACCTCGAGCTGCCCGATCTCGTCAAGACCGACTTGAAGGAGACGGAGACCGAATCGTCGCGGCGCGCCGGCTACACGACCTCGGGCTCCCCGGCCTCGATCGACGTCAAGCGCACGATGCGCAACAGCCTCAGCCGGCGCCTCGCCCTCAAGCGGCCGCGACTGAAGGAGATCGAGGCGATCGAGGCCGAGATAAGCGAGCTCGAGGCCCGCGGGCTCGAGACCGAGCGCGAGCGCCTGGAGTCGTTGCGCAAATGGCTCGAGGAGCTCACCCGCAAGCGACGCGTCGTCTCGTTCATCGATCCGATCGATGTGCGCTACCGGCACCGCGTCGTCGAGCCGAAACCCAACGCCAACGCCGTGATGTTCTGTCTGATGGACGTATCGGGGTCGATGGGCGAGCGCGAGAAGGACCTGGCAAAGCGCTTCTTCATCCTCCTCTACCTGTTCCTTCAGCGGCGCTACGAGCGCATCGACATCGTCTTCATCCGGCACACCCATGAAGCGCAGGAGGTCGACGAGGAGACCTTCTTTCACAGCCGCGAGACCGGCGGCACGGTCGTCAGCACGGCGCTTCAGGAGATGCTGAAGGTTGTGCGCGATCGGTATTCGACCAAGGAGTGGAACATCTACGCCGCGCAGGCCTCCGACGGTGAGAATTACAGTGGCGATTCGGCGCGCTGCGTCGCCCTCCTCAACGACGAGGTGATGCGGCTCTGCCAGTACTACGCCTATGTCGAGATCCTCGACGAGCGCGAGATCGGCATGTTCATGAACTCCGGCACCGGCGCCGAGCTGTGGCGCAATTACCAGCAGGTCGCCAGCACCTGGTCCAACTTCGCCATGAAGCGCGTCGCCGACCCGGGCGATATCTACCCGGTCTTCCGCGAGCTCTTCGCCAAGCAGGAGAGCCGGACATGACGGGCGGCGAGACGGCACGCGCCCGCATCGAAGACACGGGTCAACTGAGCCTCAGTGGCCTTGGCGACGGCGAAGGCTACCTCTTCGAAGGCTCCGAATGGGACTTCGAGACGCTCGACCGGACCTACGAGGCGATCAAGGAGGTCGCGTTCGACGATCTCGGCCTCGACATCTACACCAACCAGATCGAGATCATCTCCTCAGAGCAGATGCTCGACGCCTATGCCTCGCACGGCATGCCCCTCATGTACCGGCACTGGTCGTTCGGCAAGCATTTCGTGCGCGAAGAGCGGCTTTACCGCAAGGGCGTCACCGGCCTCGCCTACGAGATCGTCATCAATTCCAATCCCTGCATCAGCTACAACATGGAAGAGAACACCATGGCGATGCAGACGCTGGTGATGGCGCACGCGGCCTTTGGCCACAATCACTTCTTCAAGAACAACTATCTCTTCCAACAGTGGACCGACGCCGACGGCATCCTCGACTACCTCAACTTCGCGAAGGGCTATATCGCCGAATGCGAGGAGAAACACGGAGTCCAAGCGGTCGAAGAGGTGCTCGACAGCGCCCATGCGCTGATGGATCAGGGCGTCTTCCGCTACGGCCGCAAGCCGCGGCTCAATCTGCGCGAGCAGGTGAAGCGCGAGCGCGAGCTCAGGGAATACGAGGAGCGCAACTTCAACGACCTCTGGCGGACGGTACCCGGCAAGGACGGGAACGCCAAGCCCACGGACTTGGACGAACAGCTCGCCGAGCGCAAGAAGCGGCTGAAGCTGCCGGAAGAAAACCTGCTCTACTTCCTGGAAAAGAACAGCCCGGCGCTCGAGCCCTGGCAGCGCGAGATCGTCCGCATCGTGCGGCACATCGCGCAATATTTCTATCCGCAGAAGCAGACCAAGGTGATGAACGAGGGCTGCGCCACCTTCGTCCACCACTACATCACCAACGCGCTGCACGAGAAGGGCCTGATCACCGACGGGACGATGCTGGAGATCCTGCACAGCCACGCCAACGTCCTGCTCCAGCCCGATTTCGACGATCCGCGCTATCGCGGCATCAACCCCTATGCGCTCGGCTTCGCCATGATGAGCGATATCAAGCGCATCTGCTGCGAGCCGGAAGACGAGGACCGCGAATGGTTTCCCGACTTCGCGGGCAACAACGATTGGCGCGGCACGCTGAAGCATGCCTGGGCGAACTACCGCGACGAGTCCTTCATTCGCCAGTATCTGAGCCCGCACCTGATCCGCGAGATGCGGCTCTTCGTGCTGGGCGACGACGCCGCCGAGCAGCACTATACGGTGGGCGGCATCCACGACGAGCACGGCTACCAGAAAGTGCGCGAGGCGTTGGCCCAGTCCTACGATCTCGCGGTCATCGAGCCCGATATCCAGGTCGTCGATGTCGACCTCAAGAGCGACCGCATCCTCCACCTTCGTCACACGATGCGCGACGGCGTCCGCCTGCACGACGAGACGATGAAGGCCGTCCTCGCCCATGTCCGCCGGCTCTGGGGCTACGACGTGAGCCTGACCGGCGTCGACGCCGAAACCTCCGACCCCCGCTACAGCGCTACGAGCGTCGCGGCCGCCGAGGAAAAGGAAGAGTAGCGGCGCAGCGTCCCCCCTCCCCGGGCGCGACCTGGCGCGACCTAGTTGCCCATGCCAAACCCCTTCTGACTTGCATCAATGACACGTCGAGACAGACGGCCTATAGGCCGTCTTCTGATCATTGACGATGTGTCAATCGCCGAGGGGCCTGCCATGGCTTTCTTCACGTGGTCCCAGGATATGAGCGTCGGCGTGGACTTGATCGATTCCGACCATCAGGCGCTGATCGCGCTCATCAACGAGCTTCATGACGCCCTCGAGGACGCCCGTGAGGATGCCGTTGCTGATGACAATAGCCCGGCGCTTCGCCACGACATCTTCGACCGCCTGCTCGACTATATTGAGCTTCATTTTGTCCGCGAAGAGGCGGTCATGAAGGTGTGCGACTACCCTGACTTCCGCAAGCACCAGGTGGAGCACGAGCGTTTCACCCACCAAACCCGCTATATCCGGGACCGCTATATGCGGGGCGAGGAGACGGAAGCCGCCGAAAAGCTGCTCGTTTTCCTCAAGAACTGGCTGCGGCACCACATTCTCGTCGAGGACATGGCCTACCGATCGCTTGTCGAGGGAAACGAGGAGGCCATCGACATGGCCGACAACTTCGGACCCGGTCTCAACGAATCGGTGCCCAAGTCGTAAAGCCGGCTTCGGGCCGCAGTCGTCGGGTCAGCTGCTACGCCGTGAGGCCGGCGGGGATCGATGCCGAGGTCTCCGACACGAGCCACGGCGTCTTAAGGCCGCCGCTTCCGAACAGGCCAAACAGGCCGAAAACGAACGGCTTAGCGCTGGCGGGACTGTCAAATGACGCCGGCCCGCCGCCAGGCGTCTAGTTGCGCGGACGTAAATCCATAATCCTCCAGGATTTCATCCGTGTGCTCGCCCAACGCGGGCGCGGTGCGTGATCCCGGTGACGGCGGATCGACCGTAAAGGGCGCGCCGATCATGGTGAGCGGGCCGGCCTTGATGCCCGTTGGCGCCGGCGGCGCGACGAGAATGGCGCGCTCCTTCAGCTGCTCGTCGGCAAGGGCCGCGGGCAGATCGCGCACCACCGCGTGGGGCACGCCCGCGGCCTCGAGCCGGGCCGCCCAGTCAGCGGAGCTCGTCTCTTTGATGACCGAGGCAAAGTCCTGCGCATCGGCGTCCCCGTTGACGCCGAGCACGCCGTTCAGCGCCGCCGTTTGATCGGGCGTCAGGGCGACGACGCAGATCGCACCGTCTCGCGTGGCGTAAGTGTTGTCGTAGGGCGAGCGTGCGGCGGACATGTTCCCCAGGCGGGCCGGCGTGACGCCGGACTGGAAGTATTCGCTCACCTGCATCGCCATCTGCGACAGCGCCGTGTCCATCATCGCCAAGTCGATGTGGCAGCCCTCGCCCGTCGTCTTCGCCTTGAGGAGAGCGCCGGCGATGGCGAAGGCGGCGGCATAGCCCGTCGGGATGTCGACGGCGAAATAGCCGGCGCGCAGGGGATCGCTATCCGGATATCCGGTCACCGACATCATGCCCGAGGCCGCCTGGATCGCCCCGTCGAAGGCGGGCTGGCCCGCCCTGGGCCCCGTCTGGCCGTGCCCGCTGATCGAGCAATAGACGAGCTCGGGCCGGCCGGCGCGGAGCGTCTCGGCCCCGAGGCCCAGTCCCGCCATAACGCCCGGGCGGAAGCTCTCGACGACGACGTCGGCGCGCGCGATCAGGGGCGCCAGGATCTCCTGCGCCGCATCGGATTTGAGGTCGAGCGTCAGGCTTCGTTTCGCGAGATTGAAGGCGATGAAGCCGGCCGAGGTGCCTTGTTCGCTGTATGGCGGTACCGACATGATCGTGCGCATCATGTCGCCGCCCCCGGGCCGCTCGATCTTGATCACATCGGCGCCCTGCAGCGCCAGTTGCATGGTCGCGAAGGGCCCGGCGATCACTTGCGTGAAATCGAGCACCGTCACCCCGTCGAACAAGCCGTCCGTCATCGGATCACCCGAAATTTCATCGGTGCAGCGGCACTCATCGTCACGCCTCGCTCAACGGCAGCGCGGGCGCTGGGTTTCATCGAGGATACCGATGACCTCGTCGAGACTGATCGACTCGCCTTGGGCGACCCCGGAAATCAAGATGCGCGCCGGACCGCATCCCGCCGGCGGCATTCGCCCTCATAGGGCCAGCCGCTGCTCGACGACGCGGCAGTATTCGTCCGGCCGGGTCACGTAGGGATAGTGCCCGCCGCTCGTGAACGTATGAACATGCGCCGCAGGATAGCGGGCGGCAACGCTCCGACGCACCTCCGGCGAGATCAGGGGATCGTCCTCGGCCTCCAGGATGGTGATCCGCTCTTGGCTCACGGCGGCGGTGGGGATCTCCGCGAGGCGCACCAGCGCCAGCAGACGCGCCTTGAACGCCCGGCCGGTGAAGTGGCGCGCGAGCTCGTCGAGGAGATAGACCTTGATGGCGGCGAATTCCGGCGCCGGTTCCGGCCAGCTCGCCACGTTGTCGCGGACCGGGCCCTTGGCGGCGGCCGCCGGCATCGTCTCTACCATGGCGGGCGGGGGAAGGGTGGTGCGCATCGACGACAGATCGGCCAGCGAGTTCGCGATGAAGGCGTGGGCGACCCGCTCGGGATGCCGCGCCGCGATCGTCTGGACGACGATGCCGCCGAGCGAGCTGCCCAGGAAATTGGCCTGCCCGACGCCCAGCCGATCGAGCAGCCCGATCGCACCGTCGGCAATCCGCGAGACGTCGCCCACCATTGGATAGGTCAGCGAGATCACCCGCAGCCGCGGGGAGAAGTGATCGATCAGATTGCGAAAGACGTCCGCATGGCCAAGCGTGCCGGGACACAGCACCAATGCGTCGGGCCCGCTTCCCTGATCGATGAACGGCCAAACGAGACCGTCGATCGTCAGCCGCTTCACGGGCGTCCGGGCACGGTACCGCGCCGCGTCGCCGATATAGTCCGGCATGCTCATAAGCTCTCTCTCATGGGCTCTCCCTCATGGGCTCTCCCTCATGCGGTCTCCGCCCATGGGTCCTCCACCTTCGGCCAGAAGGGCACGGCCACCCGCTCAAACGGGATATTCGCGAAATCCGGGGTAATCGCGCCCGGCGTCGCCAGATAGATCACCTCGCTGGCGATCGGTGCAAAGCCGGCATGGAAGTGCTGCGATGATTTGACGATCACCGCCTTCTTCGCTGCGAGATCGATGCCGAGCTGGGTGAAGGCGTCGGGATTGAAGGTCTGGGTGCGCACCGTGTTGAGGACGAGGTCGAGCCCCGCCGCCTCGATCCATACCGCATCGCCGATCGGCGATTGCGCCGTGCCGAAGCTTTGCCGCGCGTTCTCGACGATCCGGCGCACGGTGACGGTGAGGTCGACCGGATCGCCCGACATCGGCCCGCACTTGCCGCCGAGGCGCAGATCGAAGGTCGCCCCCTCGCCCGCCTCCTTGCAGAAGCGCACGGCGACCGGATCCCAGAACAGTCCGAGCACCACGTCGGTCATGCCGCGGTCGAGCACGGCGCGCAGCACGAAGGTGGCGTCGGCCGGCGCGCCGCCGCCGGCGTTGTCCGAAACATCCGCCGCGACGATCGGCACGGCGTTCGACGCGGCGATGCGCGTGAGCCCAGCGTCGAGCGGCACATAGTCCGGCGCCGTCTCAGCGCGCAGCGACCAGATCTCCTCGCCCAGCGCCCGCGCCAAGGCCGCGCCGCGCGCCGCGTCGCCATCGCTCACGACGAGCATCTTCGCCGTCGTCTCCGGCACGTCGGACCAGGGAAAGCCGTGGGCGAACGACACCGAGAGAATTCCCGGCTCCCCTTCAGCCTCCTTCAGCCGCTGCACGAAGGACGCCATCGGCTCGGCGGTGGTGGGCCACATGTTGACCATGCGGCAGTCGTGGACCGACATGACCGGCCGCGTCCGGCCCTCGGCTCTGCCGAGCATCACCTCGAACAGCTCGGCCGCGCGGTCCTTGCCGTCGATATGAGGATACTCCTTGAAGGTGATCAACGCGTCCGCCGCCTCGGTCATCGCCGGCGTGATCGAGCAGTGAAGATCGAGCTCGGCGCCGAGCGCCACGTCGGGCCCGACGAGGTCACGGATGCGGGCCAGGATATCGCCCTCGCAGTCGAGATAGCCGTCGGCGACCATCGCGCCGTGCATGCAGATGAGCACCATGTCGACCGGCAGTGCGGCCTTGAGATCGCCGAGCAGCTCGTCGCGCAAGCTTTCATAGACCGCGCGCGCGGTCACGCCGGCGGGCTCGGCGAACGCCGCGATGCTTTCGACGACGTCGAACCCCTTGCCCTCTGCGGCCCGGCGCCAGACATGCAGCGGCTCGCTGAACAGGTTGGGCGGATGCGCCGTGGCATCGCCGCGGTAGAGCATCGTCTCCTCGAAATTCGCCCAGCCCGTCGGCAGCGGTGAGAACGTGTTCGTCTCGGTGCCCAGGCAGGCGATGAAGATCTTCGTCATTCACGCGGTCTCCCGGTTCGTATCGGTGTCGTCCTCGAGCCCGGTCTTGTCGCCGGCCAGCCGGGCCATCAGGTGAACGACGATGGTCGCCATCGCGAACGGCACCGCCGCGGCGATCCAGGCGAGCGACAGGCCGACGGCATCCGCGGTGCGGCCGGCGCTGCGCGCGACAAAGCCTTGCGAGATCGTCCAGCCGGCGCCGAACAGGGAGTAGTAGAGCACGGGCAGGACGAAGATCAGCACGGCGCCGGCCGCCACCAGCCCGGCCCCGACCACGACCGCCCGTCCCCGTGCGGCCGGAATGGTGACCAGCACCGGATCGAACCGGGCCTTGAAGGCGATCGTAGCCCCCAGCAGCCCGCCCCACACCATGGCAAAGCGGGTCAGTTCCTCGGTCCAGGACGGCGGCTGGGCGAAGCCGTAGCGTGCCACGACCTGGATGGTCACGAAGAGCAGCATGGCGCCCAGGCAGGCGATCGCGCCCCACCGGCAGAGCCGGTCGAGCGCGTCGCTTGCCCGGATGATGGCGCGCAGCATGGGCGCGGTCGACGGCCGCCTACTTCGCCGCCTACTTCGCCGCCGCCGCGGCGTCGGTCCAGATCTTCACCTGGGCCGCCGACATCACGCCTTGCGTGTAGACCTTCTTCGACAGCGCCACGAAGGTCGCGCGCTGGGCGGGCGTCAAGGTCGTGATCGTGATGCCCTTGCTCTTGGCCATCGCGGCCATCGCCGGCGTGGCCTTCGCGCGCCAGGCGCGTGCGGTGGCGTTCGCCGCGACGATGGCAGCTTCGACGCGCTTGCGGTCCTTGGCGCTGAGCCCGCGGTACCACTTCTCCGAGGCGATGGCGATGCGCGTGGTCGGGGAGACCTTGGCGTCGGTGAAGTGCTTGATGAAGTCGGTATGGCCGAACAGGACCGGGACGAAGACCGGATTGAGATAGCCGTCGGCGACCCCGGTCTGCAACGCGTTGGGCACTTCCTTCCACGGCACGACGGTGCCCTTGGCGCCCCACGCCCGGTAGAGCGCGATCTGCGATTTGTCGAGCGCGCGCATGCGCAGGCCCTTGATATCGGCGGGGCTGTGGATCGGCCGCTTGGTGTTGCAGATGCCGGCGGGCGGCCCGAGGTGGAGGAAGGCGATCAGGCGCACGCCCTTGGGCGTGATCTTCTCGTTGATCTTCTTGATCAGCTCAGCCTTTTCGACCGCGCTGTCGAAGTGTTCGCTGTTGTCGAAGAGGTAGGGCAGATAGGCGCCGAAGATCAGCGTGTCGAGCTTGCCAGCGACCTGCAGCGCGGAGTTCGAGACCTCGAGCAGGCCTTGGCTCACCTGGTCGAGCCGTTCGGCTTCGCCGCCCAGCGCACCGCGCTTGTATAGCTTGGCCTTCAGTCCGGCGGCGCTCAGGTGCTCCGAAAACGCTTTGGACCATACATAGCTGCCGCAGAGTTTGGGATTGGGCGGACAGTCGAGGGCGATCTTGACTTCTGCGCGGGCGGCCCCTGCCCCGAGCAACAATACCGTGCCGATGATGCTGACAATGCGTTTTCTCATGACGGGCTCCTTTCCTCACCAGAGTATGGCTATCCGGTCGCAATCCCTGCAAGCCGGGGCAAAAACAGAACGAGTTCCGGGCACAACACCAGGATGAGCAGTACGATGACCTCGACGATCACGAACGGGATGATGGCGCGCGCGAGCTGCCAGTAGCCGACCTTCGAGACCGTGGAGACGACGATCAGACAGCCGCCCAGCGGCGGCGTGATCAGTCCAATGCACAGATTGAAGCAGAGGACGATGCCGAGATGGACCGGATCGACGCCCTGCGCGAGCGCGGCGGGTGCGAGGATCGGCACCAGCAGCGTCAACGCGACGGGGATGTCGAAGATCATGCCCGCAACGAGGAAGATCACGTTGATCATGAGCAGGTACTCGATGCCCGAGAGCCCGGCGCCCTTGACCAGTCCGGCCAGGGTGTCGGGCCAGCCGAGCAGTCCCGCGAGATAGCCCAGAACCGCCACCGCCGACAGGATCATGAAGATCGCGCCGGTCAGCATGGCGGCACGTCGGAGCGCCTCGCCCAGCATCGCAAGGCTGATGCCCTTGTAGAGCCAGCCTGCCGCGATCGCGGCAAGTGCGGCGACCGCGGACGCCTCGGTCGGCGTCGTCAGGCCGAACACGATGCCGCCCAGAATGATCACCGGCAGGCTGAGCGCCGGCAGCGCCCGGACGAAGGACGGCAAGAGCGGCGGGATCACCTCCCCGCGCCCGCCCGGATGATCGTCGCGGTGGGCGATCCAGGCGTTGAGCGCGAAGAGCGCCAGCGCCAACAGAAGGCCGGGAACGATGCCGGCGATGAACAGCGCGGCGACCGAGGTCTGCATCAGCGCGCCGTAGATGATCAGGATGATGCTGGGCGGGATGATCGGCCCGATGATCGCAGACGCCGCGGTCACCGCCCCGGCGTAGGTGGCGGTATAGCCGCGCTCGCGCATCGCCGGCACCAGCGTGTTCGAAAGCGCCGCCGCGTCGGCGACCGCCGAGCCGGAAATGCCGGCGAAGAACACCGAGGTCAGGATGTTGACATGGCCGAGGCCGCCCTTGAGGCGGCCCATCAGCGCCATCGAGAAGTCGATCAGCACCCGCGTGATCCCCGACCGGTTCATGATCTCGCCGGTGAGGATGAAGAGCGGCATCGCCAGCAGCGCGAAGACGTCGAGCTGCGCGAAGATGCGCTGGGGGATGATCGCCAGGTATTGCGGCCGGTCGGCGGCGATATAGGCGAGCACCGCGCCGGCGCCGATCGCATAGGCAATTGCGGCTCCGGACGCAACGACCAGCGCCACGACGATGAGTGGCCACCACGCCATCACTCACGGCGCTCACGGGGCGCCCGCCGGGCCGGATCGAGCTCTTGCACGTTGCGTCGGACCTGCACCCCGGCGAACTCCCCCCCGCTCCACGCCGAAATGCCCGCCCGATAAGCGTCGCACCTGCGGTCGTTTGAAAAACCGTCGCATTTTCTCTTAGAGCGTGCAACGTGCATTGCACGCCGCAGAATTCATGGATTCTCCGGCGGCTCGAGCAGAACTCCGGATCGATCAGGGCGATGTCCGCCAACCGCCCAAGAGCGGTCATCCATGATGCCGTTCAGGAGCGCCGGATCAGTTCTTTTCGACCTTGCACGGCTCGGTGCGTACCTTGACCAGCTTGCCGCCACGCCGCTTCCAATAGATCATGGTGCACGGCTCGGGATCGTCCTTTCGTTCGACCCGGGAGATGTTGATCAGCCGATCGCCTTGCCAGCGGTAGACATCGGTCCCGTGAAGGCAGCATCCGTCTCGCCAAACACTGTAGATCAGCTTCTTCTTGGCGTCGAACTCGGCCGAGACGACCTTGTCAAGCTCGTGATTGCGGACGAACCGGTGCTTCTTGGGGTTCCAGATGAAATGCAAATACGAAGTGTTCGGGCTCGCCGGGAGGAGCTCGAAGACGCCGAAATCGAGATGGCCATCGAAATTCATGTCCTCGAACACGACGAACGGGAACTTATGTGAGGCCGGCGGCTCGGCCTTGATGCCGCGAAAGGTTTGCTGCGGCGCCCGCCCGCCGAACCCGACCGTGACACGGCGCACCGCATAGAAGCCGTTGTCCATCAGCCCGCCGAACAGCACGACGACCAGCGATCCCATCCGCTTGATCGGACGGCTCTTGCACGTAATCAGCCGGGCATTTTTGGACGGAGTCGGTTTGGTGACATGCCGGTGGCAGGTCGCCGTCGGCTTGCTCTCGGCAATGGCAGCCGAACCGCAGGTCAGAGCGGCGCCGATCGGCAGAAGAATCGACATTGAAACGCAGAACGCAGACCGCGCAGACATCGTCGCCTCTCGTTTTTGCTTCAAAAGCATCGGTCGGCGGCTCGATCGCAGGCACCATGAAATAGGCGCTGGTCCCATCGTAAAAGTGCTCAGCGTGGAATGTCCAACTTTTCAAGACCGATCGCGCGCCGCGGAGACGAGCTCGCGGCAGGCTGCCCCCTCCATGGGGCATGATCAGTCGCGGCCGGCGCTCAGATTGTATTTCATGATGCGCCCGTGGGGCCCGGTCTTGTCCCGTTCCAGCTCGTAGATGTCCCCTTCCGGTCCCTGGCGCTTGTCCGTCACCGCGGCGATGGCCGCGCGGTCGGCATCGTCGAGCTTCAGACCTGCAATGGCGAGATGGTCGGCAAGGTGGCTGCGATTGACGGCGCCGATGATGACCGCGGCGACGCTTGGCTTGTCTAGGATTGCCCGGGTCGCGACATTGGCGATGCTCGTGCCGTGCTTCTTGGCGATCACATCGAGCGCGGCGAGCAACTCCTGAAACAGCGCCCAGCCGCCGAAATCGTCGATGATCAGCTTGTATTTGCGCAGCGAGCGGTTGGCGTAGGGCTCGCCCGGCTCCGGCGCGCCTAGCCAGCGCTCGGAAAGAAAGCCGCCTGCCACGACGCCGTAGCATGTCAAGGCGACACCGCGCTCCAGGCAGAGCGGGACATGGCCGCTGCGCTCGGGCCGGTCGTCCAGGAGCGAGTATTGCAGCTGATGCGAGACCAGCGGCACGCCGGCGTCGAGCATCGCTTCGATCTCGGGCGTGCGGAAATTGATGCCGCCGATGGTGCGGGCTTTGCCGCGCTTGCGCAGGTCGTCATAGACCTTGGCGGCGGCGATATAGTCGCCGCGATTGGGATCCCACCAGGCGAATTGCAGCATGTCGACGCGCTCGACGCCAAGCCGCTTGAGCGAGCGGTCGACCGTCGCCTCGATCTGCGCCGCAGTGATGGTCGGCAGCGCGTCGTAGTCGGGCACGGCCTTGTCGTTGATCTCAATGCGCCCGGCCAGTTCGGGGTATCGCCGCCGGAACGCACCGATCAGATCCTCTACGCCGGTGTAGATGTCCGCCGTGTCGAGCGTGGTGATGCCGGCCTCGACGAAGGCGGCCATGTCGTCGATGGCATCGGCTTCGGCGACATCGCCGTGGCCGCCAGCGAGATGCCAGCCGCCCTTCCAGATCCGCGAGACCTCCAGTCCTGGCGCGATCGTCACGCGTTCGATGGTCATCCGTCCTCCCTCACATTGCAGGCACGTTGCAGGCACGTTGCAGGCGGCCGCGCCACCCTGCGATCAGACATTGGCAGCGGCACGTCGTTTATGATATAAAATATTTGATCAAATATCTCGATAAAATCCCGATGCAACGCTTCGGACGAATAAGGGAGGTCTAATGGGGCGGGCTGCTGCCACGGAAATTGACGTTGTTCCGATCGAGAGGGAGACGGTGCAGCAACGCATCTATCGTCAGCTGCGCGACCTCCTGATGCGCGGGCGGTTTCAGCCCGGTCAGCCGCTGCTCATCCACGATCTGGCCGAGGCTTTCGGCACCAGCGCCCAGCCGGTGCGCGAGGCGATCCGTCAGCTCGTCGCCGAGAAGGCGCTTGTCGCCTCCCCCAACCGCTCGGCCTGCGTGCCGGTCATCGATCGCGAACGGATGGACGATCTGCGGCGCGCACGCATCGCGATCGAGGGGCTGGCGGTGGAATTGGCCGCCGAGCGGAGCACCGATCGCGACATCGAAGCGCTTGCCGCGCTCGTCGAAGAAGAAGTGCGCGCCGACGACGCATCGCGGCCCGAGGCCAGCGTCGCCCAGAATCAGGCCTTTCACATGCAGCTCTACCGGCTGTCGGGCTCCGCCGTGCTGCTGCCGATCATCGAGAGCCTATGGCTGCAGGTAGGCCCCTATATCCGGCGTGCCGCGGAGTATTTCGATGCGCGCGGCGGGCGCGGCGCGGAGTTTCACACCACTGCGATCGATGCGCTGAGGCGGCGCGATTTTCCGGCCGTGCGCGCCGCGATCGAGGCTGATATCAACCGGCTCTTCGACATCTGCATCGAGCTGGAACGCGCGCCCGACACGGCAGCATGAGGCAGGACTATGACCGCCGAGCATGACGATGAGTTCGAGCTGTACGACCTGAGGGTCGAGGTCGTGGCGCCGCCCGGCGCCAAGATCTATTGCGGCAACAAGGTCGGCGATTACTTCGAGCTGCGGGGCGAGCTGCTCCATTTGCCGCCGGGTCAGCCGTTCAGCATCTATTCGCTGGCCACGGTCCTGCCGCTGCTGGCGGCCAAGCAGCGCGAGGTCGATCCGAACGACTGGATGGCGACCGACGCCGAGGTCGCCTGCCCCGATCCGAACTGTCCCACACGCTTTCGCATCAGCCGCATCGGCAAACGCACATTCCGCCACGGCGAAACGACCGCCGTTCCGCTGAGGAAAGACTAGGTCCGTGGCCGTCGCGCGCGTCGAGCTCGTGCCCGGATACAGCGTGTCGCGGCTGACCAAGGGTAACTGGCAACTCGCCGAACGCCACGGCCCCAAGGTCGAGCGCGCGGAAGCGGTCGACGCCATGCGCCGCTTCGTCGAAGCCGGGATCACCAACTTCGATTGCGCCGATCACTATGTCGGGGTCGAGGAGCTGATCGGCGCCTTCCGCACGGCGCATCCGGATCTCGCCCGCCAACTGACCGTCCAGACCAAGCTCGTGCCCGACCGTGACACGTTGCGCGGCATCACGCGCGCCGATATCGAGCTGATCGTCGACCGGGCGCGCCAGCGGCTCGGCCAGGATACGCTCGACATGGTGCAGTTCCATTGGTGGGACTGGGCGATCCCCGGCCACATCGAGAGCCTGCTCTGGCTGCGCGACATGAGCCAAGAGGGCAAGCTCAGGCTGATCGGCGTCACCAATTATGACGTCCCTCACCTCAAGGAAGCGATCGACGCGGGCGTACCCGTCGTCAGCCATCAGGTGCAATACTCTGTGCTCGACCGCCGGGTCGAGAACGGTATGGCCGCGTTCTGCCGCGAGCATGGCATTCATTTGCAGTGCTACGGCACAGTGGCCGGTGGCTTCCTCGGCGACGCATGGCTCGACGCACACGCGCCGGAAACGCCGGCCGACCGCTCGCAGGCCAAGTATCGTCTCATCATCGAGGAATTCGGCGGCTGGGAGCTGTTTCAGGAGCTGCTGGACGTTATCGGCTCCGTCGCGAGGCGGCACGAGGTCAGCATCACCGCCATCGCCATCCGCTGGATCCTCGACCGGCCGGGCGTCGCAACGGCGATCGTCGGTGCCCGCACGGACCGTCATCTGGCCGACCTTCTTGCGATCGACGCCATTCGCCTCGACGACGCCGACCGCGCCGCCATCGCGTCCGTCGTCAGCCGCGCCGACGGGCCGTCCGGCGACTGCTACAGCGTGGAGCGCGTGCCGGACGGGATGCATGGCGCGCTCAACTGGATGAACCAAAATCTCAAGGGGGTCGGCGCTCGCTGAGGGCCGCTGAGGGCCGCTGAGGGTCGTTGAGGGAGATGAGCGAAGAGAGGGAGATGAGCGAAGACAGCTTCAGCCTCTACGATCTCAAGATCGAGGTCATTCACCACGACAAGGCAAAGCCATTCGTGTGCAAGCACACGCTGGGCGACAGCTTCATGGTCCGCGGCAGCCTGATCGAGATGCCGGCCGGACAGACCTTCGGGCTTTACGCCATGCTCGCGGTGCTTCCCTTCGTCCCCGCCAAGCAGCGCCCGACGCAAGACACGGACTGGATGGCGAGCGACGCCGTGATCGGCTGCACGGACCCCCATTGCGGCGCCGGGTTTCGTATCTCACGCCTGGAGTCCAAGACCTACCCGCGCGCGGAGCACACGGTCGTTCCGCGACCCGGCGATTGAAGGGAGCAGACGGCTGTGAACCCCGTCGAACGGATCGAGATCGCGCCCGGCTACTCCATTTCGCGGCTCCTGAAAGGCGGCTGGCACCTGTCGAGCGGGCACTCGACCGACGTCGATCGAAGCCAGGCGATCGAGGACATGGCCACCTTCGTCGAGGCCGGCATCACGAGCTTCGACTGCGCCGATCACTATCTCGGCGTCGAGCAGCTGATTGGCGACTTCCGCGGCACCCATCCCGAGCTCGCCGGCAAGGTGCAGGTCCACACCAAATACGTGCCCGATTTCGAGGCGCTGCCGACGCTCACGCGCGCGGACACGGAGCGTGTGATCGACCGGTCGCTGCGCCGTCTCGGCGTCGAGACCCTCGATCTCGTCCAATTCTACTGGTGGGATCTGTCCGTTCCGGGCGCCGTGGACACCGCGTTGGTGCTGGCCGATCTCGTCCGCGCCGGCAAGATCCGCCATCTCGGCCTGACCAATTTCTCGACCGACCAGATGGCCGACTTCGTCGACGCCGGCGTGCCCGTCCTGGTCAACCAGCTGCAATACTCGCTGGTCGACAACCGCCCCGAAACGCGGCAGATCGACTACTGCCGCCGGCACGGCATCGCGCTCTTGACCTACGGCCATCTGCTCGGCGGCTTCATATCGGAGACCTGGCTCGGAGCGGAGGAGCCGCACGAGCCCTACCCCAACCGCTCGCTGCGCAAATACAAGCTCATCATCGACGATTTCGGCGGCTGGGCGCTGTTCCAGGAGCTGCTGGCCGAGCTGACCCGCATCGGCGACCGCCATGGTGTGGGCCCCGGCGAAGTCGCCTTGCGCTGGACCTTGGACCGGCCCGGTGTAGCTGGCTGCATCGTCGGGGCGACATCGACGCGGCATCTCGAGCGGAACGTGTCGGTCTTCGACCTGCAGCTCGACGACGACGACCGCGCCGCGCTGGCCGCGATCTGCGACCGACGCCGAGGACCGCTGGGGGACTGCTACGAGCTCGAAAGCGACAGCGAAGGTCGCCACGGCCGCATCATGCGCCGCAACCAGAATAAGCTGGAGGATCGGCCCTGGCCCGGTTGAGCCAGACGCGTTGACCAGGACCCGGGTCCTGCTGCCGAAGGAGCAAGGAAAAAGCCGTGAGCACAAGTCTGATGAGAGCCGGACGACCCGCGCGCGCCGAAGCCCCGGCCCGGCCCTCGGGCGCGGCCAGTGCCGCGACTTGGGCCGCGACTTGGGCGGCGACTTGGGCGGCGACTTGGGCCGCGGCTTGGGCCACGACCGGTCGCTATGGGAATGCGCGTATCGACGACCGAGGCCGTCCTTGACTGACGGAAACGGACATCGCGACGAGGCGAACGAAATCCTCGCGACACGAGCGCTGACGCGGGATTTCGGCACGTTCCGCGCGGTCAACGAGGTGTCGCTGTCCATTCGGCGCGGGTCGATCAGCGGACTGATCGGCCCGAACGGCGCCGGCAAATCGACGTATTTCAATACTCTGACCGGCTCGTTGAAGCCGACCAACGGAGCGGTCTTCCTCGACGGGCGCGATGTGACCGGGCATTCGCCCGACAGCCTCTACCGGCAGGGTCTCGCGCGCACCTTCCAGATCCCGCGGCCGTTCGCCCGTATGAGCGTGCTCGAAAACGTCATGGTCGCGCCGACCGAGCAAGTCGGCGAATCGATCTTCGGCGCGCTCCTGCGGCGCCGGCAGTTCACGCGTCAGGAAGCCGAGCTTCGCGACAAGGCGATGGCGATACTGGACTTCATGACCTTGTCCGACCTGGCCGACAATCCGGCCGGAAAAATCTCCGGCGGCCAGACAAAGCTGCTGGAGCTGGCGCGCGTCCTGATGGGAGATCCCTCCATCATCCTGCTCGACGAGCCGGCGGCCGGGGTCAATCCTGCGCTGACCGAGATCCTCATCGAGCGCATCGAGGCGCTCAACCGCCAGGGCAAGACGTTCTTCATCATCGAGCACGACATGGATTTCGTCATGCGCCACTGCGATCCGGTAATCGCCCTGGCGGAAGGCCGCGTGGTGTTCGAGGGAACGGCGGAGGCGGCGCGAAACGATCCCGTGCTGCTCGACGCCTATCTGGGGGCGCAGATCGTATGAGCGCGCCCGACATCGTCCTCAGCATCGACCACCTGGTCGCGGGCTACGTTCGGGATCTGCCGATCCTGCGCAATGTAAGCCTGCGTTTGAGCGAGGCCAGCGTCGTCGTCATCATCGGGCCCAACGGCGCCGGCAAGTCGACGCTCATCAAGGCGGTCGCCGGCCTGGTGCCCGTCTCGGACGGCGCGATCAGCCTGCGCGGGCGCGATATCGGCGGCATCCGTCCCGACCAGCTGGCGCGGCTCGGCATCTCCTACGTGCCGCAGACCGACAACATCTTCCGCACGCTCACGGTTCGGCAGAACCTTCTCCTCGTCCTGCGCCGATCGGCCTCCGGTGACAAGCGTTTGCATGAGCTCTACACGATGTTCCCGCCCCTCGCCGAGAAGCAGCGCGACAGCGCCGGATCGCTGTCCGGCGGCCAGCGTCAGATGCTGGCGATCGCGATGGCGCTGGCGACCGAGCCGTCGGTCATCCTGATGGACGAGCCGTCGGCGGGGCTCTCGCCCAAGGCGGCGAGCGAGGTGCTGACGCTGGCGCGCGGCCTGACCGAGCGGGGCGTCTCGATCCTGCTCGTCGAGCAGAACGTCAAGCAGGCGCTCGCCATCGCCGACCATTGCTACATCCTGGCGGAAGGCAGGAACCAGCTGGACGGGCCCTCCGAACAGCTTCTGTCCGATCCGGTAGTCGGGGAGATCTACCTTGGCGGCAAGCGCATGGACCCGACATGATCCAGGGGCTGCTCGACGGGCTCCTCGTAGGCTCGATCGTGTCGTTGGGCGCGATCGGCCTCACGATGGTGATGCACATGCTGCGCTTCGCCAACTTCTCCCATTCCGAGCTGCTATCGATCGGCGCCTATGGCGCGCTGGTCTTCGACCGGATCTTCGCCGCCTTGGTGCCGGTGGCGGCCTCGAGCGTCGGACCGCTCAGCCTGACCTGGGCGCTGTTCCTTGCAATGATCGTGGCGATGGCACTGACCGGGCTGTCTGCCATCGTCATCGACAAGCTGGTGTTCAAGCGCATTCGCGAAACGGCGGGGCCTTTGTCGATGGTGTTCGCCTCGTTCGGCGTCGCGCTCATCATCCGCAACGTGCTGGCGCTGATCTTCGGCCTGAAGCCTCAGCTCTACAGCGGCGACATCGCCTTCGCCGTTACGATCAGCACCGATCCGTCCCTCCTCGTCAAGCCCGATCAGGTGTTCGTGTTTTGCGCGGCGGTGATCATCATGCTGGCTCTGCACTTCGTGCTTTCGCGCACCACGTTCGGATATGCGTTGCGCGCGGTGGCCGAGAACCCTGCCCTCGCCCAGGTCGCCGGCGTGCGGCTTTCGACCGTCATCGCCATGACCTGGATCATCGGCGGCGCGCTCGCCGGGGCGGCAGGCGTGTTTCAGGCGCTCGACAACCAGGTTTCGCCGATGATCGGCAGCGACTTCGTGCTCGCCCTGTTTGCCGCGGCGATCGTCGGCGGCATCGGCAGCGTTTACGGTGCGGTGCTGGGCGGCTTCGTCGTCGGCATTGCGTCCAGCCTGGCGCTGGTGGTCCTGCCGCCGGGCTACAGCCCGGCCATGCCGTTCCTGATCATCCTCGCCATCCTCTTCATCCGGCCGAACGGCATTTTCGGGGTGGAGCGATGATCGGCGTTCTGTCCTATCTCGTGTTCTTTCTGTCGGTCGCCGCCATCCTGGCCGTCGCGGTGCTTGGCCTCGATCTGCACTGGGGCAATACCGGTCTGTTCAACGGCGGCGTCGCCGCGTTCTTCGGGATGGGCGCCTATGTGACGATCCTGCTCGGCGGATCGCCGCAGCCGGGCCAGTTCGGCGGCTTCGGCCTCATCTATCCGACGGCGCTGCTCGGCGGCATTCTGGCCTCCGGCGTGCTTGCCTGGATCGTCGGGGTGGCAACGCTGAGGCTGCGGCACGACTATCTCGCGATCGCGACGTTCGGCGTTGCGGTCGCCTTCGAGACGTTGGCGCGCAACGCCGAATGGCTCACCGGCGGCGCCAAGGGCCTGCGCGGCTTTGAGCGGCCGCTCGAAGCGACGATCGGCAATCCCTTCCTGTTCAACGTCTGCTTTCTCGTGTTCGTCGTTGCCGTGCTGGCGATCGTCTATGTGGGACTTAGACGCCTCATCCGCTCGCCCTACGGCAGGCTGCTGCGCGCCATCCGCGAGGATGAGACCGCGGCCCAGGCGCTGGGAAAGAGCCCAGCCAGAATCCGCTTGGCCAGCTTCATCACCGGGGCGATGATCATCGGAACATCGGGTGGGCTCTACGTCACCTTCTACGCCTATGTGAGCCCGCAGGACGTTTCGCCCATCCTGACGTTCCAGATCTGGGCGATGCTCATCGTCGGCGGCGCCGGCAACAACAAGGGCGCGGTGCTTGGGGCCTTCGTCGTATGGGCCGCATGGACGGCGAGCGGCTGGGCGTTGGCGCGGTTCGCGCCGGTCGAGATGCAGCTCTACACGGGCACCATTCAGTACATCCTGATTGGGCTCGTCATCGTCGCCATGCTGCTGCTGCGGCCGCAGGGGCTGCTGCCGGAGAAATTGCTGATTTCGCAGACGGGAAGCGGGGGAACCCGCCAACCTGCATCTTGAACTTGAACTGCACTACCAAGGAGGAGGCACGAAGAGATGTCAAAATACGCACTACGGACCGCAGCCATATTGGCGGCGGGCGCACTTCTGGGAATGGCGGCCACACCGGCAACCGTTCATGCCGCAGACTGCACAGTAAAGATCGGCGCGGTTCTACCGACTTCGGTGGACTGGGGCCGTCCGATCGCCAGGACCGCGCAGTTCGCGACCGAGATTGCGAACAAGGCCGGCGGCGTCAATGGCTGCACGGTGAAGATGGTCCTTCGCGACACGCAGACCGACGCGAAGGTCGGCGTCGATGCCGCCAAGGCGATGGTCGACCTCGACAAGGTGCCGGTCCTGCTCGGGGCAGTTTCGAGCGGCGTCTCGATGCCGATCCTGACCTCGGTGGCCGTACCGGCGAACGTCATGCAGATGTCGTGCTGCTCATCGTCGACGAGCTTCTCGCGGCTGGCGGCGTCGGGCAAGACCAAGGGCCTGTGGTTCCGCACCTTCGCCACGACCCGGATCCAGACCTCGATGGCGGCCCTGATGGCCAAGGAGAAGGGCTACAAGAAGATCGCCATCTTCTACAAGAATGACGACTGGGGTCAGGATGTGGTCAAGCTCGTCGAGGCCGATTTCAAGTCCGTCGGCGTGACGATCACCTCCAAGGTCGCGATCACCAACGGCCAGCCGTCCTATCGGGCCGAAGTGACCTCGGCGCTCAAGGGCAAGCCCGATGCGGTCTATCTGGCGCTCTATCCAAAAGAGGGTATCGCGGTCGTGCGTGAGTGGATCTCGCTCGGCGGCACGCGGAAGATGATCGTCGCCAACTCGCTGAAGTCGAACGACTTCCGCGACAGCGTCGGGCTCAAATATCTCGGCCAGCTGATCGGCACCGATACGTCGGCGCCGCGCACGAAGTCGGCCGGCGATTTCGTCAAGCTCTACAAGGCGCGTTTCAACGCCGAGCCGAACGGCCCCGGTATCGCCAACAGCTTCGATGCCGCCATGGTCTCGCTGCTCGCCATGCAGGCGGCCGGCAAGGGTGCCAACGGTACGGCCATTGCGGCGAAGGTGCCGATGGTCACCGACCCGAACGGCACGCCGATCGAAGGCAGCGTCGCGGGCTTCAAGAAGGCGATCGCCCTGCTGAAGGCGGGCAAGCCGGTGAGCTATCAGGGCGCGACCGGTGCGGTGAAGTTCGACCGCAACGGCGACGTCTCGGCCCCGGCGTTGATCTGGACGTTCACGAAGACGGGCATCAAGGAGCTCCGCTACATCTCGCTCAAGGAGGTCGACGCGTTCGTCGCGACGCTCAAGTAGCGATCAACCACGCAGTGCATTTCGGTCCCGGGCCTCGGCAAGAGGCTCGGGACTTGTCTTTCGTCGTACGCAGGCAACGGCTGATACTTGAAACGAGGCTGCCGGCGTTTCGGCGTCGGTCGTTGCAAAGGAGCAGGGTTCCGCGATGCCCACGGTGGTGAGTGTGATCGGCGCGGGCCGGATCGCCGCGCCGGTGATCGCGCATATCCGCGAGGCCGGCGATTTCCATCTCGGCGCCGTGCTGACCCGCGGCGCCCGAACTGGCGCCCTGGCTGACATCCGTGGACCGGGCGTTTCCGATATCGACGCGTTTCTCGCCTCCCCGGCGGATATCGTCATCGACGCGGCCGGTCCCGGCGCGCTGCGTCAGTACGGCCCGCTGATCCTGGAGCGCGCCGAGCTGTGGACGGTCGGTGCGAGCGCTCTGGCCGACGACGGTTTCCGCGAACGCATGCGCGACGTGGCTCTGCGTCATGGCCACACGCTGCACCTCTTCTCCGACTGGATTGCGGCAGCGGATCAATGCATTCCGGGCGTTCCGGGCCTTCCGGGCGTTCCGGCGCGCTTGCGGATCCGCGCGGCGCGGCCCGGGATCGCTGAGCACCCAGGCACGGCGTTTGACGGCCCACTGCGCGAGGCCGCCCGCCTCTATCCCAACGAGGTCAACTCCGCCGTTGCCGCCGCGCTGTGCGGACCCGGTCTCGACAACACGGTCATCGAGCTG
The DNA here is from genome assembly GCA_964494065.1 of uncultured Alphaproteobacteria bacterium. Classification (GTDB taxonomy): domain Bacteria; phylum Pseudomonadota; class Alphaproteobacteria; order JAPULJ01; family JAPULJ01; genus DATKZM01. Next base: position 31,956 of record CAZBRE010000001.1, read on the forward strand.
ATCGACTCCGGGCCGGACGGCGAGCACACCATCCGCGGCGAGATCGAGATCGGCGCCCTGCGCCTCACGACGCAGGTCGATCTGGGAGGGGCCGGGCCCGAGGCGTTGCACCCGGTCGCAGGCGCCCTGATCGCGGCGCTCGAACGACGATCCCAACCGTTCCGCTACGGTTAGGCGGCGGCGCGGCAGCACGCTTGTTCCAACGTCAAGCGACGAAGGCCTCAGCCTCGATTTCCACTTTGTAGTCGCCGATCAGCGAGCCGATCGCATTCAATGTGTTGACCGGCTTGATCGACCCGAAGACGCGCCCATGCGCTTCCGACACGGCCATGACGTCGGCGGCGTCGGCGAGATAGACCTGTGTGCGAACGACGTCCTCCATCGAAGCCCCCAAGGCGCCGAGGGCTCCGGCGATCTTGTCGAGTATGTATGTGGTCTGCGCACCGGCGTCGCCGCGGGCAACCACCCGATCGGCACCCGCCGTTGCAGTCGTGCCCGATACCAGGATCCGGTCGCCGATCCGTCGCGCCCGGCAATATCCCGCAATGTCCTCCCATTCGCTGCCGGACAGGACCCTGCGCTGGCCCGGCTTGCCCGGTACGTCCTCGGCCACATAGGCTCGGTCGAACGACGTCAGGTGATCGCTGAGGTCGCCCGCGGCGGTCAGGTAAGGCGGCCTGCGGTACTCGTCGCCGCAGTCGCCCGGCACCGGTTTCGTGGCGGCAAAGGCCTCGTCGAGCAGTGCGTGGTCTTCGCCGTCGAGCGTGAAGGCGAACAGGCGCAGATTGTCGGCGCGGTGCTCGCGCTCACCCGGCCTGGCGCCGATGATCACGCCGGCCACGGCGGCTTGCTCGAGCACCCACCGCGAGGCGACGTTGGGGATTGAGACGCCGTGCTTGTCGCCGATCTTGGCGGCGGCGCGCAGAATGCCCTGGTAGGGCTCCCAGCCGCCGATCACGTCGATGAAGCGCTTGTATTTCATGCTGCTCCAGTCGGACAGGGTCGCCGGCTCTGGCTGGTCCAACCATTTGTTCGACAGGAAACCGCCGCACAGCGTGCCATAGGCGAGGAGGCGCATGCCCGTTGCGGCGCAAACCTCCGCGAGCGGTCCTGCGGCCCGGCGGTCGAGCAGCGAGAACGAAACCTGGTTGGTCAGCAGCGGAATGCCGTCGGCATGCGCCAAGTGCAGATGGGCCGCATCGAAATTGGTGACGCCGATCTCGCCGATAATGCCCTGCGCGCGCAGATCCGCCATCACATGGAGCGCGTCGAGCCATGCCGGATGCTCGAACGTCCACCAGTGAAGCTGCAGCAGGTCGATATGCTCGACGCCGAGGCGCTGGCGGCGTTCCTCGATCCCGGCACGCACCACCGCTTCGGTCATCGGTCCGGGCGCAGGGCACCATTTCGTGAAGGCGCGCGGCCGTTCACCGGCGTCCGGGTAGCGCTTGAGCAGGCGGCCCGCAATGATCTCGGCGCTGCCGTAGTGGTCGGCCATATCGAAGGTCGAAAAGCCTTCGTCTACATAGGCCTGCAGGTGATCGGCAGCGTCGTCCGGGTCGAGCATCTCGCCGTCCTTTTCCATGTCGGCGACCTGCCACAGGCCCGTCACCACACGGCTGATCTCCATACCGCCGGTCAGTTTCAGCTGTTCGGGACCCTTCGACATACTCTTTCGTCCTCTTCGGGGCTTGCGACGGTATTGACGTCGTTGTTGAAGTCGAGACGACATATCGGCAGCGACCACAGCGGTTTTCTTCGCGATCGCAGCACAACGGCATTCGTTGCCACACAACGACATCGCTTGAGAGCGTCATCGGGCAAATTTCGCGATGCGCGCGGTGTGGGACGAGGCGGCGCCGGTCGTTTAGGTGAGTGTAGACCCACGGGTGTCGTGCGTGGAACCGTTGAGCTGACGTCGGCAGGGATACGGCCGACCGTGGTCCGATCGCAGGTCCCCCGATCGGTCGATCAATCAACCACGTCGCAGACCTAGCCCGCGGCAACGCGGGAGGTTTGCGGCTCCAGATGACGGAGCTGCGGTGCGACCTCTTCCATGAACCGCGTCATCGACCGTGCCCGTTTCTCGCGTGTGGCCCAGTCCTTTCCCGTGACGATCAGAAATGTGCCGAATCCGTCAACGGCATCATAGAAATCCTTGATCTGACCTGCGATCCGGTCCGGCTCGCCCAGCAGATAGAAACCGGCCTCGGCAAGTGCCTCGACGGCCCGCTCGTCATTCGGCACGTCGATGTTCAAGACCTCTTTGGCGACTTTGAGGAATCCGCGCTCGGCCTGGACGCCGACCTCGAACGTGACCGATGGCCGCAGATCCTCCAAGGCTTCCTCGTAGGAATCCGCGACGTAGACAATCCGCGACGCGGCGATGTTCTGTCGTGCCCCCGCGACCCCCGCATCGGCGGCGTATTTCTGATAGAGATCGGCCTTGGCGCGTACCCGATCGGCGCTCTCCAGAAAAGCCGTCAAAACCGTGTAGCCACGCTCCGCCGAAAGCTTGATGACAGCCTCGGTATCCGTCGCCGTCGCCATCGGCATATGCGGCGTCGACAGCGGTTTGGGCAGGGCGACCACACCATTGCCCTGCCAGTGATCGCCGTTCCAGTCGAAAATCTCATCGCTGGTCCAGCATTTTAGAATGAAATCAAGCGATTCCTGGAGCCGTGCGTGGCGATCCTCGAACGTCAGACCACGCTCGTCGCAGAAAAGCGGCGACGGAAATCCCGTCCCAAACCCGAAGATGAATCGGCCTTCGCCGAGCAGATGCTCGGTTACCGCCGCCTGTATCGCGACATCGAGCGGATGCTCGATATGAAGCAGCTTGACCGCCGCCCCCATACGGATCTGCTTCGTAAGACCCGCCGCCTTGCACATCATCAGTTCCGGCGCGGGAATGGTATCCACGCGATTGATATAGGGCGGCTCGCCATGATGCGCGCTGATATAGGCATCCCGGAAACCCAGCCTGTCGGCCAACACGATTTCGAGGATGTCTTCTTCGTAGGTTTTTGCAGCACTGGTATGTGGGCGAAATCCGTTTGACCATATTCCGAAATGCATGAGGGCGGTGGCTCCGACGACGGGCAGGTATGGCAGGGCGTCAATGGCGCGGAGTATCTCGCGCCAGGCGATGCCCCGCAATCCAATTGGCCGGGGCGGCGCGTGGCAAGGGCGCAATGGCCGGCGGCGCCTTGCGTACGGGCAAGGGTCGCCCGGAGCGCCAGCAGAATCCACGTTCCATCCCGCGACGGCTGCCAGTCGACCGCCCGGGTAACACCCTTGACCGTCGATCGGGTATGCCCGCTGATGGTTGGGACCGGACGCCCGGCTAGCTAACCGCCTCTTCGCCTGCATCCGGCGCAACGGCTTTTTGCGTTTTGGGCCGCGGCGCGAGGTAGGAATAGACCGCCGGTATTACGAATAGCGTGAAGAAGGTTCCGACCAGCACGCCGCCGACGATGACAAGGCCGATGTCCTGTCGCGATTCCGCCCCAGCCCCACTCGCGATCGCCAGCGGGATGGCACCAAACACCATCGCGCCGGTGGTCATCAGGATCGGCCGCAAGCGCAGGACCGCAGCCTCGACGACGGCATCCTTGACCCCTGCGCCCGCCTCCACCCGCTGGTTGGCGAAGTCGACGATCAGGATTCCGTGCTTTGTGATCAGTCCGATCAGCGTCACCAGGCCGACCTGGCTGTAGATGTTGAGCGTGCTGCCGTCGAGCCACAGGGCGGTGAGGCCTCCGGTGATCGAGAGCGGCACCGTGAGCATGATGATGAACGGGCTGCGGAAGCTCTCGAACTGGGCGGCCAGGACCAAATAGATAAAGGCGAGCGCGAGCACGAAGGTGAGATAGATGCCGCCGCTCGCCACCTTGAACTCACGCGACTGACCGGCGTAGTCGATCTGCGCGGTCGGAGGCAGCACCTCCTTGACGGCTTGCTCGAGATACGCCAGCGCCTGGCTGAGCGATGTGCCGGTGGCGAGGTTGGCGGTGATCTTGGCCGCGCGCAGCTGATTGAAGTGGTTGAGCTCTTGCGGCGCCACCGTCTCCTGCACGCGCACGAGGTTGCCGAGCTGTATCAGCTGATTACGGCTGCTGCGGACGTAGATCCGCGGAATATCGGTCGGGTTCGTCCGGAAGCGCTGGTCGATCTGCACCACGACGTCGTATTGGCGGCCCTCACGGTTGAACCGCGTGACCTGTCGACCACCCAGAAAGGTCTCCAGAGTTCGGCCCAGGACTTCGGCCGATACGCCGAGATCGGCCGCCTTGTCGCGGTCGACGGTGAGCTTGAGCTGCGGCTTGTTCAGGCGCAGGTCGCTGTCGACATTCAGCAGTCCGGGATACGCCTTGGCCTTGGCCAGGACCTTGTTCGCCATCGCCTGAAGCTCGACGAAGGGGCGCGTCGTCTGGATCACGATCTGCACCGGCTTGTCGCGGACGCTTTGGCCGAGCGGCGGCGGACGGATCGGAAAGGCCAGCACGCCGGTGATACCCACCATCGATGGGAACATCTGCCGGATGATCTCCGGCTGGCTGCGCTTGCGCGTCGACCAGGGTTTCAGGCCGGCGAAGCCGATGCCCTGCGAGACGACCGGAAAGCCCGACACGACGAAGTAGCGCTCGATCTCGGGGACCTTCGAGAAGATCTTCTCGACCTCGGAGGCGTAGCGGTCGGTGTACCGGATCGTCGATCCCACGGGCGCCCGTATGAACCCGATGATGGTGCCCGTGTCCTCATACGGCGCGAGCTCTGAGTTGAGCTGCGTAAACACCCCGAAACCGCAGCCCGCGACCGCCAGTCCGACGAGAAGAACCAACGGGCGGATGCGCATCGTCCTGGTGAGCACGGTGCGGTAACCCTTGCTCAGGCCTTCGATTCCCTGCTCCACCAGGCGATACGCCCAGCCATGCCGGGCCTGGTGCCGCAACAGCAGCGAGCACATCATCGGCGATGCCGTGAGCGCCACGAAACCCGACACCACGACGGTACCGGCCAGCGTGATCGCGAACTCGGTGAACAGGCGTCCCGTCGTCCCGCCCATGAAGCCGATCGGCACGTAGACCGCGGCCAGGGTCAGGGTCATCGCGACGATCGCGAAGCCGATCTCCCGCGAGCCCTGGAACGCAGCCTGCAGCGGCGACTTTCCCTCCTCGACGTGACGGAAGATGTTCTCCAGCATCACGATGGCGTCGTCGACCACCAGCCCGATCGCGAGCACCATGGCAAGCAGGGTCAGCGTGTTGATCGAGAAGCCGAACAGGCTCATCAGCGCGAACCCGCCGATCAGCGAGACCGGGATCGTCACCAGGGGCACGAGGATCGCCCGGAACGAGCGCAGGAAGACGAAGATGATCAGAACCACGAGGACGACCGCTTCGCCGATCGTGGTGTAGACGTTCTTGATCGACGCATCGATGAACAGCGAGCGGTCGTAGGCGACGCGCGCGGTCATGCCTTTCGGCAGCCCGGCGACGATCTGCGGCAGTCGGTCGCGCACGGCTTTCGAGACGTCGAGCGGATTTGCGGTGGCCTGCTTGATCACGCCCAGTGCGATTGCGCTCTGGCCGTTGAAGCGGACGATCCGGCGCTCGTCCAGGGGGGCCAGCTGCGCGCGGCCGATGTCGTTGAGGCGGACCAGGTAACCCTGCTCGGTCTTGCGGATCACCATGGTGTTGAACTGCCGCGGGGCCTTGAGGTCGGTCTCCAGCAGGACCGTGAACTCGCGGTAGCGGCTCTCCACCAGGCCGGCGGGTATCTCGATGTTCTCGCGCCGCAGCGCCGCTTCGACGTCCTGGGGCGTAACCCGGTAGGCCGCCATGCGGTCGGGATCGAGCCAGATCCGCATCGAATAGCGGCGCTCACCGAAGATCCGCACCTGCGCCATGCCCGGCAGGGTCTGCAGCTGGTCCTTCACGTAGCGATCGACATAGTCGGTGATCTCCATCGCCGAATGCCGGTTGCTGGAGAAGGCAAGGTAGATGGTGGGCTGCGCGTCGGCCTCGACCTTCTCGATCACCGGCTCGTCGACTTCCGGCGGCAGGTTCCGGCGCACCCGGCTGACCCGGTCGCGGATGTCGGCGGCTGCGGCTGAGGGGTTGCGGTCGAGCGTGAAGGTGACGCTGATCTGGCTGGTTTCCTGCCGGCTGATCGAGGTGATGAAATCGATCCCTTCGATTCCGGCGAGGGCGTCCTCGAGGATCTGCGTCACCTGCGTTTCCATGATCTCCGCGCTGGCGCCCGGATAGCGCGTCTCGACGCTGACGACCGGCGGGTCGATCTTGGGATATTCGCGAACGGTCAATTCGTTGTAGGAGACCAGCCCCAGGAGGACGACGACAAGGCTGAGGACGGTTGCGAAGACCGGGCGGCGGATACAGATCTCGGAAATGTTCATTGCCGTCAACCGCCCTGCGGGGCGATGACCGTTACCGGCGTGCCGTCGGCGAGCTTGAGCTGGCCCGCGGTGACGACCACATCGCCGGCCACGAGCCCCGCGACGATTTCAACGCTGCCGTATCGGCGGAGGCCGATCTCGACCTTCGTCAGCGCGGCTTTTCCGTTCACCACCTTGAAGACGTAGAAGTCCCGGCCACGCGGGATGATCGACTGCTCGAGGACCACGACCGCCTTCTTGCGAACCTGGATCACGAGCGCGACCCTGGCAAAGAGCCCCGGCTTCAGCCGGTTGTCCGCATTGGGGATCAGCGCACGCACCGTAAGGCTGCGGCCGGCGGGATCGATCCGGGTCGCGATCGCCGAGACCCTGCCCTTGAAGCTTTCCCCAGGCAGGGCATCCACGCTGACGGTCACCGTCTGATCCACGCGGATGAAGCGGAGGTATCGCTCCGGCAGCTCGAAATCCAGCTCCAGGGGATCGGCGTCGTCCAGCGTGATCAAATCCTGGCCGACATTGACGTAGGCGCCGACGTCGACACGGCTCAACCCGACGATCCCGGCAAAGGGAGCGTGCAGCTTGGTCTTCGACAGGCGCGCCTTGGCGAGGTTGACGGCCGCGCGGTCAGTCTGGACCTTGCTGAGCGCCTCGTCGCGAGCCTGCCCAGTCCCGGCGCCGCGCTTGTAGAGTTTGACCGCGCGCTCGTAGTTGCTGAGGCTGAGCCGCAGGCTGGCCTCCGCCTTCTCCAGCTCCGCCTGATAGATCGTGTCGTCGAGGCTGAACAGCAGCGCGCCCTTTTTTACCCGCTCCGTCTCGCGCGCTTCGATGCTGGCGATGACGCCTGCGATCTCGGGCCGCACGATGATCGACTTGTTGGCGCGCAGCGAGCCGATCGCATTGACCTCGTTCATGACCGAACGAACGGTCACCTTCTGTGCCTCGACGGGGACCCCCCGACGGGCCGGTGCGCCCTGGCCGACTGCATGCAGCGCGCCGCCGAGGACGACTGTCCCCATGATGGCAACGCTCGTCAGGGTGCGCAGATGCCGGCCCAGCGAGGGCCGCCGATCGAGGGATGGCAACATCTTGATGACGAACCGGACCCGGTTTGATGCTAGGCTAAACTGAACTGGTCAGTTCATATATGATGCGCCGAGGCTTGAGAAGTCACTTCGATGCGAGCCCGTCGGTGGCTTTGTCGGGCGTTTGACGAGAGGCGAAAAGGCTAGCTTGGATGAATGCACCGACGGTGAACACGCCCGCCCCGACGCATGGCAGAACGCCGGATTTTGCGACATCGCGCTGGTTGCGAAAGCACGGCGCGATCCTGGACGCCGCGACCGAACTCTTCTTGTCGGAGGGGTATCTGCGCACCAGCATGGAAGCGATTGCCGATCGGGCCGGGGTGTCCAAAGCCACCCTCTACACGCATTTCGGAAACAAGGCGGGACTCTTTGAAGCCATCGTCGACGGGCTCTGCCATCAGCTGTTCGAGCCGGTCAGGCGGTCTACTGAGCAGCCTGCGAGCCCGCGGGAGGTTCTCCTGGCATTGGCGCGCCAGTATATGCAGCTCATGCTCGAGCCGTCGTCGATCGGCCTGTTTCGGGCGCTGGTCTCCGAAGAGGAGGTCCGCAGCGAGCTCGGCGCCCGGTCTTATGGCGCGGGCGCCGGCGCCGCCTTGGCCGAGCTGGCCGCCTATCTGGAAGACTGGACAAATGACGGCCTGCTATCGGTGGATGACTGCGGGCTGGCGGCCGAGCAGTTTTTCGGCATGCTGGGCGGCATCGCACAGGTGCGCGCGCTGCTGGGCGTTTGCGAGCAGATATCAGAGACGGCGCTGTCGCGTATGACCGAGGGCGCCGTAACCACCTTCCTGCGGGCCTTCGCGGCGGCACCAGGTGTCAGCCGGTCTCCCGACTAAGCCGATACGTAAACGATAGACTACGCAAGTAGACGCGATCGGACCTGTGTCCGGCGCGCGATCACGGTCGAACGGTGGATGCCCGACACCCCCGCGCCGCTCTATTTTCGCCTTCCGGTCGGCGGAGAAGATGTCCGCCTATGACCTATGACCCGCTGCGGAATATTCTCTGACCGGGCAAAGGCAGGCTATGCGGTCACCGCCTCCGCGACACCCAGCTCCTGCATCATCGCCTCGCGCATCTTGAACTTCTGCGCCTTGCCGGTGACGGTCATCGGCATCTCGTCGACGAAGCGGATATGGCGCGGGATCTTGTAATGCGCGATCTGGCCCTGGCAGAACGCTCGGATCTCCTCCTCGGTCGCACTCTGCCCGGGCTTCAGCTCGATCCAGGCACAGACCTCCTCGCCGAGCCGCTCATCGGGCACGCCGAAGACCTGCACCGTTTGCACCTTGGGGTGACGGTAGAGATAGTCCTCGATCTCCGCCGGATAGACGTTCTCGCCGCCGCGGATCAGCATGTCCTTCACGCGCCCGACGATGTTGCAGTACCCCTCGGCATCGAGCGCGGCGAGATCGCCCGTATGCATCCAGCCGTCGCCGTCGATCGCCTCGGCCGTGCGCTCGGGATCGTCCCAATAGCCGCGCATCACCGAATAGCCGCGGGTGCAGAGCTCGCCGGTCTCGCCGATCGGCACGGTTCGTCCGTCGGCGCCGACAATCTTCACTTCGACATAGGGGTGGATGCGCCCGACCGTGGAGACGCGCCGGTCGAGCGGATCGTCGACATCGCTCTGGAACGAGACCGGGCTGGTCTCGGTCATGCCGTAGGCGATCGTCACCTGGCGCATATGCATCTGGGCGATCACGCGCTTCATCACCTCGACCGGGCACGGCGCGCCGGCCATGATGCCGGTGCGCAGCGACTTCAAGTCGAATTCGGCGAAGCGTGGATGGTCGAGCATGGCAATGAACATGGTCGGCACGCCGTGCAGCGCCGTGCAGCGCTCGGCTGCCGCAGCCTTCAGCGTCTCCAGCGGATCGAAGCCCTCGCCCGGAAAGACCATTGCCGAGCCTTCGGCGATGCAGGCGAGGTTGCCCAGCACCATGCCGAAGCAGTGATAGAGCGGCACCGGGATGCAGAGCCGGTCGCGTTCGCGGAGCGCCATCGCCTGGGCGCAGAAGAACGCGTTGTTGACGATGTTCCGGTGGGTCAGCGTCGCCCCCTTGGGCGCCCCGGTGGTGCCGGAGGTGAACTGGATGTTGATCGGATCGTCGGGCGACAGCGCGTTGGATATTGCGTCGAGCCGCGCGCGCTGGCCGCCCCCGCCCTTCCCCATCACCTCGTCGAACGAAAACGTGCCCGGCACCGGTGCGTCGCCGAGCTGGATCACGGTGCGGAGATGCGGCAACCGCGCCGCCTTGAGACGGCCGGCCGTCGCGCCAGCGAGCTCGGGCGCGAGATCGCGCAGCATTTCGAGGTAGTCCGAGGTCTTGAAGTTCGGCGCCACGATCAGCGCCTTGGCCTTCACCTTGTTGAGCGCGTATTCGAGCTCGGCGCGGCGATAGGCCGGGTTGATGTTGACGAGAACGAGCCCGATCCGGGCGGTGGCGAGCTGGGCGATCAGCCATTCCGGCCGGTTGGGCGACCAGATGCCGATGCGCTCGCCCTTGTAAAGCCCGACCGCCAGCAGGCCTGCCGCAAAGCGGTCGACCCGGCGGGCGAGCTGGTCGTAGGTCCAGCGCACATCGCGGTCGCAGAAGACCGCCGCCTCGCGCTCGGCATGCTGGCGGAGCGTGTGCTTGAAGAACGCCGTGACCGTGACATCGAGCAGCGGCTGGTCGCGCGGCCCCACGACGTGCGAGAGGCCGTCGCTCGGCGCGACCCGGACCGCGGGCGCCACCACGCGCCGCCTACATCTGCGTCCAGTCGCCCGACTGCTCGAAGGCGTGGGCGGCCTGGTAGATGGTCGACTCGTTCCAGTGCCGGGCGATCAGCATCATGCCGACCGGCAGACCGTCGTTCATGCCGCAGGGGATGCTCATCGCCGGATGGCCGGTCACGTCGAAGGGGCAGGTGTTGGTGACCATCTCGAAGGCGCGCTGCGCGTAGAGCGCGAGCGAGGCGTCGGGCGGCGGCAAGGGCGTCGCCTTCATCGGCAAGGTGGGCATCAGCAGCAGGTCGTAGGCGCCCAGCATCGCGTCATAGGCAGCGCGCAGCTTGCGCGCCAGGTTCTGCGACTTGGCGTAGTAGTGGCCGCGGTGGTGCCGGAGATAATACTCGCCGATGAACATGCAGATCTTGAGGCTGTCGGACAGCTCGTCCGCCCGCGTCCGCCAGTTGGCGTGGTAGTCGAGCAGGCTGGTGGTGTAGAGCCCCTTCCAGCCCGTCCCCATGCCGTTGCCCTTCATCATCTGGTTGGTCAGGCCTTCGACCGCGATCGGCGTCCATATCGCCGGGCCCGCCAGATGCATCGGGATCGAGATCTCGTCGACCGTGGCGCCGAGGGCGCGGAACTTATCCGCCGCCGCACGAACGCTGGCATCGACATCGGCCTCGGAGTTGTCGTGGCCGAAGCCTTCCTTGACGACGCCGATGCGCAGGCGCGAGGCGCCGCGCCCGAGGGCGGCCGTGTACTTGTCGACCTGCGGCGAATATTGGCGCGGATCGAGCCCGTCCTCGCCCGCCAGCGCCTCGAGCATGAGCGCGTTGTCGGCAACGTTCTGGGTCATCGGCCCCGTATGGTCGATCGTGGTCTCGATCGGCATGACCCCGGTATAGGGCACTAGGCCGTGCGTCGGCTTCATGCCGTAGCAGCCGCAGAATGACGCCGGCATACGGATCGAGCCGCCCTGATCGCCGCCGATCGCCATATCGACCTCGCCCGCGGTGACGAGCGCGCCCGAGCCGCAGGACGAGCCCCCGGCGGAATAGCCGCGCTTCCGCGGGTTGTGGATCGGGCCGGTGGCGTTGGTGTGGCTGCCGCCGGAGAGGCAGAAATACTCGCAATGCGCCTTGCCCATGATGGTGGCGCCGGCGTCGAGCAGCCGCGTGACGATGGTCGCGTCGATGTCGGGCGTATAACCTTTGAGCGTCGAGGCGCCGTTCATCATCGGCACGCCGGCGAGGCAGACATTGTCCTTGAGCACCACGGTGCGCCCGGCGAGCGGGCCGCGCGGCGCACCGCGGATCTCGGTCTTCACATACCAGGCATTGTAGGGGTTCTCCTCCTCCGAGGGCCGGTAGCCCGCGGTGCGCGGGTAGTCGACCGGCGGCACGTAGTCCGGCATCGCGTCGACCACGTCGTAGGCGGCGATGTAGTCCTCCATCACCGTCAGGAACTCGGCGACGCGCGCATCGTTCATATGCATGCCGAAATCGGCAACGATTTCGCTGAGCTGCGCGTGGGTCGGCCGCTTGACGATTTTGTAGCCCTGGGGATGGAAGGCCGCCGTCTCGGGCGGCACGCCGCCGGTGGCCCGCGCCGGCGCGGATTGCGCATGAGCCCCGTTGCCGCCATTGGGGCGCCCGCTTCCGTTCGAGGACAAGGCCGCGCTCATGGGGCGGCCGCCGTTCGGCGACGTGGTGGGATTGGTGCTCATGGCGGGGCTCCTTTGGAAATCGCCGTTTGCTGTCGGACTCATAGCCTTAGTCTGGGGTTGAGGCTGGGGCTGGGGCGGTATCGGGCGCGGCGGTGATGCTGGGGGCGAGACCTGCGCACCCACCGCCGCCGCTGCGGGGCCGGCAGCGGCGCGGGCCGCGGGCTGGACCGGTGCGGCCCCCCGCCCGCCGCCGAAGCCGACGAACTCGTCGACCAGCGCCGGGTTCTCGGCCTCGCTGCCTTTGACCTCGCCGCTGATCAGGCCCTTCTGCAGCAACAGGACCCGGTCGGACAGCTCGGTGATGAATTCGAGGTTCTGCTCGACCAGCACGATCGAGATGCCGCGCCTGCTGACCAGGCCCTTCAGGACCTCGATGATCTCGTCGACGATCGAGGGCTGGATGCCTTCGGTCGGCTCGTCGAGCAGGACGAGGCGCGGCTCGCTCACCAGGCAGCGCGCGATCGCCAGCAGCTGCTGCTCGCCGCCGCTGAGCGCGCTGCCGGCGCGCTCGAGCAGCGGTTCGAGGCGCGGGAACTCGTGGAGGATGAGGTTGAGCGCCTCGTCCTCGTCCTCGCCGTGGGCGGCGACGGCGATGCGGAGATTGTCGCGGGCGGAGAGCATCGGGAAGACGCCGCGGCCCTGGGGCACATAGCCGATGCCGAGCTGGTTGCGGGCATGCGTCGGCTCGTTGGTGACGTCGATGCCCTGGAAGTGGATGCTGCCGGCGGTCGCGGGCACCAGGCCGATCAACGCCTTCAGCAGCGTCGTCTTGCCCATGCCGTTATGGCCGAGGATGCCGACGACCTCGCCCTCGCCCACGCGCAGGTCGATGCCGTGCAGCACCGGAATGCGGCCGTATCCGGCGCGCAGTCCCTTGGTTTCGAGAATCGTATCGGCGCTCATCAGTGGCGATGTCCCAGATAGACCTCGCGAACGCGGGCGTCGTTGGCCACGACGTCCATCGTGTCCTCGATCAGGATACTCCCCTGATGGAACACGGTCACCTTGTTCGCGATCATTCGGATGAATTGCATGTCGTGCTCGACCACGATCAGCGTGGCGGTGCGGTTGATCTCGCGGATCAGCTCGGCGGTGCGCGCGACCTCGTCATGGGTCATGCCGGCGGCCGGCTCGTCGAGCAGCACCAGCCACGGCTCGGCGGCGATCACCATGCCGAGCTCGACCCATTGGCGCTGGCCGTGGGCGAGCAAACCGACGACGTCGCTTCGGATATCGCCCAGTTGCAGCCGCTCGATGGTCTCCGCCGTCAGCACCCGCGCGCGGTGGGTCGGATGCCAGCGCCGCGCCGCGAGCCAGATGTTCTCCTCGGCGGTGAGGCCGTCGAAGATGTTCGGCACCTGCGTCTTGATGCCGACGCCCAGGCGCGCGATCTCATGCGGCTGGCGGCCGTTTACGGTGAAGTCGCGGATCACCACGCTGCCCTCGCTCGGCTCGAGCTGGCCGGTCAGGCATTTGAAGAAGGTGCTCTTGCCCGCGCCGTTGGGGCCGATCAGGCAGCGCAGCTCGTTCTCCCAGAGCGTGAAGTTGACGTGATCGACCGCCGCCACGCCGCCGAAGTGCATGGACAGATCCCGGCTTTCCACGACGACCTCGCTTCTGATCGAGCTTCTAATCGACCGTCTCCCTTGCCGGCCGCGCGAACTTCCGCTGCCGCAGCCGCTTTTCCTTGCGCAACGAGGCGCGCCGGTTGAGGCCGCGCTCCCATAAGCGGATCACCTCGGGCACGATGCCGCGCGGCACCGCCAGCACGAAGAGAATGAGGATGGCACCGAGCACCAGGTTGTTGTTGACGACCGATTGGGTGCCGAGCCACGAGATCAGGTAGAACAGCCCGAACGCGCCCAGGATCGGCCCGATCAGCGTGCCCCGCCCGCCGACGATCACCCAGATGATGGTGAGCGCGGTGTTGTAGAGGCTGAAGACGTCGGGAGTCACGCGGCCCACGCCGTTGACGAAGAGGATGCCCGCCATCCCGGCGATCCCGCCGCTGATCGCGAAGAGCCCGAGCTTGTAGGCGCGCACGTCGTAGCCGAGCAGCTCGGCACGCAGCTCGTTCTCGCGGATCGCCTGCGCCACCCGGCCGAAATGGGTCTGGGTCAGCCAGACGCAGAAGAAATAGGCAAGGATCAGCACCGCCATGGCGACGTAGAATACGTCCTCGGGCAGCAGCGCGACCGAGACGTCACCCGGCAGGTTGATCGGCGGCGACGTAATGCCGTTGAAGCCGCCGAGCAGCGACTTGCCGATCTTGTATTCGGGCCCCGAGGTGCGGCGCATCAGATTGTAGAGGATCAACGTAACCGTAAGCGTGATGACCGCGAGATAGACGTCGCTCACCCGCCCGTAGAACATCACGTAGCCGAGCACGGCGGCGAAGGCGGCGGCGACCAGGATCGCCACGATAATCGCCCAGCTGGTGCCGCCGAAGTTGATCGCAGCGACGGTGTAGGCGTAGGCGCCGATGCCGAAGAACGCCGTCTGGCCGAAGCACAGAATGCCGCCATAGCCCCAGATCAGCCCGAGGCTGAGCGCCAGCACCGCGAGCGCGATGGCAGTGGTGAGGTTGATGATCGCGAAAAGCTCGAAGACCTGCGGGCCGAACAGCAGAAAAAGGACGCCAACGACCCCGACCGCAATGCGCCAGCGAAGGAGCCGCTTGCCGTTCACAGGCTCTTCCGGAAGATGCGGCCGGTAATGCCCTGGGGCATCAGGCGCAGGAGAATGATCGCGGTCAGCAGCAGCGCCACCTCGCCGATCGTGGGCCCGGTGACGTAGCTCGCCACACCATTGACCACGCCGAGCAGCGCCGAGGCCGAGGCCGTGCCGGCGAGGATCGCGGTGCCGCCGCTGATCACGGTGATGAAGGCCTTGGCGATATAGGTCGCGCCGATCGACGGCAGCACGCCCGTGACCGGCGCCAGCAGCCCGCCCGCGAGCCCCGAGACCGCGGCGCCCAGACCGAAGGTCGTGGCGTAGACGCGGGAGGTCGACACACCGAGGGTCGAGGCGATGTCGGCGAGCTGCATGGTGCCGCGGGCGACGAGGCCGAGCTTGGTATAGCGCAGCACCGCGAATACGGCGCCCACGAGCAGGATGGCGACGAGGATGAGGAAGAGCTCGTAGCCGCTCGTGCTGTAGGTGCCGATGCGCAAGGGCCCGATCGGCGGCGAGATCGTGGTCGCGGTCTGGGCGCCGAAGATCGTCGTGATCAAGCCGACGAACAGCAGGCTCAATCCCCAGGTCGCCAGCAGCGTGTCGACCATGCGTCCGTAGAGGAAGCGGATCAGCAGCCGCTCCACGATCACGCCGATGACGCCGACCACCAGCGGCGCCAGGATCAGCATGGCGATCCACAAGTTGACGCCGTTGTTGGTGGCGATCACCACGGTGTAGCCGCCGAGCATCAGGAACTCGCCATGCGCCAGGTTGATGACGCGCATCATCCCGAAGATGATCGCCAGCCCCATGCTGATCAGCACCAGGTTGGCGACGCCGTATAGGATCTGAAGCGCAAGCGCGACGGACTGGTCCACGAGGGCTACCTACCCTTTCCTAGGTTCTGTCGAAGTCCGGCGGGAAGAAGCCTCGCCGGGTGGGCGGCGACCCTCCCCCGAGATTTGAGGGAGGGCGCACCCGTCAAGCGGCGAAAGCGCCGCGCCGCTATTTGATCCCCGCGGCCTTGAGGCCGTTCTCGAAGTAGAACTTCGACTGGTTGGGGTTCTTGATGAGGTCGCAGACGAGCAGCGTGTCCGCCGGCGGCTGCTGTTTGTGGGTCTCCAGGATGGTGTATTTCTGGTCTTTGAGCTCCGCGAGGTAGACGTTCTGCAGCGCGTGATGCGTGCGCGGCTCGATCGCGACCTTGCCGCTCGGCCCGTCATAGGAGACCGGCGCCTCGAGCGCCTCGATCACCTTCATTCGGTCGAGCGAGCCGGCCTTCTTCACGCCCTCGGCCCAGAGATAGACGGCCTCGTAGTTGCGCGCTGCGAGCTCGTTGAGGTCGGACGCCTTGGCGCCATACTTGGCCTTGAAGCGCTTGACGAAGTCCTTGTTGGCCGGGGTGTCGATCTCCTGGAAGTAGCTGTAGGCGACGATCATGCCGTTGCCTTCCTCGGCGGAGATGAGCTTGTGCTCGTTGCCGACGCCGAAGGTGGTGGAGGCGATCGGCACATTCTTGTTCATGCCGGCCGACGCATATTGGCGATAGAAGGAGACGTGCGCGCCGCCGACCAGCGCCGACATGACGAGGTCGGGCTTGGCGGCCTGGATCTTCTGGATCGTCGGCCCGAAATTGGTGACGTTGAGCGGGAAGAACTCGGTCGCCACCGTGGTGCCGCCGTTGTCGCGCACATAGCGCTGAACCCACTGGGCGGTGATCTGGCCGTAATTGTAGTCGGCCGCGACGATATAGACCTTCTTGCCCCACTTCTTCATCACGTGCGGCACCAGCTTTTCCACCGTCTGGGCCGGCGTGGAGCCGGTGCAGAAGGTATTGCGGTCGCACACCCCGCCTTCGTAGAGCACGTTATAGAAATAGAGCGTCTTGAAGCGGTTGAGCGTCGGCCGGATCGCCTCGCGCGAGGCGGAGGTGATGCCGGCATGGACGACATGCGCCCGGTCGCGCGCCGCGGCCTGCGTCGCATATTGGGTGTAGAACTGGATGTTCGATTGCGGGTCGTAGACCTTGAGATCGATCTGCTTGCCGAGCACGCCGCCGGCCTTGTTGATCTCCTCGACCGCCATCTTCATCGTGTCGACCATCGGCTTGCCGTAGATGTCGAGGCCGCCCGACTGGTCGAGGATGCCGACCATCTTGATGTTGTTCGCGGCCGCGTTCGCGCGGCCGATGATGGCGGGCGCTGCGAGCGCCAAAGCCGCGGTGGATGCGCCTTGAAGAAACTTTCTGCGGTCGACATGCATGGTCCCAACTCCTCGTTCGTGTCTGTTTCTGGCCGTTGCCCGATTTGTGCCGTTACGTCTTTTCGCCACCGCTCTCGGAAGCGCCCCCGGTATCCGCGGCGTCGTCGCTGAACTCGCTCTCGCCGTTGGCGTTGGCCCGCTCGGTGACGGAGGTGGCGAGACCGTCGAGACCGTCGGCGATGTTGAGGCCGACCTGCTCGCCGAGCTTGCGCACCGCCGGAAGCTGCAGCGCCATCGCGAGTATGCCATCGACGACCTGATTGACCACGGCCCGATCGCCGCCACCATTGGCGGCGCCGTTCGCATGACCGTTTCCGCCGCCGTTTCCACCGCCGTTGCCGAACCCGGTGATGTGGTTGATGCGGATGCTGTCGATCTTTTCCGCCGGCCGCATCATCTCGCCGACGACCTCGGGCAGCGTCTTCAGGCGCGCGAGGTCGAGCTTGAGGCCGATGAGCTCCTCGCTCTGCGAATTCTCCGCATCGATCAGCGCCGCCTCGCCCTGCGCCTTGGCGAGCTGCTCGGTCTTGTTCGCCCGCGCGCGGATCGTGGTCGCATTGGCCTCGGCGTTCGCCATGGCGAGGATGGTGCCGGTCTCGCTGCGCACGCGGGTGTCGTCGACTTCCGCCTGCTCGGCCGCGCGGATCAGGGCGAGCGCCTTCTCGCGCTCGACGATGGCGGTTTCGCGCGCCGTCTCGACCTGCTCTTGGGCCGCGATCTCCTCGGCTTTCGCCTTCTGCGCCGCGGCCTCGGCATGGGCTTCCTCGCTACGCTTGGCGGCGAGCTTGATCGCGACATCGTGCTGGACGGTCTCGCTGGCCAGGTTGGCTTCGAGCTCGTTGGCGCGCAGCGAGCGGTCGCGCTCGATCTCGGCGGCGCGCACCTCGCGGTCGCGGTTGATGCGCGCCTGCTCGCGGCGCTCCTCGGCCGCCGCCTGGCGCTCGGCGACCTCGGCGTCGCTCAGCGCCCGCTGGGTCTCGATCTGCTGGTGCTGCGCGATCTGCGCCTCCTGCTCCTCCTGCTCGATGATGAGGCGGCGCTTGGTGGCGTCGAGCTGGCTCTGGCGCACCGAGGTCTCGGCATCGGCCTCGATGGCGGCGCGCTCTTTCTTGTTGGTGGCGATGATCTCGGCCAGCCGCCGCATGCCGAGGGCATTGAAGGCGTTGTTCTCGTCGAGGGCGTGGAACGGCGTCTGGTCGAGGCGGGTCAGCGACACGGACTCGAGCACCAGGCCGTCCTGCGCCAGGTTGTCCTCCAGGGTCTGCGAGACCTCGCCGACATACTGGCCGCGGCCGTCCTGGAGGCTGTCCATGGTGTAACGCGCGGCCACCGCGAGCATCGAGTCGACCAGCCGGCCCTCGAGGATCTCGGCAAGTTCGGCGGCGCGGAACGACTTCCCGCCGAGCGCCTGGGCCGCCGTCGCCACGCCCTTTTCGGTCGATTGGACGCGCACGTAGAACTCAGCGGAGGCGTCGACGCGCAGGCGGTCGAGGGTGATCATCGAGCGCTCGCCGACCCGCTCGATCTCCAGGCGGGTCGTCTTCATGTTGACTTCGGAGACCTTGTGCAGGAACGGCAATGCCAGGCAGCCGCCATCGAGCACGACCTTCTGGCCGCCGGCGCCGGTTCGCACCAACGCGATCTCGCGCGTCGCCTTCTTGTAGAAGCGATTGAGGAAGAGGATCGCCAGGATGATGGCGATAACGAGGATGACAATCGCGACGAACCAGACCAATGCCCCGTCCCTCCGCCGGCCGTCGCGTCGGGGTGCCCCGATTATCGAGGCGCCCGCCGCCCGCCGGTCTCAGTTCGGCTCCTCGCGCGCCCCGGCCGCTGCCCCGGCCGGACCGCTGAAGCCCTTGTGAAACCAACGTTATCGAATGATTGTTTTCCTCGTCAAATAAAAACTTTCCAATTCAAGCTTTTCGATTTGGATGAATTCGGCCGGCGGCGACCGTGAAAGCGACAGAAGTCAGCGCGCGCCGAGCTCGGTGACGATGTCGAAGCGGTTGCCCTTGGCCTCGGCGAGGAAGATCGGCGCCTTGACGCGCCGGTCGGGACCGAACGCAGCGCCGCGGACGCCGCCGAACGAAATCGTCCGGTCGAGCCGCCGCCAGTCGTCGCCCGGGGCGAGCAGCGCGCGCAGGAAATGCATGCCCTCGTAAAGCGACTCGCCAAGCGCGTTCAACATCGGCGCGCCGTCGCCGAGATGCCCGTAATAGCGCTCCTTGAAGCCGCCATTGTCGCGCGTGCCCATATTCGCGAAGTAGCCGGCGGCGGCAAACAGCCCGTCGGTATGCGCGCTGTCGATGCCGAGAAGAACATTCTCCTCCACGGCGCAGGAAAAGCGCAGGATACGCTCGCTCAAGCCCCGCCGCCCGAAAGCGCGATTGAAGTTCACGGCGTCCTGGCCGACCAGCGACACCAGCACCGCGTCGGGCTTCAAACCCGCAATCCAGTCGAGCACATCGTCGAATTGCTCGCGGTCGAAGGGCAGATAACGCTCCCCCACCACCTCGCCGTCATGCGCCTTGAGGAACTGGCGGGCCAGCGCGTGGCTGCGGTGCGGCCAGACATAGTCGTTGCCCAGCAGCACCCAGCGCCGCACCCGGTAGCGCTCGCCAAGCCAGCCCATCGCCGGCAGAAGCTGGTCGGCCGGCGTCTCGCCGATCGCATAGACCCCCGGCGTGCGCTCGCCGCCCTCGTAGAGCGGCGTGTAGACGTATGGAATGACGCCGCCGATGGTGCGCACCAATGACTCGCGCACGGCGCTGATATGCATGCCGACGATGGCGTCGATCTCGCCGGTCTCGACCAGGATCGCCGCGCGCTCGGCCGTGTCGTCGGGATCCGCGCCGGCGTCCTCGATGCGCAGCGCCACTTCGAGGCCGAGAATGCCGCCCGCCTCGTTGATCTCGTGCGCGGCGAGGGTGGCGCAACTCCGGCACGATGGCCCCCAGATGCCCGCCGCACCCTCGGTTGGAATGAAGATCCCGACATTGAGGCGCCGCGCGTCGTGCCGCACGAGCCCCGCGCCGCGCGCGGCCATAACCCCGTGCGCGCCTGCACCGAATGCCTTTGCCGCCAGCAGCCCCTGCCGCCGTTCCCCGAGGGCTCGTGCCAACATGTCCCGCAACCCGTTGTTTTCCGGGCTCTCTGGACACAACTGTGCGGGCAGCAAGCGGTGAAAGCAACAAAAATGCTGCACCTGCGTAATGCAGACCATGGCGCGCAGCGGCCGAATGTTTTCCTCGGCAAATAACTTGTGGCCGTCGCGCGACCGCCTTATATGTCGCGGCGGGAAACGCCAGCCTCAAGAAGGCCATAAAAATGACGGATGAACCGTACGCCGATCAGCTGCCTTACCTCCTTGCCCAGGCAAACCGGCATGTGCACGGCGACCTCCAGGGCCTGCTCAAGGCGAAGGGGATCCCGGTGGAGCAATGGCGCATCCTGCAGGTCTTGAGCGACCGCCGCGGCCGCTCGATGGGCGAGCTCGCCAAGGCGGTGCTGATGAACCACCCGGCGCTGACCAAGACCATCGACCGCATGATCATGCGCGCCCTGGTCCACCGCCGCCATGACCCGGAAGACAACCGCCGCGTGCTCGTCCACATCTCGGAGTTCGGCTCCGACCTGGTGGCGCAGTGCGAGGAGCGGATCGCGGGCTACGAGGATCAGCTCGCCGAACGGCTCGGTCCCCGCAACGCCGCGCAGCTGCGCAGGCTCCTCCACACCCTGGTTGCCGACGCCAACGCAACGCCGTCGCGCCACTAGGTCTGGTTGAGCGGACTGGCGCCAGACTGGCCAATGCACGCAATTTTATTGCGTTTTTCATGGCCGCCGCCGGAGACGCTTGTCACCACCGTTAATCGCGATACATAGCTGCAACTTGGCGTTTGTTTGAGCGCCGCTTGTTCCGGAAAAAACCGAAAATGTCGTTTGGACGCATAGGCGTTTGGACGGTGGCCGCCGTGGTGCTGATCGCGGGCGGCTACGGATTCGTCCGCTGGACCAGCGGCGCGAGTACCGTTCGGGCCGGCCGGGTTCTGCCGCCGGCGCCGGTCACGGTGGCGCGCGTCACGACCGCCGACGTACCCGTGAGGCTCAGGGTCGTCGGCACCGTGCAACCGGTCGAGACCGTCGCCATCAAGTCGCGGGTCGACGGCCAGATCGTCAAGGTCCACTTCGCCGAGGGCCAGATGGTCAAGAAGGGCGATCTGCTCTTCTCGATCGATCCACGGCCCTTCGAGTGGCAGCTGCGCCAGGCCGAGGCCAATCTCGCGCGCGACCGGGCGTTGCTCGCCAAGGCGCGGGCGGACCTCGAGCGCATTCAGCCGCTGTGGCAGCGCGGCGTGGCGCCGAAGCAGACGTATGACGCGGCGGTCGCCGGCGTCAATTCGCTGCTCGCGACCATCCAGGCCGGCCAGGCAACCACCGAGCAGATCAAGCTGCAGATCGAGTTCGCGGCCATCCGCGCGCCGATTGACGGCAAGACCGGCGCAGTGCTGATCAACGCCGGCAACCTCGTCAAGGCGAACGATACCGGCGCGCTGGTGGTCATCAACCAGCTGCGGCCGATCGACGTGACCTTCGCCATTCCCGAGCGCCATGTCGAAGCGCTGCGCACGGCCAGGCAGGCCGGACCGGTGGCCGTCAACGTCACGCGCCCCGACGAGCCCACGCCCTTCGCCACCGGCAAGCTCATCTTCGTCAACAACGCCATCGACGCCGCCACCGGCACGATCCAGCTGAAGGCGCGCTATGAGAACACGGACGGCAACCTGGTGCCGGGCCGCTTCGTCGGCGTGCAGGTGACGCTCGCGGTCCGCCGCAACGCGTTGGTGGTGCCGTCGGAGTCGGTCCAGGTCGGCCAGCGCGGGCGCTACGTCTTCGTCGTCAAGGCCGACCTCACGGTCGAGCAGCGCATGGTGCGCGACGGCATTTCCGAGGGCGGGCGCACCGTCATCGAGTCGGGCCTCAAGCTCGGCGAGACGGTGGTGACCGACGGCCAGCTGCGGCTCTTCCCGGGCATCAAGGTGACGCCGCGCCCGCCGGCGACGCGCGGCGGCGCCCGGCCCGGGCCCGCGGTGCGCAAGACCGGCGGCAGCAGCCTGGCGAAGGACGACCACTGATGACCCTGCCGGAGCTCTGCATCCGCCGGCCGGTGATGACGACGTTGCTGATGGCGACGCTGCTCATCTTCGGCATGATGTCCTACCGCGCACTGCCGGTGAGCGAGCTGCCCAACGTCGACTTCCCGACCATCCTGGTGACCGCCGCCCTGCCCGGCGCCAGCCCCGAGACCATGGCCGCGACGGTGGCCAAGCCGCTGGAGGCGCAGTTCTCGACCATCGCCTCGGTCGCCTCGATGAACTCCTCTAGCGCCCTCGGCCTGTCGCAGATCACGCTCCAGTTCACCCTCGACCGCGACATCGACGCGGCCGCCCAGGACGTGCTGGCGGCAATTGCTGCCGCTGGGCGCAACCTGCCCTCGGGCATGCCGAGCCCGCCGACCATCCGCAAGGTGAACCCGGCCGAGCAGCCCGTGCTCTATCTCGCCATGTCCTCGGCGACGCTGCCGCTCTCCACGGTCGACGAATACGCCCAGACGGTCTTCGCCCAGAGCCTCTCGATGGTGCCGGGCGTGGCGCTGGTGCAGGTCTATGGCAGCCAGAAATACGCGCTCCGCGTCCAGGTCGACCCCGGCAAGCTCGCGGTGCGCGGCATCGGCATCGACGAGGTCGAGCGCGCGGTGCGCGGGGTCAACTCGAACCTGCCGACCGGCACGCTCGACGGCGCCAAGAAATCGATGACGATCAGGACCACCGGCAAGATTACCGGGGCCGCGACCTACGGCCGGCAGATCGTCGCCTACCGTAACGGCGCGCCGGTACGCCTGCGCGAGCTCGGCCAGGTGATCGACGGCGTGGAGAATGAGCGCGTGGCGAGCTGGTACAGTGGCAAGCGCGCGATCATCCTGGCGATCCAGCGCCAGCCCGGCTCGAACACCGTGAAGGTGGTCGGCGACATCAAGGCCTCGATCAACCGCATCAAGCGGCTCCTGCCCGCCTCGGTGCAGTTCAATGTGATCTACGACCGCTCGCTCTCGATCAAGGCCTCGATCCACGACGTCCAGTTCACGCTGCTGCTGGCGGCGCTGCTGGTGATCATGGTGATCTTCCTCTTCCTGCGCCGGCTCTGGGCGACGGTGATCCCGGCAATCGCCCTGCCGCTTTCGGCGATCGGCACCTTCAGCGTGATGGCGATGTTCGGCTTCAGCCTCGACAATCTGTCGCTGATGGCGCTGACGCTCTCGGTCGGCTTCGTGGTCGACGATGCGATCGTCATGCTGGAGAACATCGTCCGCCACATCGAAAAGGGCGAGACGCCGCTTCAGGCGGCGCTCAAGGGCTCGCGCGAGATCGGCTTCACCATCATCTCGATGACCATCTCGCTCGCCGCGGTGTTCATCCCGGTGGTGTTCCTGGGCGGCGTGGTCGGGCGTCTCTTGAACGAGTTCGCAGTGACCATCGTCGCGGCGATCCTGGTCTCGGGCTTCGTCTCGCTGACCCTGACGCCGATGATGTGCGCCCGCCTGCTGAAGGACGACCGCGAGGTCAAGCACGGCGCACTCTACCGCGCGATCGAGCGCGGCTTCGATGCGATGCTGCGCGGCTACGAGCGCAGCCTGCGTTGGTGCGTCAACCACGGGCCGGTGATGCTGCTGGTCTTCGCGCTCTCGGTGGCGGCGACGGTGCATCTCTTCCGCGTCACCCCGCGCGACTTCCTGCCGAGCGAGGATACCGGGCGCATCGTCGCTTTCACTGCGGGCGGCCAGGACATCTCCTTCGCGGCGATGAAGGTCCACCAGCAGCGCATCGTGGGCATTGTCAGCCGCAATCCCAACGTCGAGGCCACCATGTCGTCGGTCGGCGCCGGCGGCCCGCGCGCGACCTCCAACTCGGGCACCATCTTCATCCGCCTGAAGCCGCGCGATCAGCGCACGGCGCATGTCGACCAGATCATGCAGCAGCTCCGCCGCCAGGTCGCGAACGTGCCGGGCATCCGCGTCTTCTTCCAGAACCCGCCGCCGGTCCGCTTCGGCGCCTACATCACCAAGGGCAGCTACCAGTATGTGATGGAGAGCCTCGACATCGAGGAGCTCTACCGCTCGGCGACGGCGATGCAGCTCGCCTTGCGGCGCCTGCCCGGCCTGCAGGACGTCTCCAGCGACATGGATATCTCCAGCCCGCAGGCGGTGGTGTCGATCGACCGCAGCCAGGCGGCCGCGCTGGGTGTCTCGCCCGAGCAGATCGAAAGCGCCCTTGCCAGCGCCTTCGGCACGCGCCAGATCTCGACGATCTCGACCTCGTCCAACCAGTACCAGGTGATCCTGGAGGTGCGCCCGCAGGACCGCGAGAACCTCGACGCGCTGTCGCAATTGTATGTGCGCTCGAGCGCGGGGCCGCTGATCCCGCTCTCGGCCGTGGTGACGATCAAGCAGGGCGTCGGGCCGCTGACCGTGAACCACCGCGGTCAGCTCCCGTCGGTGACACTCTCCTTCAACCTGCGGCCAGGGGTCTCGGTCGGCACGGCGCTCGCCAGCGTGCGCACGCTGGAGCGCCAGATCCGCCTGCCCGCCACCGTCGCCACCAGCTTCCAGGGCGCCGCCGAGGCCTTCGCCAGCTCGACGGAAACCCTCGGTATCCTGATCATCCTGGCGCTGGTCGTCGTCTACATCGTGCTCGGCATCCTCTACGAGAGCTTCATCCACCCGCTGACCATCCTCTCGGGCCTGCCCTCGGCGAGCTTCGGCGCGCTCTTGATACTGCAGATCTTCAACGTGCCGCTCAGCCTGTATGCCTTCGTCGGCGTGATCATGCTGATCGGCATCGTCAAGAAGAACGCGATCATGATGATCGACTTCGCGCTGGCCCGCCAACGCGCCGACAATCTGCCGGCGAACGAGGCCATCTTCGAAGCCTGCCTCGTGCGCTTCCGCCCGATCATGATGACGACGATGGCCGCGCTCCTGGGCACGCTGCCGATCGCGATCGCCTTCGGCGCGGGCGCGGAGGCGCGCCAGCCGCTCGGTCTCGCGGTCGTCGGCGGGCTGCTCGTCTCGCAGCTCCTGACGCTCTATCTGACGCCGGTGATCTACGTCTATCTCGACCGCCTGTCGCATTGGCGGCCATTTCGCCGGGGCGGCGCGGTAACGGTCCCGGCCGAATAGCGATCTATCCTCGGAAATTGGCTCTACGGATAAGGGCTCTGCGGATAACGGCGGGGTCGCGATGGACTGTGCCGTTTGTCTGCATGTCCGACTTCGAATCTCCGATCGGGCCGAAGACCTGATACATTGCCGATTGTGATCCAAGCCAAAAGACATACAGACGACCCCGCCTCGATATATTTCCCAGACGTGACCGTGCTGCTGGGCGATCCGCGGATTGCCGACGGCTCCAAGCGCGAAGGCGCCTTCCACGAGGAGGACTTCGCGACGCGCGACGCGATGAAGGCGGCGTTCGAGAGCCTGCCCGGCTATTCCTTCCGATATCTCGACGACCACACGACGATCCTTGAGGACCTGCGCGCGGCGCCGCCGCAGTTCGTCATCAACTTCTGCGACACGGGCTTCCGCAACGACCCCTATCGGGAGCTCAACCTGCCGGCCTATCTGGAAATGCTCGGCGTGCCCTATTCGGGCGCGCCGCCGGCGGCGATGGTGCTCGCCTGGGACAAGTCGATCGTGCGCGCGATTGCGCTCGCCTCGGGCATCGACGTGCCCGACGAGGTCACTGTGGCGCCCGACGACGACGTCGAGGCGTGCCTGCCCGAGCGCTATCCGGCCTTCGTCAAGCCGGCCTGTGCCGACGGCAGCGTCGGGATCACGGTCGATGCGATCGTCAAGGACCGGGCCGCGGCGGAGAAACGTGTGCGCGCGGTGCAGACCGAGCTGCCGGGCCGGGCGATCCTGGTGCAGGAGTTCCTCTCGGGCACCGAATACGGCGTCGGCGTGATCGGCAACCCGGATAGCGGCTTCACGGTGCTGCCGCCGCTCGAAGTCGATTACGGGAGCCTCGATCCCGAGCTGCCGCGCCTCCTCGGCTTCGAGTCGAAGGCGATGCCCGACTCGCCCTATTGGTCCGACATCCATTTCCGCGAGGCGCGCTTGTCGGCCGCGGATCGCGCGAAAATCGAGGCCGCGGCGACGACGATGTTCGAGCGCCTGAACCTCCGCGACTACGGCCGCTTCGACTTCCGCGCCGATGCCGACGGCCGGATCAAGTTCATGGAATGCAACCCCAACCCGGCCTGGTCGAACGACGGTAAGCTCGCCTACATGGCGGGCTTCGCCGGCATCGAGTACCGCGACTTTCTACGCCTGATCCTGGAGACCGCGCAGGCGCGCGCGGCGGCGGAGCTGGGAAAAGCCTAAGCCGCGCTAGACGAGATCGCGCGGGATCGTTTCGGTCCATTCGCGGGCGAAGACCTCGCTCAGTCCCTCGTTGGCCGTAATCTTCGCGGTGACGATGAAGTCGGTCTTGGTGGCGGTGAGCTCGATGCGGCCGCGCAGCTCGGGTGCCCAGGCGCCGCGGCGGAGCAGCGCATGGGCGACGATCTCGCCCGAGGCGGTCAGCGGACTGGCTTCGCCGATGCGATATTGCTGGAGCAGCGCGAAGCCCGCCTCGAGGTCGATATCCTCCAGATGGATGAGCGCCGCGCCGTCGAACTCGCCGCCGTCGTCATAGATCCGGTAGGTCACGTCGCCTGTCAGAAGGTCGCGCTCGAAGGTGCGGCGGAGTGTGGAGTCGCGGAGCACCGTGCCGCTGTTCGAGGGGCCGGTCTCGGGCGGCGGGAAGGCGGGCAAGTCGTCGTCCTCGGCGCGCGGCGCGCGCACCGGCAGGACCACGCTGCTGGCGCCGGTATGAACGCCGAGCGTGACCCATTCCGGCGTCGGCCAGACGATCGGCCAGTAGGCGGTCGAAATCGCCACGCGCACCCGGTTGCCGGCCGCAAAGCGGTGGGCGATGTCGTTGAGGCGGATCGTCGCCTCGGTGCGCTGGCCGGGCACGAGCGGCTCCGGATGCTCGTGGCTCTCGCGGTGGCTGAGGTTGAGCACGCCGTAGCTGACCCGCGCCGAGGTGCCGTCGGGGAAGACGTCGTTCAGGCGCACGATCACGTGGGCGACCGGCCGGTTCGATTCGAAGACCAGATGCAGTTCGGGCGCGCCCATGATCTCCAGCGGCTCGTCGAGGGCTTCGCTGTCGAAGACGAGCGAGCGGCCGTCGTCGGGGCGCTGGTCGATCGGCATCTCGCCCTCGCTGCCCATGGCGCACCAGCTTCCCGCGGTGATGCCGGTGGCGGGCGGCGAAACGACCTCCAGGAGCGCCTCTTCCGCGGCGCCAGGGATCAGCAGTCCGGCGGCGTCGAGGGCGAGCGCGTGGGGCGTGACGTTGTCCGACGGCCAGCCGGGCTCGGCGATCCAGCGACCGGGCCGCTCGTCGTATTGTGGCTGCGGGGCGAGGCTGTCTTGCATCCAGACACGG
This sequence comes from uncultured Alphaproteobacteria bacterium, assembly GCA_964494065.1. Lineage (GTDB taxonomy): Bacteria > Pseudomonadota > Alphaproteobacteria > JAPULJ01 > JAPULJ01 > DATKZM01. The sequence continues at coordinate 59,392 of CAZBRE010000001.1, forward strand.
TAGAGGGGCTCGTCCATGATGCCGGTGTCGACGCCTTTGAGCCAATGGTCCCACCAGCGCAGCGCTTCCTGGAGGAAGCCGATCGCCGGCGCCGGCACGCCGTTGTGCGGGAAGACATGCGCCCAGGGGCCGATGAGCCCCTTGCGCGGAACGTCGAGCCCTTCGAGCAGGCGCGGCACGGCGTTCGAATAGCCGTCGGCCCAGCCGCCGATCGCATAGACCGGGCAGGTAACCGCGGAATAGTCCTCGCAGACCGAACCGTGCTTCCAGAAGTCGTCGCGGCGCTGGTGGCCGAGCCAGTGGGCCGGGAACAGCACGGCGTTTTCCAGCCGCTCGAGCCACATCTCGCGCCAGCGGTCGCCGACGATGTCGGGGTCGGGCGGCAGCAGGTGGTACATGAAGAAGGCGCTGCCCCAGATCAGGTTCTCGTTGAGCAGGCAGCCGCCCATGTAGTGCGCGTCGTCGGCATAGCGGTCGTCGGCGGCGCAAAGCGTGATGATGGCCTTCAAGGCCGGCGGCTGGCGCGCGGCCACCTGCAGTGAATTGAAGCCGCCCCAGGAGATGCCGAACATGCCGACGGCGCCGCTGCACCAGGGCTGGGCGGCGAGCCATTCGATGACGGCCGTCGCGTCGTCGTGCTCGGCCTCGGTGTATTCGTCGAGGGTCAGGCCGTCGCTGTCGCCCGAGCCGCGGATGTCGACCCGCACGCTCGCATAGCCGTGGCCGGCGAAGTAATGGTGCATCGGCTCGTCGCGGGCGCGCATGAAGTCGCGCTTGCGGTAGGGCAGGAACTCAAGCAGCGCCGGGACCGGATCGGCCTCGGCGTCCTCGGGCAGCCAGATGCGCGCCGCGAGCTGCACGCCGTCGGGCATCGGGATCCAGGTGTTCTCGATGACACGGACGGGACGCGGGAACTCGGTGACGATCTTCAAGCGCCGCTCCGGTCCGTCGTCACGAGGCCCGCCGGGCGCCGTCGCGGCGTCCACGCGGTGTGCGGGCGTGCTCGATCGACCAGAAGCGCAAGGCCAGGCGATCGCGCACGTCGAAGCCGACATCGAGGTCCCAGCAGTTGACGATCGCGAGACGGAAGCCACCCGGCGGCATGGCGTGGGTCTCGGCCGGCCGGTCGGCGTGGAAGGTGATCTGGATGCTGGTGACCTCGTCGTACTCGTCGCACAATCTTGGAACCTGGGTGCGGTCGATCATATAGTCGATGCCGTGGGCGCCGAAGAGGACGACGCTGTAGCCGGTGCGCCGGTCGGTGTCGTCGAACGCCCAGACGCCCTCGCTGTAGAGCCGCACCACCGCCTCGATCCAGCCGGCCCCGTAGAGGTCGGGCCACTGGTCGCTGAAGCGGAGATGGCATTCAATGATGCGCCCGCCGATGGTCTCGAAATTGACCATGCCGGAATAGCCCTTGAGGTTCTTCAAGAGCCAGGCGCCGCAATAGTCCTCGATGTTGGGCCGCGCCTCGGCGTGGATCGTCCAGTAGTCGAACATGCCGCCCTTGAGCGGCTCGCCGGTGACGTGGCGCCACCAGCGCGCCTCGCCGTCGACCACCGCGACGTCGCTCGAGACGTGCTCGCCTTCCAGCAGCTCGCTCCACATATGGCCCGGCGCCTGGCGTCGGCGCCACTGCTCGAGCGAGCGGATGACGCGACTGCCCGTACCCATGCCGCGCATGTTGTAGATAGGCTTGGAGAAGACCGGGAATTCCGGCGGGGTAAGGCCGTGCGGCGCGCATTGGATGCCCTGGCTCTCGGCGACGAGGAGCTTGTTGTAGACCCAGCGCTGAGCCGGATAGAGCTGATACGCATCACCGTCATCCGTTGGCACGACGATGGTATCGGGACAAGGCACGCCCTCGAAATACTGCTCGCGCCAGGGATCGGTTTCGTTGATCGGCATTCGAGGAACCACCTTCGGCGGACGTCGCGGAGCCAAGAGTACAAAGAGTACAATATGCCGCCGCCCTCTTCACCATCCTCCAAAGGGTATGAAGCTATTGCGGCAGGTGAAAGACAGCCGGTGCGAGGCTGTCCTTATCGCGCGACCGAAACGCCAGCAGCGGTCGGAGATACTGCACTGTCTCCGTCAGGGCTTCGGGATCCGGTTCCACAATTCCATCATCCGTGGGCCGACCCAAGATGGACGCGCAGCGCACTGTGCAGCATGCGATCCGATGAGCGTGACGCGGGCGAGAAGGCGATCGCCGCCTTCCGCCCGGGCCGGCGAGCACGCCCGTCCCGCCCAGCCCACCGCGTGTCGCTAGCCGCGCTTGCGCCAGCCGCGCATCGGCCAAATCGGCTTGCTGACCGCCGCGCTCTTCGGCAGGACCACCAATGATTTGCCGCCGCGGTTCTGTACCCCAGAATTCTTCGTATCCGGGTTCTGGCCTTTCTCGTTGAACTTGATGCCGGGACCCGTGGAGACGTTGTCCTTGATGTCGGTCGCCTTGAGGGCCGCCTGCAGCGCGGTGTTCTTGGTCGAGCCCGCGCGGCGGAAGGCGTCGGACGCGATCAGCAGCGCCTCGAATGTGTGCGAATGGTTGGGGCCCATATTTCGGTCGGGAAACCGCTTGGCGAACTCGGCGGCGAGCGCCTGGGACATCGGCTTTTTGGCATCGTGCCACGGCACCAGGCTGATGACGTCGTCGCCATACTTGCCGGTCGCGCGCATATAGGCATCCTCGTACCAGCCGGGCCCGGTGGAGAGGACGCCCATCGGCTCGTAGCGCTGCTTGACCATCTCCTTGGTAAGCGCAATCGCGTCGTTGAGACGGCTCACCATCCATACCGCCTCGGCGCGGCTGGCCTTGGCCTTGCGGATTTCGCTCGCGAAGGCGCGGCCGTAAGGATCGTAGGAGACCTTCTCTACGATCTTGTAGGGCATCTTGAATTTGGGAGCCAAGGCGAACAGCGCGCCGGCGAGGCTGGTGCCGAACGTGTCGTTCACATGCAGCAGGGCCACGGTCTTGGGTGTGTGGCCGCTGATCTGGAAGAGCTCCTTCTGATTGAGGAACGCGTCCTTGACCACCATCGGGCCGGTCGGGAAGTTGCGAAAGACCCACTTGTAGCCGAGCTCCGTCAGCTTGGGCACGGCGGCGATATTGACGACCAGAGGAATGTTGTGCTGCTCGCAGACCTGCGCCGCGGCCATGGTCGCGCCCGAATCGAAGCAACCGATGATGAGCTGCGCCCCGTCATTGATCAGGCTCGCCGCGCGCACGCGCGCGACGTCGACCTTGGTCTCCGTATCGGCATGCATCAGCTCGAGTTCGGGAAAGCCCTTGGCCTTCAGCAACGGGAGACCGGCGTCGACGCCGCGCAGGCAATCAAGGCCGATCTGGCCTTGCGGCCCCGAGCGGGGCAGCAAGATGCCGACTTTGAGCTTGCTGGCCGCGAGGCCATGTCTGAGGGGCACCGCGGCCGCAACCGCGCTGGCGGCAACGATCGAGCCAAAGCGCCTCCGGCTGATCCGCCGGCCGAGGTGATCGAAGTAAACCTTTGTCCGTCCTGCCATGTTTTCGTCCTCCCGCCCTCGGGCTTGGTTCATTAGTCGTCTACCGTACTATTCGCTTCTCGCAGCCTATACCAAGCCCGATATTTCAGAAACCTGCCGATGAGCGCCGGTAAGCGGATACGGTCGTGGGCGCAGGGCGGCGGATGCGCGCGCCGGCGTCGATGTCAGTTCCGGTGACGGGCCGGCGAAGCGGCTCGAGGTGGCCGAGGTGGCCGCGTCCTGGGTGCACGGCCGGATCGTGCAGCCCAATGGCGGCCTCGTCTGAGCGCGGGCCGCGATTGCGCTGACCGGCCCATCGAAGGATAACAACCACCGTAATGGCAAAGACATCCAAGTCTTATGACGTGATCATCGTCGGTGCGGGCAACGCGGCGTTCTGCGCGGCGCTTGCGGCGGCGGAGAGCGGTGCGCGTATTCTGGTGCTGGAGCGCGCGCCGAAGGACGAGAACGGCGGCAACTCGCGCTTCACCGCCGGCGCCATCCGCTTCGCCTACGACGGGCTCGAAGACATCAGGCGCATCGTCCCGGACCTCAGCGAGGACGAGATCGCACGCACCGATTTCGGCACCTACACGACCGACCAGTTCTACGACGACATGTTCCGGGTGACCCGCTACCGGAGCGACCCCGCGCTCTGCGAAGCCCTCGTCATGCGCTCCTTTAAGACCATGGCCTGGCTGCGCGACAAGGGCGTGCGCTTCCAGCCGATCTATGGCCGCCAGGCCTTCCAGGTCGACGGCATCTTCAAGTTCTGGGGCGGCTTGACGATCGAGGCCTGGGGCGGCGGGCCGGGGCTGGTCGACCGCCAGACCGAGCTGGCGGAGGCCGCCGGCATCGAGATCCGCTACGGCGCACGCGCGGTGGCGCTCCTATACGACGGCCACACCGTCACCGGCGTGAAGGTGCGGACCGGCGGCGAGATCTACGACGTGGCGGGCAAGGCGGTGATCCTGGCGAGCGGCGGCTTCGAGGCCAACACTGAGTGGCGCACACGATACCTGGGGCCGGGCTGGGAGATGGCGAAAGTGCGCGGCAGCCGTTTCAACACCGGCGACGGCATCCGCATGGCGCTGGAGATCGGCGCCAGCCCCTTCGGCAACTGGTCGGGCTGTCACGCCGTCGGCTGGGACTACAATGCGCCGGAGTTCGGCGACCTCGCCGTGGGCGACGGCTTCCAGAAGCACTCCTATCCCTTCGGCGTCATGGTGAACGCAACCGGGCGGCGCTTCGTCGACGAGGGCGCGGACTTCCGCAACTACACTTATGCGAAATACGGCCGTGTCGTGCTCGAGCAGCCCGACCAACTCGCCTGGCAGGTCTTCGACCAGAAAGTCGCGCATCTGCTGCGCGACGAATACCGGATCAAGCAGGTGACCAAGGTCACGGCGAACACGCTCGACGAGCTCGCGCCCAAGCTCGAGGGCGTCGAGCCGACGGCGTTCCTGGAAGAAATCGCGGCCTACAATGCCGCGGTCGACACCGACACGCCGTTCAATCCGAACGTCAAGGATGGACGCGCGACCAAGGGCCTTGCCGTCCCCAAATCCAACTGGGCGAACACGCTCGACGCCCCACCGTATGAGGCTTACCAGATCGGCTGCGGCATCACCTTCACCTTCGGCGGGTTGCGCATCGACCCGGCGACCGGCCAAGTCATGGACACCGACCTCCATCCCATCCCCGGCCTCTATGCGGCGGGCGAGCTCGTCGGCGGCATCTTCTATTTCAACTATCCCGGCGGCACCGGCCTCCTCTCAGGCGCGGTCTTCGGACGCCAGGCGGGCACGGCAGCGGCCGTCTGTGCCGATTAGGGCAACGGTCGCGCCGACGATGTCTGTGATCAGTGGCGTTGCTTACCGGCTGGTCTGTCGAAAAAGCGTCTCCCGGCGGCGGGGCACAACAACGCTGGCGCGGTCGCTCCTGGCCGACGATCCGATCACTTGATCGGCGGCACCGGCAGGCGCGCCTCGCCGGACAGCATGGCGAAGGTCTTCTCCAGCGAGTACCAGGGGCCGTCGACATCGTCCGCCGGCGCGGGCTCGTCCGCCTCGTGGCGCACATAGTCGCCGACCAGCGCCTCGGTCACGCCGAACTGGACGTCGGTATCGATGTAGGGCGCGCCCTTCACATAGACCTGCGAGATCAATGTCTTGTGCCCCGGCTTGTAGACGAGGAAGTGGATATGGGCGGGCCGCATGTTGTGCCGGCCCTGGGCGGCGAGGAGCTCGCCCGTCGGCCCGTCGATCGGGATCGGATAGCCCGCCGGCAGCACGGTCCGGAAACCGAAGCGGCCTTGCGTGTCCGTGGTGAACTTGCCGCGCAGGTTCATCTCGGCCTGCTTTTCGTCCTGCTGCTCGTAGAGGCCTTCGGGCGAGGAATGCCAGACATCGACCTCTGCCCCCGCGATCGGCGCGCCGTCCTGGTCGACCACGCGGGCGCTTACGAAGAGCGGGTCGCCGGGCGTCGGCGAGCGCACGATCGAAGCGCCGTTCTCGGTCGGCGGCGAGTGCATGCGCCAGAACGGGCCCAGCAGGTTCGCCGTCGTCTCGACCCGCTCGTGCCCGGCGTTGTTGTTGAGCAGGCAGATCAGCATCGAAAAGCCCAGCGAGCCGGACATCAGCACCGCCTCGTTGTGGCGCTCGTTGGTGTGCTGGCCGAGCGCGACGACATAGCCGATGGCCTTCTGGAACTCCGCTTCGGTCAGCTTCACCTCGCGGGCGAAGTCGTGGAGATGGCGAACCAGCGCGGACATGATCTCCTTGAAGCGCGGATCCGTCGCCCCTTCGAGCTCGCCCAGCACCGCTTGGGTGACGTCCGCTTCGGTCTTGATAATCATCTTAGGTTCTCCAGGCTCTGGCAGCCGCCACACAATGCCTTCCCCCGGCCTTCCCGGGCAAGCGCGGGCGGTTCCGGCTGCTAGGGGCGGCCGGAGGCATCTGATATAGTTTGCGTCCTAACCAATGCGATCTCCCGTTCGACGAGGGAAATTTGGAACCGCCCAAGTCGAAGACCAGAGCCGCGAGGCCGAAGAAGCCTCCTTCCGCGCCGCCGGGCCGCGCGGACGGTGGCGCGTCGGCCGGGCGTGGGGCCGGCGAAGAGGCGGACGATCCCCAGGCGCTCCGTCAGGCACTCGCCGAAGCCCTCGAGCAGCAGACGGCCACGAGCGAAATCCTGCACATTATCTCGAGCTCGCCCAGGGACCTCGAGCCGGTTTTCGCCGCGATCGCCAAGAGCGCCGCGCGACTTTGCGAGGGAACGTTCTGTTTCGCGACGCGCTACGACGGGGAGCTGATCCACATGGCCGCCCACCACAACATGGGACCGGCCGCCCTCGAAAAGGTTCGCAAGGCCTACCCGCACCTCGCAGACCGCGACACCCTCACTGGGCTGGCGATCCTCGATCGACGGATGGTCCACGTGCAGGATGTCGAGGAGGACATAAATATACCGTCTCGCGGACGCGAGATGTCGCGGTCGTTCGGGTTCAAGTGCGTCGTGGCAGTGCCCATGCTGCGTGACGGCAATGCGATCGGTGCGATCACTGTCGCACGGGACGAGGCGGAGCCGTTCTCCGAAGGCCAGATCGAGCTACTCAAGACGTTTGCCGACCAAGCGGTGATCGCGATCGAGAACGCACGCCTGTTCGACGAGGTCCAGGCGCAAACCCGCACGGTCGAGGAGCAAGCCGCGCAGCTCGCCGATTGGAACCGCACGCTGGAGAGCCGCGTCGCCGAGCAGGTGGCCGAGCTGACGCGCCTTTCCAAGCTCACCCGCTTCCATTCGCCCAAAATCAGCGACCTCATTATGTCGGGCGAAGCGGATGATCCGCTAAAGACCAGACGAAGCGAGGTCACGGTGGTCTATGCCGATCTGCGCGGCTTCACGGGCTTCACCGAGATCGCCGATCCCGAGGAGGTGATGGCGGTGCTCCGCGAATACCATGCCGAGCTCGGCCGGGCGATCGTGGCTTACGACGGAACCATCGAGCACTTCGCCGGCGACGGTGCGATGGTGCTGTTCAATGCGCCCGTTCCGGTCGACGATCACGAAATGCATGCGATCCGCATGACGATACAGATGCGCAATTCGTTGGCGGCGCTTTCGTCGGAGTGGCGCAAGCGCGGCTATGAGCTGGGATTTGGTGCCGGGATCGCGTCCGGCTACGCCACGCTGGGCACAATCGGCTTTGAGGAACGCCTCGATTACGGCGCTATCGGTACGGTCTGCAATCTCGCCGCCCGCCTCTGCGGCGAAGCCGAGGACGGCCAGATCCTCATCTCACCGCGCGTCTTCGCCAAGCTCGAGGACCGCGTCGAGGCGGCCCCCGTGGGCGCGTTGACCCTCAAGGGATTTCACCGCCCGGTTGCCGCCCACAACGTCCTCGGTCTGAGCAGCGATACGCTTACTTAAAATCCGAGCGCTTGCGCCTTACTGTGCGGCCGCTACCGCGTTCTCGTTCGTTCCTTCGGCCACCCTATCGCGGAAATAGGGGATAATCTCTTCGGCGATGGCGGCGATGTTGTCGCGCGCCATTTCGTTCGGCATGGTTCCGAACTGCGTCTTGGTGAGCGAGGTGTTGAAGCGGGCGAGGTCCTGATATTCGGCGAGCTTCTCGCGCACCGTGTTCGGGCTGCCGATGATGACGATGCCGCTTTCGATCAGCTGCTCGATCGACTGCGTGCGCCCGGTGATCTTGGCAGCGCGGATGCGCTTGATCGATTCGATGCTGGTGTAGCCGGGCGGCAGCAAAAATTCGGTCGGCATCTTCAAAAGCGCGTTCACCAACGCCTCCAGATGCGGCCGCGCCTGGGCGACCGCCTTCTCGTCGGTCTCGGCGATGTAGATCGAATTCGACCAGGCGAGCTGGTCGGGCGAGGCTTGGTAGCCGGCCTGGTCCGCGGCCTCGCGGTACATGTCGAAGAAGCGCGCCACCGTGGCAATCGGGCTCAAGGTCTGACAGTAGGTGTAGCGCATCTTCGCCGCCCATTTGATCGTGCTCGACGAGCCCTGGCTCGGGATCCAGATCGGCGGATGGGGCTTCTGATAGGGCCGCGGCCACGGGTTGACGTAGCGGAAATTGTAGTGCTCGCCCTCGTACTGGAACGGGCCGTCCTCGGTCCAGGCCCGCAGGATGAGGTCGTGCGCCTCGTCGAAGCGCGCCTGCGAGGTCGAGGGATTGATGCTCATCGCGTGGTATTCGGCGCCGATGCCGCGCACGAAACCGGCGATGAACCGGCCGCGCGTCAGGTTGTCGAGGATGGCGTATTCCTCGGCGATGGTGATCGGGTTGTTGACCAGCGGCAGCGCCCGGCCGAGCACCGCCAATTTGCAGTTCTTGAGCCGCCGTGACAGCGCGCCCGCGAGCACGCCCGGGATCGGCATCATTCCGTATGCGGTGGTGTGATGCTCGTTCAGGACCACCCCGTCGAAGCCCATCTCGTCGGCGTATTCGAGCTGGTCGAGATAGTCGTGGTACAGCTCGGCGCCCTTCTCCGGGTCGTAGTCCTTGTTCGAATAGGTGAGCCAGGCCGAGCCGTTCTTCTTGATCGCCTCGATGTCTGCATGGGCGTAGGGCATGAGGTGGAAGTTGAAAAACTTCATGGCGTGCTCCCTCCCGTTCGGCCGCCGGTATCATAGGCCTTTCGCTCCCGGCGCGCGCCCTGAACCTCCCAGGTGACCAGCGCGATCCCCAAGACCAGGCCGACGAGATCGGTCCAGATCGCCCAGGGCCCGACGTCGCGCGGCACCATCAGCATGATGCCGGATACAATGACGGCGACGCGCATGGGCGGCGCGAGCGGCCGCATCATATAGCCGATGGCGCCGGTGCAGACGAGCCAGACACCCGCAACCGCGGTCGTAAGCGCGATCGCAAGATCGAGCGGCTTGACGTCCTGCAGCAGCAAGACCGGCGCGAAGACGAAGAGGAACGGCACGATATAGGCGGTCCAGCCGAAGCGCATCGCGGCGAAGCCGGTGCGCATCGGATCGGACCTCGCGAGGTTGGCGGCGAAGAAGGCGGCGATCGCGACCGGCGGCGTGATGAAGGACATCATCCCGAAATAGAAGATGAACATATGCGCCGCCAGCTTGTTGACGCCGACCTCGGCGAGCGCAGGGGCGATCAGCACGGCGAGCAGGATGTAGACGCTCACCGTCGGCATGCCCATGCCCAACACGATGCACATCACCGCGGCCATCAGCAGCAGCAGGAGCATGTGTCCCTCGCCGATGCTCACCAATGCCGAGGTCAGCAGGAAGCCGAGCCCCGCGACGTTGAGCACGCCGAGGATGAAGCCGGCGGCCGCAACGATCATGAACACGTCGAGCGCGCCGAGGCAGGTCTGGACCAGCGCGTCCCAGACGCCCTTGAAGGTGAGCCGGTTGTCGCCGTAGCCGAGGACGAGCCCCACCGCGATTACCCCGACACACGCCCAGAAGGCCGCCGTCTCGGGCCGGTAGTTCCAGGCGAACAGCGTGTAGATCAGCACCGCAAAGGGAACGATGAAAGGCCAGCCCCGCACGAGAACGTTGCGCAAGCGGGGAATTTTCACTTCCTCGACCCGGGCGATGCCGTGCTTGGCCGCCTCGAGATCGACCATGATGAAGAGTGCTACGTAGTAGAGGATCGCCGGGATCAACGCTGCCAGCACGATGGTGCCGTAGTCGGTGCCGAGGATGTCGGCCATCAGGAAGGCGACCGCGCCCATCACCGGCGGCATCAGCTGCCCGCCGGTGGAAGCGACCGCCTCGATCGCGGCGGCGACGTGGGGCCGGTAGCCGGCCTGGCGCATCAGCGGGATCGTCACCACCCCGGTCGCCATGATGTTCGAGGCCGCGAGGCCGGAGACGGTGCCGAAGAGGCTCGAGCCGGTCACCGCGATCTTCGCCGAGCCGCCGCGGAAGCGCCCCATTGCCGCCAGCGAGAAGTCGTTGAACACCTCCGAGCCGCCCGAGCGGAGCAGCAGCTGGCCGAAGAAGACGAAGGCGAAGACGATGGTCGTCGCGACCTTGAGCACGATTCCGAAGAGGCCGTTGGTATCGAGCGCGAGCGTGGTGACCAGGACCTCGACCCCGACCTCGCGCGCCTGCATCTTGCCGGGCAGGAGATGGCCCAACAGCCCGAAGGCGATGAAGATGGCCACCACGATCACGAGCGTGTAGCCGACGCTCCGGCGCAGCCCTTCGATACACAGTCCGAAGATGATCGTGCCGACGATGACGGTGTCCGGCGGCGTGTCCGTCAGGAAGGTGATCATGTCCGGGTAGACCACGGCGACATACCACCCCGCACCGAAACCCGCGGCCGACGCCAGCGCGTCGTACCATGGCAGGCGCGTGCGCATGGTGCCGCGCTTGGCCGGAAAATGGAGATAGACGAGACACAGAACCAGGCCGAGGATCGCGGCCATGAACTGCTCGTTGTAGGGCGTGTAGCCGACGAGCGACTTGATGTCGAACCCCCATTGGGGGATCTCCATCGCCCAGGCGAGCGACAGCAACGTCGTCAGCGCCGCGAGCCCGGGACGCAGCACACGCACGACCGGCGAAAGCTTAGCCCCCGCCGTCACTTGCGCGGATTCCGTCGCCGTTTCCGTCACCGGCCGGCCCCCCGCGAGCGGGCATGCCGGCGCGGCGTAGCGCGGCCGCCCCCCTGAAATGGGCTGCGGCCGCGCAGTCCGTCAGTGGACAATTCGGGCGCTACTTCTTCGGCCAGATGCCTATCTCTTTGTAATATTTGATCGCGCCCGGATGATACTTCAGCACCGAGAACTGCTTCGCCGCCCGCTTGGGGAAGAAGCCGCGGAACATCGGGTGACCCTTCGCGAGGGTGGCCTTGTTCTCGCCGAACGCCTTCGCGACCTTGTAAGCCACTTCGTCCGACACGTGGGCGCCGGTGACGAGCGCGTTGTCGAAGGCGAGCATGGCGGTCGGCACCGCGACGCCGGGGATATGCGGCGCCGGCTTGACCGTGATGATGTAGAAGTCCTTGCGGACCGACTTCACCGCGGCCAGCTGCTTCGGCCCGTTGCCGATGGACAGGAAGCGGATGCCGCCGGTGGCGCTGTCGACCTCGCGGACCTTGGGCGCCAGCGGCGCGATGTAGCCGGCATCGGTCTTGCCGGCCTTGAAGTCGTCGGCGGCCGTGATCAGGCCGATCGTCGGCACGCCCTTCACGTCGTTCCAGGTGAGCCCGCCGGCGGCGAGCGACGCGCCCATCAGCGCGATGCTCTGCCGGAACGCCCGCCAGCCGCTCGGCACGCGCTTGCCCTTCAAGTCGGCGATCGACTTGATCGGCGAGTTCTTGCGCACCATGAACGCGGTTGGAAAGGTAACGGTCTTCGCGATCGCGAGCAGGTTCTTCGCCGGCCGGCCCTTCCAGGCTTCCTCGCCGTTGATCGCCGCGGCCACCTGGGTGACGTCGTTGAAGGCGAACTCGGCGCGTCCCGAATTGAGCGCCGAGATCACCGCCTCGGTACCGCGCATCGGCACGACGCTGACCCGCATGCCGGCCTTGTCGATCAGCATCTTGGAGCCGATCGTGCTGAGCAGATGCAGGATCGCGCCCTGCGGCAGCGAGGCGAAGGTAAGCGTCTTCTCCGCCGAGGCCGGGCTGGCCGCGAAGCCGGCCAGCAGCGCAACGCCCGCAAGCAATGCCTTTGTCCGTCTCATGGTTCGTCCTCCCTGTAAGCTGCGGGTGATCCCCGCGTTTATCGTTGTCTCCAGGCCAATGCTACGGGTTTGGGGGCGGTTAGCGCAAGAAAGGCAGGCCGTCACGCGCCAGCCGGGCCGGCGTGCCATTGAATACTGCCGGGCGCCACCGCGTTTTTTTCTCAGAGGACGAGTCGGACGCTACTCCGCCCAGATGCCTTTTTCTTTGTAAAATTTGATCGCGCCCGGGTGATACTTCAGCACCGAGAACTGCTTGGACGCCCGCTTGGGGAAGAAGCCGCGGAACATCGGGTGCCCCTTGGCGAGGGTTGCTTTGTTCTCGTAGAACGCCTTTGCGGCCTTGTAGGCGGTTTCGTTCGATACGTGGCTGCCCGTGACGAGCGCCGTGTCGTAGGCCAGCATGGCGGTCGGCTTGGCAACGCCCGGGATGTGCGGCGCCGGCTTGACCGTGACGATATAGAAGTCGGGACGAATCGCCTTTACGGCCGCCAGCTGTTTCGGCCCATTGCCGATGCTGAGGAAGCGGATGCCGCCGACCGAGCTGTCGACCTCGCGGACCTTCGGCGCCAGCGGCGCAATATAGCCGGCGTCGGTCTTGCCGGCCTTGAAGTCGTCGGCGGCCGTGATCAGACCGATCGTCGGTACATGCTTGACGTCCTTGAGTGTAAGCCCGCTCGCCGCGAGCGACGCCTCCATGAGCACGAGGCCCTGCCGGAAGGCGCGCCAGCCGGTGGGCAGGCGCTTGCCCTTCAAGTCGGCGATCGTCTTGATCGGTGAGTCCTTCCGCACCATGAAGGCGGTCGGGAAGGTGACGATCTTCGCGATCGCGCGCAGATTCTTGGTCGGCCGGCCCTTAAAGGCTTCCTGGCCGTTGATCGCCGCGGCGATCTGGGTCACGTCGGAGAACAGAAACTCCGCGCGGCCTGCATTGACCGCCGAGACCACCGCTTCCGTACCGCGCATGGGCACGACGCTGACCCGCATGCCGGCCTTGTCGATCAGCATCTTCGACGAGATCGTGCTCAGCAGGTGCAGGATCGCGCCCTGCGGCAGCGAGGCGAATGTAAGCGTCTTTTCCGCCGCTGCCGGTCCTGCCGAAAAGCCGGCCAGTAGCGCCACACCCGCCAGCAATGCCTTTGTCCGTCTCATGATTGGCCCATCTCCCTGTAAGCGGGGGGACCCCCCGCGATTATCGTCGCTTGCGAGGGCGATGCTACGGGCTCGGGGGCGGCAAGCGCAAGGATGGCTCCAATCGGATTGAGTAATCCGGAGTGACCGTCCGGCAGGGTCCGGTGACGGGCATCGGGCAATTCATACCGCGATTTTTCGGGGGATTTGCTGTAGTTCAACGGGTCCCGCCCGTTTGCAGATTGGATCGGCCGCATGAAATTCGCCCATTTCGCCCATGTCTGGACCAAGCCCGGCATGACGCCGCACGACCGCTACGAGCAGCTCTGGCGCGAGCTGGAGCTCTGCGACGCGCTCGGCTTCGACTACGGCTTCTGCGTCGAGCACCATTTCACGCCGCATGAAAGCTGGATGTCCGCGCCCAGCCTCTTCACGGTCGGCGCCGGCGCCAGGACCAAGAATATCCGCCTCGGGCCCATGGGATATGTGGTGCCGCTTTACCACCCGCTGCGCCTCGCCGAGGAAATCGCGATCATCGACCAGATGCTGGACGGGCGCATGGAGATCGGCTTGGTTCCCGGCATCATGGGCTCCTACTTCGAGCCCTTCGGCCTCGACTACACCAAGCGCAAGTCGCCGACGCTCGAATATCCCGACTATCTTCGCGCCGCCTATGGCGACACCCAGCCCTTCTCATTCTCCAGCGAGAGCTTCACCACCAAGAACGCCCGCCTTTCGGTGATGCCGGTGCAGAAACCCCATCCGCCTCTGTGGATGATGAGCCGCGATCCCGATACCCTCGACTTCCTCGCCGCCAACGGCATCAACACCGGCAACTTCCTGGTCTTCCCGCGCGCCGTCGCGGCCCCGCGCTACCGCAAGTACCTGGAAGACTGGAAAACGGCCGGATGGGACCGCAAGCCCAACATCGCCTACGCCACCACGATCTATGTCGACGAAAGCGACGACAAGGCGCTGGACGTGGCGCTCACCCGCGCCGCCCGCGCCTATGAGGGCATCCTGCCCGCGCATGGCGAGCCCTTCGAACGGCGTCTGGAGATCTTCCGCGAGCAGTTCGAGGCGCGCGGCGAAGCCCAGGCCGCGGCGGCGCTGACCCGCATCTTCGATCCCGAGATCATCATCGACGAAGACCTGGTCTTCATCGGCTCGCCACAAACCGTGACAGAGAAGCTGCGCGCGGCCGCCGAGACCGGCGTCTTCAACACCTTCATGGGCGAGTTCAATTTCGGCGATCTGCCCGAGGACGATCTGATGCGCTCGATCCGCCTGTTCGGCGAGAAGGTCATCCCCGAGCTCAAGGATTTCGAGCCGTTCTAAGATGTGACCGAACGCGGTCTGCGCTGATGCGTGACTATAAGCCCTTGGCGCACGCGGCCAGCGCCAACGTCGCCGCCTTTTCGTAGGCCGTCTGCTCGGGATCGTCCGATACCGCGAACGCGGGCTCTTCGCCGGCCCGCAAGACGAAGCCCGTGCCGCCGGCCTTTGCCGAAATCGATGCAGCGCCGGCTGCACTCTGGATGCGCGCACGGCCGCGGCGGGTCTTGTCGTGGTCGCCGGCGGTCAGACGTGCCCAAACCACAACGTCCTCGCCGTCGCGACGCCTGTCGACGATCTCGAAGCGCCAATTTTCGCCGTAGCGCCTGGCAAGCGTCTGGCCGATATCGCTCGCGCGGATATCGATATGCTCGCCGTCTGTCGACCGTGCCGGAGGGGCAGCGGCGGGCGGTGCGGACATTTCTGCCGGCGCGGAAGGCCGCGGAGGCTCGGCGCGGAGCTCCGGCCGCGCCGCCGGCGCACGCCGGGTCAGCAGCGCGTCGAACTGCCTGCGGTTGTCATCGAGCATGCGGTCGAAGGGCGAGGACCGCTTGCCGCCCGCATCGGTCGTCATCGCTGGCTCATCGCGCGCTCGCCGGCTCGTTCCACCAGCGCTGGAAGTCGTCGCGCGCTTCGCCGGCCATGCCGCCGATGGTGGAGAGGCCGGTCAGGTAGTCGAGCACCTCGCGGCTCTCCACCACGTCGCCGTATTTGGCCTCGATGTCGAAGAGGTTGGCCTCGTGGGTGCCTTCCGCGCGGTCCCCTACCCCGTCGCGCACGACGATGCAGTGATAGCCGCTCTGCATGGTGTCGATGGCCGAGGATCGGATGCAGCCGCTCGTGGTGCAGCCGGTCATCACCACCGTGTCGACGCCGAGGCTCCGGAGATAAGCGTCGAGGTCGGTGCCGAAGAAGGCGCTGGCGAACTTCTTCTCCACCACGCGCTCGCCCGGCGCCGGGGCGATGCGTTCGTCGACCTCCACCATCGAGGAACCACGCACCAGGATCGAGAGCGAGGGCACCTTTTTGATGAACATGCCGGCGTCGCGGAGGTCCGCCTCGTAGACGACGGTCGTGTAGACGACCGGCAGGTGGCTGCCGCGGAAGGCCTGGATGAGACGGTCGGTCACCGCGAGCTGGGGAGAGAAGTCGCCGCCCAACGGCGTCGAGGCGTCGGTGAAACCGTTGATGAAGTCGACGATGAGCAGCGCCGGATGCTTGCCGAAGCCCATGCGGTTGGCGAAGCCCTTCCGGCGGTAGGCATCGTGGGTATGGCCGTTGTCCATGGCACGCTCCATCGTGGGATCGTTTCGCAAACGATAGCCGCTCGCCGAAGCCCGCGCAAACGCGCGTCACGCATACCATCTGGAGGGATTGCGTCCGCCGGGAAAACATGGACACTCATTTGTCACGTGATGGACTTCGCGTCCCGGCGGCACGCCTTTGCGGACATCGACGATCGTTGCCGAATGGCACTGATCCGGCGCGCCGGGACCTGACGGCGGAATTTGCTGGAGAGACCGCAATGAACGACGACCACGATCCACGCAGATACGGCGGGCGCAGCGCCCGCGCCGAGATCGGCCCGCGCTATCAGCCGCGTTCGCTGCTCGATTCGCGTGGCGGCGGTAGCGGCCACAGCGGCGCCTATCTGCCGACCGGCCGGCCGCCGACCCAGGCAAAAGCCAGCGGCGGCGGCAAGAAGGACATCCTCTGCGCCTTCGGCATCGACGTCGACGCGGTGGCGGGCTGGCTCGGCTCCTACGGCGGCGAGGACTCGCCCTGCGACATCTCGCGCGGCATCTTCTCCGGCGAGATCGGCGCGCCGCGTCTGGTCAAGCTCTTCGACCGCTTCGGCATCAAGACGACCTGGTTCATCCCCGGCCACTCGATCGAGACCTTCCCCGACCAGATGAAGCTGGTCGTCGATGCGGGTCACGAGATCGGCATGCACGGCTACTCCCACGAGAACCCCATCGCCATGACGCCCGAGCAGGAAGAGGCGGTGATGGACAAGTGCATCGACCTCATCGAGCGCCTCTCCGGGCGGCGGCCGACCGGCTATGTGGCGCCGTGGTGGGAGTTCAGCCCGGTGACCAACGAGCTGCTGCTCAAGAAGGGTATCAAGTACGACCACAGCCTGATGAACAACGACTTTCACCCCTTCTATGTGCGGGTGGGCGACAGCTGGACGAAGATCGACTATTCGAAACGCGCCGAAGACTGGATGAAGCCGCTGGTGCGCGGCCAGGAGACCGACCTGATCGATATCCCCGGCAGCTGGTACTTGGACGACCTGCCGCCGATGATGTTCATCAAGGGGGCGCCGAACAGCTTCGGCTGGGTCAGCCCGCAACATGTCGAGCGGCTCTGGTGCGACCAGTTCGATTGGGTCTACCGCGAATACGACTACGCGACCTTCTGCATGACGATCCATCCCGACGTCTCGGGCCGGCCGCAGGTGCTGCTGATGCTCGAACGCGTCTTCGAGCATATCAGCCGGCATACGGGCGTGCGCTTCGTCACCTTCGATCAGATCGCCGACGACTTCCGCGAGCGCTTCCCGCGCGAAGGCGCGGCGCGGCCGGAAACCGTCTATACGAGCGTTTAGGCGGAAGGGACCGAAAGGAGGTCCGTAAAACGATGTGCAGCCTTTGCGGGGTTCTGGGCGGGCGCGGCCACTGGACCGAGAGCGCCAGCACGCCCGAGGCTTTCGCCAGCCGGCTCGATGCGACCACCCGCCGCCGCGAGCGCCAGGAGCGAACGGCGATCGCCAACCGCATCCTCACCCATTACGGGCTCACCCTGAAGGACTGGGGCGGCTCGTCCTACATCCTCTCGACCAAGACCGGACGGACGGTGATCGTCGACAATCTGAGTGAGATCTGGATCGCCGCCGAAGCGCTGACACAGGGCGAATGCGATCCACTCGACGACGGCCTGCTGGCCGATTTGAGGGCGAGCTGAGGGCCGACTAAGGGCAAGAGCGTGACACAGTACGAGACCCTCATCCCGATTAACGTGATTACCGGCTTTCTGGGCTCGGGCAAGACGACGGTGCTGGCGCAGCTCCTGCGCGCGCCCGATCTCAGTGACACGGCCGTGCTGATCAACGAGTTCGGCGAGGTCGGGCTCGACCACCAATTGATCGAGCATGCGGAGGAGAGCACCCTGCTGCTCGAGAACGGCTGCCTCTGCTGCGCCATCCGCGGCGACCTCAAGGACGCGCTGCGCACCCTCTTCTCGCGCTGCGCGCGGGGCGAGATCCCGCAATTCAAGCGCGTCGTGATCGAGACCTCGGGGCTCGCCGATCCGGTGCCGATCGCCTACACGATCATGGCCGAGCCGGTGCTCCAGTACCATTTCCGACTCGGCAATATCGTCACGGTGGTCGATGCGGTGACCGGGGCGGACGCACTCGCGCGCTATCCCGAATCGGAAAAGCAGGCGGCGATCGCCGACCGCATCGTGCTCAGCAAGACGGATCTTTGCGAACCCGGCGACGAGGCCACGCTGCGCGCAAAGCTGGCCGAGATCAACAGCGCCGCCCCCATCATCGATGCCGTGCGCGATGGGCTCGACGCGGACGCGCTGCTCACCCACGACATCTATACGCCGGAGGGCAAGCGTGCGGCGATCGATGCCTGGCTCGGCGAACAGGACGGCGGTCACGAAGATGCGCATGCGGCGCATACGGCCGATGTGTCGTCCTTCTGCCTGTGGTTCGACGAAGCTCTCGATTGGACGGCCTTCGGCATCTGGATGACGATGCTACTGAACCGCCACGGCGACCGTGTCCTGCGTATCAAGGGCATGCTGAACGTCGAAGGCGTCGCCGACCCGGTGCTGATCAACGGGGTGCAGCATGTCGTGCATCCGCCGACGCATCTGGCCGGCTGGCCCGATACGGACCGCCGCTCGCGCATCGTCTTCATCACGCGCGGACTCTCGCGGGCGCGCATCGAAGCATCGCTCGCGGCCTTCAACGCGCTGGCAAATCCGGCGCCGAGCGGGCGCGCGGGCGTGGCGGCCGAGTAAGACCGGAAGCTGGATCTAACGGGAGGAGCGGCGCGAGCTGTCGACGCTTTGCGGCGCCCGGCGCGGCCGCCAGCCGATGCGGAAGGACCGTACCATGCGGTGCAGCAGGTAAAAGCCGATCGCCAAAATCACAAGCAGAACAATGGCTAGGAGCTTCCGGCCAAAGCTCGCATCGATGATCGAGCCGGTTCTGATGAGATGCGCGCCCAGCATCTCGATCACCTGAAGTATTCCACCCGCGCATAATATGAGCGCCACCAGGATCGCGATCTGCACGGTGTCGTAGACGAGCGCCTCGGCATCGAGCTCCTTCACGTCGCGAAAGACGTGCTGGCGATAGGACTGCCAATGGGCGATCGCGTAAGCGACGACGCCGACGAACGCGGCGAACCAGAAAATGATTGTCGAGGCAGCGAGTCCGCGAATGCTCTCGCTGACCAGCTTCTCGAACGGCTGATAGAAATAGAGGAAGATCAGCAAGATGATTATGCCGACCAGCACCATTCCGTATCTGTAGGGGCGCGAGCCGCCGCCGTCCTGGGCCATCACCGACGCCGCGTTGTTTCGATCACGTGGTCTCAGTACAGCATAGTCGCCCCGGCCGCAAAAGAGCGGAGGCCGCAAGGCGCGCGGCATCCCGCGTATATCAGCCTTGCCGGGACGTGTATTGACCACGCGTTGCGGGATGGGAATCATCGGGCGGATCACATACGATGGCCGCCAGTTATCGGCGGGCATCAACAAAGCACTGCTTCGAAGCAATGGGAGCATCCGGCGCCGGATCGCCGAAGCCGGGCGACAGGTCTGAGCCGGCCCGGCCGGCCGGATGGAAGGGGTAAGGACGCGGCATGGCTGGTCGCCTAGGCATCGATGTCGGGGGCACGTTCACCGATCTGCTGCTGTTCGACGAGGGCTCGGGCGCGTACCACCTCGTGAAGACGCCCTCGACGCCCGAGGACCAGTCGGTCGGCATCCTCGCCGGCATCCGCCAGATCGTGGGCGATGCCGGCGTCTCGCCCTCCGACATCGAGGCGATCCTCCACGGCACCACCGTTTCGACCAATATCGTGCTCGAGCAGAAGGGCGCGAAGGTCGGCCTGCTGGTCACTGAGAATTTCGAGCAGGTGCTCCACTTGGCGCGCTCGCAGACGCCGGGCCCGCTCGCCGGCTGGATCACCATGGAGAAGCCCGATCCGCTGGCGGATCTGGAGATGACGCGCGGCGTGACCGAGCGCATCAATGCGCGGGGCGACGTCGTCAAGCCGCTCGACGAGGGCCGGGCGCGAACGGCCATTAGCGAGCTGATTACGGCCGGAGTGGAGTCGATCACGGTCTCCCTCCTCCACGCCTACGCCAATCCGAGCCACGAGCAGCGCCTGAAAGAGCTGATCGCCGAGGCCGCCGAGGATTTGCCGGTCTCGCTCTCGTCCGAGATCCTGCCCGAGTTCCGCGAATACGAGCGCACGCTCGTCGCGGTGATGAACGCCTATGTGCGCCCGCGCATGCGGAGCTATCTCTCGAAATTCCAGGACAAGCTGCGCAACATCGACTTCGCCCCGGCGGTCAACATCGTCCGCTCCGACGGTGGCGTGATGAGCGTGGAGCGCGCTAGCGACTTTCCGGTGCACACGATGCTGTCGGGACCGGCGGGCGGCGTTTCGGGCGCCGCGTTCGTTGCCGGATTGGCCGGTCATCCGAACGCGCTCGGCTTCGACATGGGCGGCACCTCGACCGACGTGTCCCTCATCCGCGACGGCGAGCCGATGATCTCGCGCCAGACCGAGCTCGGCTATTACCCGATCAAGGTGCCCTCGGTGGAGGTGCACAGCGTCGGCGCGGGCGGCGGCTCGATCGCGCATGTGCCGATG
Source organism: uncultured Alphaproteobacteria bacterium (assembly GCA_964494065.1). GTDB lineage: Bacteria > Pseudomonadota > Alphaproteobacteria > JAPULJ01 > JAPULJ01 > DATKZM01. The sequence continues at coordinate 79,956 of CAZBRE010000001.1, forward strand.
ACCGGTGCCCTGCGCGTCGGTCCCGAGAGCGCCGGCGCCGATCCGGGTCCCGCCTGCTACGGCCGCGGCGGAACGGAACCGACCGTGACCGACGCCAATGTCGTGCTGGGGCATCTGCCACCGAGCCTGCTCGGCGGGGCGATGGCGCTCGACACCAACGCGGCGGAGGAAGCGGTCGGACGGGTCGCCGGCGCGCTGGGGCTCGGGCTCCACCAGGCGGCGCAGGGCATCATCGACATCGTCAACGAGAACATGTTCGGCGCGCTCCGCCTCGTCACCGTGCAGAAGGGCCTCGATCCGCGCGACTTCGCGCTCGTCGCCTTCGGCGGCGCGGGTCCCATGCACGGCAACGCGATCGGCACCCTCGCCGGCTGCTTCCCGGTGATCGTGCCGCCGACGCCGGGCGTGCTGTCGGCGCTCGGTTTTCTCTATTCCGACATCAAGAACGAGTTCGCCCAGACCTTCATCCGCAACCTCGACGAGGTGCAGCCGAACCATCTGACCGATATCCTCGGCCGGCTGGGCGGCGAGGCGAAGTCGTGGCTCGAGGCGGAGGGCATCGAAGCGGGCAAGCAGGATCTCCGCTACCAGGCCGATATGCGTTACTTCCGCCAGGGCTACGAATTCGCGCTCGATGTCAGCCCCGAGGCGTTGATGAACGGGGGCTTGCGCGATCTCGAAGACCGCTTCGGCGCGGCGCATGAGCGGCAATACGGGTTCAGGCTGACCGCGCCCGTCGAGCTCGTCAATCTGCGCGCGATCGGCACCGGGCGCGTCACCAAGATGGCCTACCCCAAGGCCGAGCGCGGCGATGCGGACCCGTCGCACGCTTTGGCGGACGAACACCGGGTCTATTTCGACGGCGATTTCGTCGCCTCGAAGATCTACGATCGCGCCCGCCTGCAGGCCGGCAACAAAGTGCGCGGGCCCGCCGTCATCATGCAGACCGATTCGACGACCGTGATCCATCCGGGCCATGTCGGCGAGGTGGACGAATACCTGAATATCCTTATCCTTCCAGAGGGTGCGGGGAGTTAGCGCCCTTCCCGCGTAAACGGAGCCACACGCCGCATATGGCCGATCCCAATCAGCGTTCGCGACCCGGCTCGCTCGACGACCTGCTCAAGGCGAACAAGGAGCAGTTCGACCGCGTTTTCGCGGGCCAGATGCGCGACTGGGGCGTGACGCGCGCCGAGCGGCCGCCGATCGGCACGCGCGAACGGGTCGAGTCGGTTCCGGCCGCTGTTGCGGAGGCCGCGCCGGCGGATATCAAAGCGTATCTGACCGAGCGCTTCGGCCCGGACTGGAGCTCCGAGCTGGTCGACAAGAAGGTGACGAACGGCACCATGACGGCGCTTTGCCGCCTGAAGGTGAACGGCACCTCGTCGATGCATTTCGGCTCCGCTCCGGTTGCGGGCGACGAGGCGGCGGCGCTCGAGGCGGCGACCGACGAAGCGCTCAGGAAATGCGCGGCGGAGCTGATCGAGGGCGCGGACCGGCCCACGCCGGCTACGCCCCTCGCTGTGGACGCCCCTGCCCGCGCTGAGCACGTCCAGCCCAGGAAGCGCGCCGGTGGGCGCCTCGATACGATCACCCTCGACCTCATCGAGAACGCGCTCCGGAACGCCCGGCACGAGATGGACGCGGTGCTGTTCCGCTCGGCGATGTCGCCGGTGATCCGCGAGCAGCACGACGAGTTCCCGATGATCACCGACGCCAGGGGCCGGATGATCGTCGGGCAGTTCGGCTCCTACGTCTCGGAGATGCTGCGCGAGCAGCGCTTCGAGCTCCATCAGGGCGACGTCATTCTGCAGAGCGATCCCTACAAATGCGGCGGCGCGATCAGCCACATCAACGACTGGATGGTGCTGATCCCGATCTTCTTCGAGGACGAGCTGGTCGGCTTCAGCTCGATGTTCGGGCACATGATGGATGTCGGCGGGTCGGTGCCGGGCAGCATGCCAACGGCAGCTACGTCGATTTTTGGAGAAGGATTACGAATCCCGCCGGTCAAGATCTACGAGAAGGGCCAACCCAACCAGGCCGTGCTCGACGTGCTGATGAACAACACGCGCACGCCGGAGATGAACCACAGCGACCTGATGGCGATCATCGCCGGCAGCCGCGCCGGCGAGAAGCGGGTGATGGAGATCTGCGCGCGCTTCGGCAAGGACGTCTACAAGCGCGCCTGCGACGCGCTGCTGGAACGCACCGAGAAGGCGATGCGCCAGCTGATCGTCCAGAACCTGCCGGAGGAGCCGCAGAGCTTCGAGGACTACGTCGACGACGACGGGCTCGGCAACGGGCCGTTCAAGATGAAGCTCACCGTCTGGCGCGAGGGCGAGCATGCCTATTTCGATTGGACCGGGACCGCCGCGCAGGCGCCGGGGCCGATCAACTTCTATCTCCACGAAGGCATGTTCAAGATGTTCATCGGGGTCTACATGATCATGGTCTTCGACCCCCAGATCCTCTTCAACGACGGCTTCTACGACCTCATCCACGTGACCATGCCGAAGGGTTCGCTGCTGCATCCGGAGTTCCCGGCGGCACTCGGCTGCCGCACGCATGCGCTGTCGCGGCAGTTCGACGTGCTCGGCGGGGCGCTGTCGAAGAACGCACCGGAGATGGCGACCGCCGCCGGTTACGGCTCGAGCCCGCATTTCCTTTACTCCGGCACCGACGCCAAGGGCCGGCCGTTCCAGCTCATGGAAATCCTCTACGGCGGCATCCCGGGCCGGCCGGTCGGCGACGGCATGGACGGCCATTCGTGGTGGCCGCTCTTCGAGAACATCCCGACCGAGTATCTGGAAAGCTACTACCCGATGCTGATCGAGAGCTATGCGAGCATTGCCGACACGGGCGGGCCCGGTAAGCACCGCGGCGGCAACGGGGTGGAGAAGATCTACCTGCTGCTCGAAGCGGGCGAGGTCTCGATCCACGACGACCGGCACGCGAGCCAGCCCTGGGGCATCCTGGGCGGCAAGTCGGGCGCGGTTTCGAGCAAGCTCTTGATCCGCGAGGACGGGACGCGCGAGGCGCTGCCCTCCAAGATCGACAACGTGAAGGTCCGGAGCGGCGACCGCATCGTCTTCCGTACGGCGGGCGGCGGCGGCTGGGGCGATCCCTTGGAGCGCGAGGCAAAGCGGGTGCGCAACGACGTCGCGCGGAGGCTCATGACGCCGGCGGCGGCGCGCGAACAATACGGCGTCGTCCTCAGCGGCGATGGGTTTGAACTCGATCAGAAGGCGACCGGCGAGCTGCGCGACGGATTGCGCGCGGCGCGCGGCGCCCTGCCGGTTTTCGATTTCGGCGAACGGCCCGGCAACGGCAACGGTGCCGCCGGGCACACAGTGACTGTAAGTTAGGCGGCCGGCGCGCCGGGACGGGCGGACCAAACCTCCCACGAAGGCGCGGCGGAAACAGGACGGTAGAAGGGGGACGGCAGCATGGCCGAGAACATCATCATTGGCATTGTTCTCGCGATCATTGTCATCGCGATCATCTACATACTGTCGATTTGGATCTACAAGCGCGCGCCCGCCAATATGGGCTTCATCCGGACCGGCTTCCTCGGTACCAAGGTGTGTCTGGGACGCGGCGCCATCGTGCTGCCGGTGTTCCACGAGGTCACCTGGGTCTCGCTGGAAACCATCAAGCTGATCGTCAGCCGCTCGCGCGAGCAGGCGATCCTGACCGCCGACAAGATCCGCATCGACGTGACGGCCGAGCTCTACACCCATGTCGGGCGGACGATCGACGATCTGCTGACCGCCAGCCGCAGCCTGGGCGACAAGACCTTCGACGCCGACAAGGTGCGCAACCTGCTCGAAGCCAAGGTGGTCAGCGCGTTGCGCAGCTATGCGGCGACAAAGTCCTTGAGCGAGTTGCACGAGAACCGCGACGCGCTGGCCGAGGCGATCAAGGCGAACGTGACCGCGAGCTTCAGCGCCAACGGCCTGACGCTCGAGGAAGTCACCATCGTCGCGCTGGAGCAGACCGGCAAGGAGCACTTCAAGGCCGATAACGTGTTCGACGCCGAGGGCCTCAAGATCATCACCGAGATCACCAGCGATGCGCGGCGCAAGGTCCATGACACCGAAAAGCGCACCACCGTGGCGATCCGCCAGAAGGACCTCGACACGCAGCTGGAGCTGCTGGAGATCGAGAAGCAGGAGGCTTATGCGCGCGCCAATCAGGACAAGTCGGTCTCGAACGAAGAAGCGCTGCAGATGCGCGAGAAGCAGGTCTTCATCCTGAATCAGCGCATGGCGGTGGAGGAAAAGGAGATTGAAAACGAGGTGACGCTGGAGCGCATGCGCACCGACCGCGAGGTCGCGATCACCGAGGAGGCGAAGAAGCGCGAAGCGAGTGAGATCCAAAAGGCCCTCGCCCTCGAGCAGGAGCGGCGCGACAAGGAAATCGCCATCATCCAGAAGGCCAAGGAAGAGGAGCTGGCCGAGATCGACCGCGGCCTCGCCCGCGAGAGCGCCGAGAAGGACAAGCAGATCAAGCTGATCGCCAAGGAGGTCGACCGCCAGAAGGCCGAGATCGAGCGGGTCACCAGGGTAAGCGCCCAGGAGGAAGCGGCGCGCATCGAGCGACACCAGGCCGCCGAGGAAGCCGCGCTGGCGACCCGGCAGAAGAGCCTGGAAACGCGGCTCTCGCTGCTCGACATGGACAAGGCCGAAGCCTTCGCCGAGGCGAGCCAGGAGCTCGAGGTCTCCAACGAGAAGGCCCGGGCGCTCAGCGCGACCCAGCGCTACATCCTGGAGCAGCGCTGGGAGGTGCAGCAGGAGGAGATCGCCAAAGCGCGCTCCTTCGAGACCGCGCAGATCGAGAAGGAAGCCGCGGTCATCTCGGAAAGCACCAAGCGCGAGGCGGCGGAGATCCAGCGCGAGCTCGCCCTCGAGATGGAGGAGCGGCAGCGCGAGATCGTCCTCATCGGCAAGGAGCAGGAGCGCGAGCGCGCCGACATCCAGCGCTTCCTCGCCCGCGAGCGCGAGGAGCGCGACCGTCAGATCGCGCTGGAGGAAAAGACCCGCGAGCTGGAAGCGGCGGAGGCGCAACGCCTGGCAACGACGGCGGAGAAGCGACGCGCCGAGCACACCGCCGATTCGGTGCGCTACATCGCCGACGCCGAGCGCGACAAGGAGATCGAGCGCATCGCGGCGCAGAAGATCGCCGAGGCCCAGCGCATCGCCGAGGAAGCCAAGGCGCAGGTCAGCAAGATGCACATGGTCACGCAGTCCGAAGCGCGGATGGAATCGGCTTCGAAGGAAGCCGAGGCCACGCTTACCCGGGCCAAGGCGACCAGCGACGCCCAGAAGATCACCGCCGAGGGCATCGAGCGCGAAGCCGGCGCCCGCGGCCGCGCCGAGGCCGAGATCGAGGGCCTCAAGGTCCGCAACACCGAAGAAATGCTGAAAGCGGAAGCCTCGGGGCTCGAGGCCAAGGCCGGCGCGCTCAGGAAGTACAACGAGGCGGCCACCTTCCTCGAACTCGCCAAGCTCTTCATTGAGGCCGAGCGCGACGTGCATATCGACCAGGCCAAGGCGATGGGGAACGCGCTGGAAGGCGCGCAGATCCGCATGTACGGCAATGGCGACGGCACGATGGACACGATCCGCGGGCTCTTCAATTCAGGCTTCGGGCTCGGCGAGGCGATGGAAGGCCTGGCCCAGTCGCTGCCCGACGGGGTGCGCGACCGGTTCAACGCCAACGGCCTGCGCGGGCTTTTCGGCCGGCCGCAGGGCACCGGCGGCTTGCGTCAGACCGTCGACCAGTTGTCGGTTCTGGTCGACCGCGCGCTGCCCAACGCCAACGCCCGGGACATCCCGCTCGGCCAGGCCGTCGACACACTGGAGAGCGAGGCCGGCAGCGACGAGGCGATGGGCCGCGCCGTTGCCATGCTGCGCGAGCTCGTCCGCCGGGGCGATTTCGATGACGTGACATTCGAGCGGGTGTGGACGCTGCTGCGGACGCTCACCGCCTCGAACGACTGACGTCGGGGCGGCGGGACCCGGACGCCGAGCGATGCCCGATTACGACGTCGTCCTGCAGAACGTCGACAAGACGTTTCCCGGCGGGGTGCGCGCGGTCATCGACTTCAATGCCGAGATCGAGCGCGGCGCCTTCGTCGCCATGCTGGGCCCGTCGGGCTGCGGCAAGACGACGACGCTGCGCATGATCGGCGGGCTGGAAGAGGTGACGGCGGGCAAGATCTTCATCTCCGGCAAGGATGTGACCGACCTGCCGCCCTCGCACCGCGACACTTCGATGATGTTCCAGAGCTTCGCGCTCTTCCCCCATCGCACGGTGACCCAGAACGTCGAGTTCAGCCTGAAGATGCAGGGCGTGCCCAAGGAGGTACGCGACGAGCGGGTGCGCAAGATGGTCGAGATGGTGAGCCTCACCCAGCTCGCCGACCGGCGCCCGCACGACCTCTCCGGCGGCCAGCAGCAGCGCGTGGCGCTCGCCCGCGCCCTCATCAGCGAGCCGACGGTCCTGCTGCTCGACGAGCCGCTCGGCGCGCTCGACTACAACCTCCGCCAGTCGATGATCGTGGAGCTGAAGAAGATCCAGCGCGACCTCGGCATCACCTTCATCATGGTCACGCACAGCCAGGAAGAGGCGATGTCGATGGCCGATAGCGTGATCGTGATGAGCGACGCCTTGATCCAGCAAACAGGGACTTCGCGAGAAATTTATGAGGCGCCACGCACCCAGTTCGTCGCCTCCTTCATCGGCAACAACAACCTGTTCAAGGGCGTGGTGAAGTCGAAGAGCGGCTCGATGGTCTTCGTCGAGGTGGCCGACCAGACCTTCTACGTGCGCGTGCCCGACTACGTGAAGCGCGTGCAGGTCGGCCGCGAGGCGCATTTCTCCGTGCGCGCCGACGTGATGCATACCGGTGAGCATCCGGAGATGGCCAACCGCATCGAGGGCACGTTCATCACCACCGAGTTCAAGGGCTCGCTGGAAACCGACGTCTTCGAGATCGCCCCCGGCCTGATCGTCAATGTCGAGCAGCACCGCGGCCTGTCCGACCGCATGTACGAGATGGGCGAGCGCGAGGTGATCTGCTGGCAGGCGGATTCAGGCGTGTTGCTGGAACAGCAGCCTTAGGGCCGCGCCGCCCGCTGTCGACGGTTACTAGAAATGCGGTTCGGCCTTGGCCCCGCTCGACGGGGGCACCGCGGCATCCACCGCCTCCGCCGCTGCTTTTCGGCGCGACCTCAGGTCTGCGGCAACCAGTTTGGGCAGCAGGGCCAGGGTGAGCAGCACATAGGCGAGCCCGGCCAACGGCAAAAGGAGGGTGTGCCATTCCTCCTGACCATAAAGCTTGAACGTCGGCCAGGCCGCAAACGAGATGCCGGCCCAAGCGATGCAGGCGATCAGCAGCGCCATATAGGTGACGAGGAACTGGTCGATGCCAAGAAAGAGGCCGGCGAACATGGCCCAGACGCTCACGACCGGCGGCGCCAGGCAGGCCAACGCAAAAACCGCGATCCACGCCGCGAAACGGATCATCGTCTCACCCAGATGCGTTGCCGCGGTGAGGAATGCCAAGCGCCGGAAGAACCGCCAGACATCGTCGGATCGGACCGTCGTGGAGTAGTCGCCAACGCCAAGCCAGACGCCATGGCCGATCTGCCGTGCCTTGGCCTTCACTCGGGCGGCCAGAGCGCTCTCAAGGACCGGCGCATTGCTGACGGCCGGGAAACCGCCGACGGCCCGCAGGGCGTTTGCCTCGACCAACATGCAGCCGGGTGCGGCCGCGGCCGTTGCGCGCTTGACGTTGTTCACGCGCCGCGGCGGGTGAAACGCCTGGAAGAAGAAGGCGAATGCCGGGGACAGGAGCTGGTCCACGATGGTATCGCCGGTCGAATGGGGCAGGATCGAGACGAGATCGCAGTGGTCCGCCTCGGCCTTCGCCACGAGGGCCTGCAAGCTGTACGGCTCGTGCTGGACCCATGGCTCGGTCAGCCAGAGGTATCGGGCGCTCGGCAGGTTCGCCGCCGCATAGTCCTGGATTTGCGCCAGCGCCCAGGCCCGGCGCGACCAGCCGGCCGGACGCGCGCCTACGGTCGCGACACTGATCCGGTCGGCCGCGCCCAGACGCTGAGCCGTTTCCAGCACCGCCTCGACGGTGCCGTCGCGGCTGTTGTCATCGACCAGGAAGACATGGAAGCGGCCGGGATAGGCCTGCCCGAGGAGGTCGGGGAGCGTTTCCTCGATCGCCTCCGCGTCGTTCCTCGTCGCAATCAGAACGGCGACATCGGGCCAGTACTCCGGCGCCGGCGGGGTATCCTCGAGTTGCTGGTCGGCCCGCCAGAATCCGGCCCGCAGAAGGACCAGATGGGCGACGGTGAGGAGCGACAAGCTCGCGGTGACGAAGAGTGCGGTTTCTATGGTTTCGATCCCTCGGGCGGGTTTTGCTGCGGCTCGGTCCGCATTCACGCCAGGATAGCGACCCAAGGGTAAAGCGAGCGTGGAATATGCCCGTCATTTGAGGCAAATCCCGGGGTGCGAGGTGCTCTGCCGGCAAGCGGGGTCAGGCGTGCTGCCGGGGCAAGTGCCGTGGGCGTCATGCGGTTGCGCGGGCATAGTCATTGCTGCCGGCTCAGGTCAGTTCGACGCCCCGCTAGATCCCCTTCTCGGCCAGGAACTGCTGCACCGTTTCCAGACAGACCTGCCAGGCGGGTTCGTAGTCGACCAGGATGTGATTGCGGCTTTCCAGCGGGACGAAACGGGCGTCGGGGATCTCCGAGGCGATCGCCCGGCCCATGTCGAGCGGGATGCGCTGATCGTATTTCGAATGCAGCACGATCGTCGGCGCCCTCACCTCCGCAAGCCTGTGGCGAACATCGATAAGGCCGAAAGCGTCCTGAAAGCGCGCCGCGTTTCGGGGCGAGGTGGTAAGACGCTGAAACTCGTCGAACCAGGCGAGGTCGTCTGCCTTCGCATCCGGCATGAAGGTCTGCGAGAAGATATGGCGGTAGGCCGGGTTGTCGGTCCCCCAGCCAACCTCCGTCAGCTTGAGCACTGCCTCGCGCCGCGCCTGCTCCTCGGGACTGGCCAAATGCCGCCAGCCGGCCGCGTAGCCGCCGAGGAGCACCAGGCCGGAGACCCGCTCGGGATGACGCACCGCGTATTCGATCGAAACCGCGCAGCCTTGCGAAATGCCGAGCAGCGGAAAGCGGTCCAGCCCCAATCGGTCCGCAACCGCTTCGAGGTCCTCGACGAACGCCTCGAAGCTCAGATCGTCCACCTCCCAGTCCGAGAGGCCGCAGCCGCGCTCGTCGTAGCGGATGAAATTGCGGTAGCCGGCAAGGGCGGCGAAGCTCCCGCCCCAGATCGGGCTCGCCCAATCGAACTCGAGGTGGTTGAGCCAGTTGGCCGCCTTCAGCAATGGCGGCCCCGAGCCAACGGTCGCATAGGCGATCTTGGTGCCGTCGCGCGCCTCGCAGAACCCGATCCGTTGCGCGCGCAGGGCATGCGCCTTGGTCTGCTCCGCGGGCAGTGCGCCCAGGCCGGCCGCCGCCTCGGACGCGCCGCCATTTCCGCTCCCGGCACCGGGTTTCCGCCGGGTGATCGTGTAGCCTGACTTCTCCGCCGCCGACAGGTCCGCCTCGTGGGCCGCATAGTCTTCTGCGCCGGAGGGGTCGACCTCGCGCCAGATCCGCAGCCACTTTTTCGCCACGGCCGGCGCGATATCGGGATGTGTGGCGAGCTGCCGCAGAGCTTCCGCGCGGGCCGCCTGGGCATCGTCGCGCTCGGTCATCAGCCAGGACTCGAATTCGGCGTCGCCGGCGCCGTCGAGGCCGTCGAGCAATTTCATTCCCAGCTGCCTGGCCATGCTCTCCAGATCGTCGACGGCCAGATGCCCGTCCCCTCGCCGCAGCTGCCTGTGAATGTCCCTGATGTCGATATCGACGTCTTTGGCATCGAAATAGACCCGCTCCCGGTCGGCGACGATACGCGGCCGATCGGGTGCATCCACCACCTTGCGCAGCTTGCTCAGCGACCAGCGCAACGCGGCCTTGGGGTCGTCGGGCAGGTCCCAGAACAACTCGCACAGGCGCTCCCGGCGATGGGGGCGTCCGGTGGCCACGAGGAAGGCCAGAAGCGCCCGCGCCTTGCGCGACGCAGGAAGGGGCAGCTCCGTTCTCGGCGAGGTTACGCGGAGCTCACCCAACAGCGAGACTTGGAGATTCTGGGCCACGCGACGCTCCTAGGCGCGAAATACCACGGTTTCGCGTCAAAATTACTACTCCGAATACAACGCTCGTAACAACGGGCGGGCGCCACATTGCGCGCAAGAGGCAAACCGCCGCCGACCGAGCGATCCCCTCCCACGCGGAGGAGGACACGTTTCGGCTGCATATGCCAGTTCCGCAATGTGCGGACCCCCAGATCTGACGGAGACGAAGATGGAAATGCACACGCACGCGTCGCTGCTGGCGACGCATGGGATTGATGGGCGCGCGCGCGCCCAATTCAGCCTTGGCGCTTGGCTGGTCAAGCTCCTCAAACGCATCGACGACACCGGGCGCCTCAAGCGCGACTATGCAACGCTGATGGCCAAGAGCGATCGCGAGCTCAGCGATATCGGCCTGACGCGAGGCGATGTCATCGCCGGGTTCAAATACGGCCGCTGGCAGCCGCGCCGACCCTATGCGGACTGAGCCATGTTGAGCTCATTCCTCGAAAGCCCGGCCGCTTCGGCGGCCGGTTTTTTTGCGCTCGTGTGTCTTGCGGTGTGGCCGCTGTTCCGCACCAGGAAAGGCATCCTGTTGGCCCAGCTCGGGGCGGGCGTCGGCTTCGCCAGCCACTATGCGCTGCTGGGCATCGTCGCCCCATCGCTGGTCAATATGCTCGGATCGGTGCAGACCATTGCGGCGCTCTATTCGACGCGTAGCGGGACCCTTAACAAGATCGGCTACGGCCTGATCCCGCTGATGATCGGCGCCGGCATCTACTTCTGGACCGGCCCGACCTCGGCCCTGTGCGTCGTGGCCATGGGGTTGATCGCGCTCGGCCGGATGCAAAGGAACCAGTGGACCCTGCGGCTGCTGATCCTGGCCGGCGGCGTTTCGTGGTCGGTGCACGACTACCTGGTGGGCTCGTGGATCGCCCTTGCGGCGGACCTGCTCAGCCTGAGCATGGGGCTCGCCATGCTCACGAAGATGGCGGTCACGGAGACCGTCCGCCCCCGGGCGGGCGCCCCTGCCCCGGCCGTACCCTGAATTTTATGCTGCCGGACGGGGGGAGCGTTGCAGAGCGATCCCCCCGACCCGTTCTACGTACGGAGTCTCAACAATCGCTGTGTGACGCGGGCTTATTCACCTGGGAAAACCGTCCTCCCCGAAACACGAAATATTTAGTCGTCCCGGCTTTTCTCCATGTCGGATCAACTTGGTATACGAGCAGACGACTATTGAGCCTGTGCCTTACAACATAACCTGTGGCGTTTGGCGCCCTGTGGACCATTCCGGTGCGGGCGCTGATCACAAGGACCTCGACACTCCTTTTGTCGATTTGATACGGGACCACGGTATAGGCGCCGGCAAAGTTGGGACCATCACGCGCCGCAAGTGCAATGAACGGCCGGAATGGGTCCAATATGTTGAGCCCGCCAAGTGCGGGCTCTTTCGGTTTCCCGCGAAACAGTTCTTCGGCTGGATATGCCGCGAAATGACAAATGGCAGCATCGGGCACTTCCGGCAGAAGCAATTGCACTACCTCCAACCCAGCTGCCACGGCGACGCCGACCGCGACCACCATTACCAAGACGCGCCTGTCTATCGGATCGCGCCGGTCCTCAAACTTGGCATTTGATGTTCGAGCCAACGAATTGCCTCCTAACCTATCCGCGGATAGTGGCAACTCCGATTTGCTTTCTTGCGGCGTCTGTTTTGTGGCAAATGCCACCTGGGAGTCAGCTTTCTCCCGGTTTCCGGCCATTGCATGCAGACACCGTTGCCCGGACAGCTTGGCGCCGCGTCGCTTCATTCCGGGGTCGGTTTCAAAACGTCCGCTGAGCCAAAATTGCTCAGAATGCATGCCCACGGGCACGCAAAGATCGTCCACGATAACGCGAGATTGATTTTCGAATCAACTCACTGGTTGCGATATCCATCCAAACTTATTGAAAAGCGTCAATACCTCGGCGGACAAATCCCGGCCGCACGCCGCTTCTACAATGGCCGTCCACGTGTACTTGTTGTGGGAGAGCGTGAAATCGACCTCCGCCAAACGCACTGCTCGGCGATGTCGGCGGGGCTCGTCCATGTTCGCCCACCCGTTCTTCCAAGTCACAACAGTCCAGCCTAACGGTTGGTGGTGAGCCCCACCTCCTCGTAACCGCCGCCGGTCTCGTCGGGCCACTCGACCGCGGTGCGAAAGGCCGGACGTTGGTTCAGCGCGTCGTACCAGGCATGGACACGCGGGCGCACGCCCTCGGCCCACATGTCATCGCGGCCGAGCGCGAGTAGGCGATAAAAGTAGGGCGCGACCATAATGTCGGCGAGACTTAGTCCACTTCCCATCAGCCATGGTCCGCTCGAATCGGCGATCATCGTCTCCATTCGATCGAGGATCTCTTCGATCGACTTGTCGCAGCGCTCGATCTCTTCCGGCGAGATCTCGCCCCTGACGCCGCGTCCGTGCACGTCCTTGTAGAAATCGATCGGCCGGCGGTCGGCCTGCTTGCGGAGCTCTTCCTCGCCCCACCGGTTCTTGAGCTTGGGCAGGATGTATTTCACGTAGGTCGGAAAGACGATGGCCGGAAACCGGTCGTCGGTAAACCGCATGAACTCCCTCATCCGGGCACGGTCGATCGCGCGGTCGGGCTTGAGGGCCGGCCCGTCGAAGGCCTCATCGATGTACTCGATGATGATCGCCGACTCGCGCACCGGCTCGCCGTCGTGCACCAGGGTGGGGACCACGCCGTCGGGGTTGATGGCGAGGTATTCGGGTGTCATCTGCTGGAATTGGAAGAGATCGATATATCGGCTCTCCCAGGGGACGCCCTTTTCCTCCAGCGCCATCCGCGCCCGCACAGAGCACACCGAGCTCCAGAAGTGATACAGCTCCACCGCCATTGCGTTGCTCCGTTGCTGATGCGCGCCGCCGGCGGAAGTCTAGGCGGGCACGGTGGTCGAGTCGACGGGGCGCCTTTCTCTGCCCACGCCGGGCCGATTGCCGTCGTCCGCCGCGCCCTAATGCGAACGCCGGTAGAGGACCGTGTAGACGACCAGGAAGAGCCCGATCATCAGCAGCGACAGGATGGTCGAGGCGGTGCCGAGCGCGAAGAGCGTGGGCCTTATCCGCTGGGTCATCGAGGCGTTGATGTCGAGGGGGAGCGTGTTGAGCTCGCCCGCGAGCAATGTCGTCCGCGCGAACTCATCGTATGAGAGGGTGAAGCCGAAGAGCCCGGCCGCGACGATGCCCGGCAGGATGAGCGGCAGCGTCACCTCCTTGAAGACGGTCCATTCGCTGGCGCCCATGTCGCGCGCCGCCTCCTCCAGGCTGGCATCGAAGCGGTTGAAGACCGCCATCATCACGAGGAAGCCGAAGGGCAGCGTCCAGACCACATGCACGCCGAGCCCCGAATACCACCAGGCCGGCGGCAGGCCGATCTGGCGCAGCAGGGTCGCGAGGCCGAGGCTCAAGAGCACGCCTGGCACCATGAGCCCCGCCATCACCGTGTAGAAGAGCGCGCCCGAGCCGACGAACCGCTTGCGGAAGGCCATGGCGAGCATGGTGGAGAAGATCGCCGTGATCACCATGACGACGAGGGCGAGGATGAGCGAGCGGCCGAGCGCGCCCTGCAAGTCGCCCACCGTCGAGGGCTCGAGCAGGCGGTTCCACCAATAAAGGCTGAAGCCGCGCATCGGAAAGCTGGTGCCGCCGCGCCGCCCCTGGAAGGAGAGGATGAACATCGCGATCATCGGCCCGTAGATGAAGACGATGAAGAGGGCGTAATAGACGCTGAACCCCGTCTTCACGCCGAGCGCCTTGGTCCGTCGCTTGGTCCACCGCGCCATCGCCTAGAGCTCCTTGCGGATGTCGACGATGCGCAGGATGATGACGACGCCGATCATCATCGCCAGCATCAGCATGATCGCGTTGACCGCGGCGAAAGGATAGTTCGCGATCGCATAGTAGTTCAGGATGACGGTGCCGGTGGTCGAGGTCTTGCCGCCATAGACGACGACGGCGGTGGCGAACTCGCCCATGATCATGACGAAGATGAAGATCATGCCGATCGCCACGCCCGGCAGCGAGAGCGGGCCGATGATCTCGCGAAAGACCTGCCACGAATTGGCGCCCATGTCGCGGGCGGCCTCCAGGATCGCGCGGTCGATCTTGGCGAGCGAGAAGAAGATCGGCCCGATGCAGAGCACGACGTAGAGCTGGACCAGCGCCATCGTGTAGCCGAATTCCGAATAGAGCAGCACCGAGGTCGGCTTGTCGATGATGCCGAGACCCATCAGCGCCTTGTTGAGGAGCCCCCGCCGGCCCAGCATCGGCAGCCAGGCGACCGCGCGGATGAGATAGCTGGTCCAGAACGGCACCATGGCGAGCAGAAAGAGCGCCAGCTGCCATTTGAACGCCTTGACCTGCATCGACAGGAAGAAGGCGACCGGATAGCCGATGATGAGGCAGAAGAACATCACCGTGAGGGTGAAGCGGACGGTGGTCCACAGCGTGCGGGCAAACACGCCGGGGGTGAGGAAATTCCGCGAATTGGGATCGAAGAACCCGTCGACGACGAAAAACGCCCCGTAATGGCGGAGCGTGAAGTCGGGCGTCATGCCCTTGGCCGACGCCTCCCAGAAGCTGAAGACGACGATACCGATCAGCGGCAGCACCAGAAACAGGAACAGCCACAGCGTCGCCGGCGCGATCAGCCAGCCGATCGGGAACCCCGATTCGCGGCGGATCTTGCGCACCGCCGCTACCACATCGGGCGGCGGCGTCGGCTGCTCGCCGATCAGGCCCCGGTGCTGCAGCGGGGCGTTTTGCGGCACGTCATTCACGTCGCCCGCACCCCATTCCCTTTCGTCCCGCCCGGTGCCCGCATCAAGCGGGAAACGGGCGGCAAACGGGCGGGGCCGGCCGAAACCGCCCCGCCCGTCCGTTCCTGTTCTAACCGCCGGCCCATTTACCGGCGGGCCGGTTCGGACCTCAGGCGCTGAGGAACTCGGTCCAGCGCTTCACGAGATAGTCGTTCTCCTTCATCAGCGAGTTCCACACCGCGATGTTCTTGAAGCGGTTCTCGTAGGAGCCGCCGTCGCGGATCTCGCCCTTCTTGACGATCTCGGTGCCGAAGGGATCGGGGAGCGCCTTGGCGGCGGGCTTGCCGTCGTACCAGAAGTCCCACTCTTCCTTCGAGAGATGCGTCTTCACCGTCTCGGGCACCGACATGTAGTAGCCCTGGCGCGCCACGAAGGCGCCGGCCCAACCGTCGAGCCACCAGTTGATGTACTCATAGGCCGCATCGAGCTTCTTGCCCTTGACCTTGGCCGAGATCGAGAGCCCGCCGTGCCAGCCGCGCATGCCTTCCTTGGGGAAGGCGTAGACGCAGGGCACGCCCTCGGCCTTGACCGCGGTCACCGCCGGCGACCACATGCTCTCCAGCACCACCTCGCCGCTCACCATCAGGTTGACCGACTGGCCGAAGGTTTCCCAGAAGGCGCGGAAGTGGCCTTCCTTCTTCTTCTTGATCAGGAAGTTGACCAGCTGGTCGATCTCCGGCTTGGTCATGTCGCCCTTGTTCTTGAACTTCATGAGGCCCATCGCCTCCATGCCCATGGCGGCGTCCATGGTGCCGATCTGCGGCGTGTTGAGGAGGGCGACCCGGCCCTTGAAGTCGGGGCTGAAGAGCTCGGCCCAGGTCTCGATCTTGCGCTTGGTCTCCTTCGGGTTGTAGCCGAGCGAATCGGCATTGTGCCAGGCCGGCACCGCCGAGATGTAGCGCGACGGACCCTTCACCCGATTGCCGTCCTTGTCGAGCCAGAGATGACGGAACGGCGCATCGCCCTGGCCGTATTTCGAGTCCGGGGTCAGCTTGCCGGTCTTGGAGAGATTGGTGACCTTGTCCCAGTTCTTGATGCGCTTGGTGTCGATCGGCTGCCAGACCTTGGCCGGGATCATCACGTCGAAGTCATTGTAGTAGCCCTCGGCGACCTCGTACTGGTCGTTCTGGTTCAGCATCTTGCCGAACATGGCGCCGTAGCCGAGCGCCTGGCCGCGGATGCGCAGCTTCAGATCCTTCGAGGCGCGGCCCTGGATCTCGTTGATGATGCTGACGCCGAGGCCGATCGTGCGGATCGTCTCCGCGGCGCTGACGATGGCCGGGAACCCGGTGATCGCGGTCGCCGCCGCGGCCGTGCCGACAAAGCGCCGGCGGGTGATGCCGGATTTCTTCCGGCGGCTCGCATTATTCGATGGGGTCTTGGTCATCGGCCTTCTCCTACTCCTGCCTAAGGTGATTTCTTGGTGATTTTGTTGAGTATCGTTTTGTTGACGGGCGCACGCCGCGAACCGGCCCAGTCGAAAAAGGAGACGCGAAACACGACGATTCCCCCCAAATGTCGAATTTGATACTACCGTAGTGCGTTTCGGGCTCAAAACTGAATTGAAGACGAACTTTCCGGGGGTGTTCGGGTGAGCGTGCTGATAAAGAACGGCCGCGTGGTGACGGCGAGCGACGACTATGCTGCCGACATCTATGTCCATGACACGTCGGTCACACTGATCGGCCAGGCGCTGGAGATCGAGGCGGACACGGTGATCGACGCCTCGGGCAAACTGGTGATCCCCGGCGGCATCGACCCGCACACGCATCTGGAGCTGCCCTTCGGCGGCACGACCACCTCCGACACCTTCGAGACGGGCACACGGGCAGCGGCCTACGGCGGCACCACCTGCATCATCGACTTCGCGGTGCAGAACAAAGGTCAGTCGACGATCGAGGCGCTCGACACCTGGCATCAGAAGGCGGCGGGCACGACGGCGGTCGACTACGCCTTTCACATGATCATCACCGACATGCCGGAGGAGCGCACGGCCGAGATGCGCCGCCTCGCCGACGAGGGCGTCACCAGCTACAAGCTCTTCATGGCCTATCCGGGGGCGATGCTGTCGGACGACGGCACGATCTTCCGTACCATGCGCAAGGCCGGCGAGGACGGCACGCTCGTCTGCATGCATGCCGAGAATGGCATCGTCATCGACGAGCTGATCAAGATCGCGCTGTCAGAAGGCCATATCGAGCCGAAGCAGCACGCGCTCACGCGGCCGACGCGGCTGGAAGCCGAGGGCACGCATAGGGCCTTGGCGATCGCCGAGGTGGCGCGCTCGCCGGTCTATATCGTGCACTTAAGCGCCTACGATTCGCTGAAGGAGCTGCGCGACGCCCAGGCGCGCGGCGTCATGGCGCATGCCGAGACCTGCCCGCAATATCTGCTGCTCGACGTGACGGCCTATGACGAGCCGGGCTTCGACGGGGCGAAATACGTGCTGACGCCGCCGCTGCGCGAGAAGTGGAACCAGGACGAGCTGTGGAACGGCCTGCGCTGCGGCGACCTAAACGTGATCTCGACGGATCACTGCCCGTTCTGCATGAAGGAGCAGAAGGAGCTCGGCAAAACGGACTTCTCCAAGATCCCCAATGGCGGGCCGGGGATCGAGAACCGGATGAGCCTGATCTACCATTACGGCGTGGGCCAGGGGCGGATCGACTTGAACCGCTTCGTTGAGCTCACCTCGACGGCGCCGGCCAAGATCTTCGGGCTCTTCCCCAAGAAGGGCACGATCGCCGTGGGCAGCGACGCCGACATCGTCATCTTCGATCCCAACCACGAGGAGACGATCAGCGTCCACAATCCCAAGTCCCACCACATGAACATCGACTACAACGCCTTCGAGGGCATGCGGGTGCGGGGCTTCACCGAGACGGTGATCAGCCGGGGCAAGGTGGTGATCGACAAGGGCCAGTATGTCGGCCGCGCCGGCGACGGCATGTTCGTCAAGCGCGGCCCCTACGGCGGCGCCCACGCGGCGGCGAGCCGGACCGCGAACGGCAACGGCGAGGGTTACCTGGACGCCGCGCAGTAAATCGGCGCAACTGCGTTGCCGATAAATTATCATCGTCATCCCGGAAGCCGATTTACCCGAAATCTGTGATTTCGTTGGTAAATCGAGCTATCCGGGATCCAGGGCCGCTGCTCCGCCCTAGCTACTCTGGATCCCGGATCGCAAGTCTCGCTTTCCGAAAACCTGAAGGTTTTCGGGCTCGCCTAACGTCCGGGATGACGAACTAGGATTGTCTGGCGTTGGGCGTCGGCGCACCCGACTGGGTTCCGCTCCGCATCACCTTGAGCAGCCAGAAGATCAGGCAGAAGACGCCGGTCAGCACGATCAGCGCCA
>CAZBRE010000001.1:98499-100844 GCA_964494065.1 uncultured Alphaproteobacteria bacterium
ACCTTGAGCAGCCAGAAGATCAGGCAGAAGACGCCGGTCAGCACGATCAGCGCCAGCACGGCGGCGACGCGCTTACCGAGCTCTCCGCCGATCACGACCTCCTGGCGCACCAGGTAGACGCAGAGGTTCTGGACCGCCTGCAAGGTTGCGCCGCCGCTGAGCAGAATGGCGGCGAAGGTCGAGCCGCGCAGCGAGCTCAACACCATCGCCTCGACGTTCTTCTGCTGGACGATGTGGATGCGGTAGGCGCGCCAGTGATAGCCGCAGAAGCCGACGATCCCCGCGATCAACGCCGCCCAGAAGATGACGTTGCCGAAGGTCGTATCGTTGACGACGAAATTGAACAGCTCTTCGAAGGGCTTATAGAAATAGAGGAAGATGAGGACGATGATGTAGACGAGGAAGCCGACCAGCGTCCAGAACCACTGCCATCCTGACATCGTCGCCCCGCCTCGTTGTTGTTCTTGCCCCCGGTGGCCCCGAAAAAGGCCGGATGGCTTAGATTTCTACCTGATCCGCCCGGTCGGGCGCAATTGCGGGGCCCTTCACGCCGATATCCCGCCTCAGGCCGCGATCAGCAGCAGTACCCCATAGGCGATCACGAACACCGTGTCCTTGAGCGTCGGCAGGACCCCTGCATCGGGCCGGACCTCGCCCTCGCGCCGCACGGCGAGAACGAAGATTTCCAGCACGAAAAAGATGATCGCCAGGATGAAGAAAGGCCAGACGCTGCCCCAGAAGCCGGCATCCTTGGCCGCGGCGATACCCTGCGTCCCGCGCCAGATGAGATAGAGGATCGGCAGCGCCACGAGGTAGGCGTAGGCGACCAGGAAGCGGAGCCGAGTCAGCTTGCGGTCGAGCAGCCAGAAGACGAAGAAGAACGCCGCGATATGCAGCATGTCCCAATGGACCGAAGCGTATTTCTCGCCCGCATTCGATCCGAGCAGATTGAGGAAGCCGAGGACGAGCAGGAAGGTGACGGCGTCGCAGAGCAGCCACTCGCGCATCGTCGCGGAGGCGGGCTTGGCGCTCCAGCGGCGCGTCGCCTTGTCGAACAGCATGACCAGCGCGACGGCGGCGCTCGCCGGGTAGAGCACGTAGAGCATGAGCCCGTATTGCTGGACCTTGGGCAGATGGATCCAGGCCAGCAGCAGAACGGCAACGCCCAGCAGCAGCAGTCCGAGCAGACGGCCGGCCTTGGGGGTTTCGTGCTCGGCCGGCGGGGCGGCGGCTTCGGCCTGGGCTTCCTCGCGCGTTCCGGCGGACGGAGCGGCGGGCAGGGTTTCCTTACGCGCGAAGAGATAGACGAGAAAGGCTAGGAGCCCGACACCGGCGGCGACCAGCATGACGACGAAGAAGACGATCGTGCGCGGCTCGCTGCGCCAGGTCTTGGCCG
The DNA here is from genome assembly GCA_964494065.1 of uncultured Alphaproteobacteria bacterium. Taxonomy (GTDB): domain Bacteria; phylum Pseudomonadota; class Alphaproteobacteria; order JAPULJ01; family JAPULJ01; genus DATKZM01. The sequence goes on from CAZBRE010000001.1 coordinate 99,896, forward strand.
CCTGCGCGCTGCCCTCGATGGGCGGGAACTGCCAGATCACGATCACCGCGACGGCGATTGCCGCGACGAGGGCAAGCAGCAACTCCGGCCAGCGCGCCCGCGCGGCCACGTTTCCCGCCGAGCCCCCGGATGTCTGGGGCCCCCGCACATAGCGGCCGACCAGCACGACGAGGAAGCCGACGAGGCCGACGATCGCCACGCCGATCATGATCTGCAGAAAGATGGCCGATCTTTCGTCCATTCGCCCCGCCTGGAAGGTGCGCACCCCCCGCTTGAACACGAGGGAGACCGCCACGTTAGCCCGATCGCCGGGCCATGCCAAACGCCTCTCGGCTGGTACGTTGGGGCTTCGATGCGCTACGATCATGGCCGCGGGTGGTGACGGGAGGCGAGCGATGAGCGATCAATCGACCGAGACCTATAAAGAGCGCACCTACGGGGCGAGCGACATCGGCTACGGCGAGCGGCCGGGCGTCATCGTGGTCGACTTCCAGACCGCCTTCACTGATCCGAAATACCCGCTCGGCGGCGCGCCGCTGATCGAGCGGGCGGTCGACAACACGGCGCGGGTGCTCGACCTGGCGCGGCGCGCGAACGTGCCGGTCGCGACCTGCTACACCGCCTATTCGCCGACCAAGCGCGACATGCCGTACTGGAAGGTGGCGGCGGTCGCCGAGGATCTGGTGCACGGCCATCCCTGCACCGAGATCGACCCCAAGATCTACGACCGCGACTACGACGTCGCCTTCTGCAAGTCGGGCGCCTCGATCTTCTTCCAGACACCGCTGGTCTCCTTCTTCTCCAAGGAGCGCGTGGACACGGTGATCGTCACCGGCTGCGTCACCTCGGGCTGCATCCGCGCCTCGGTGATCGACAGCTTCCAGTGGGGGTTCCGGACGATCGTGCCCGAGGACTGCGTCGGCGACCACGACGAGCGGCCGCATCAGGA
>CAZBRE010000001.1:100944-104635 GCA_964494065.1 uncultured Alphaproteobacteria bacterium
AGCCTACGGCGGGGGCGGATGAGCGACGACAAGGAAAATCTCACAAGCTGGTTCGACGATCAGCTCGACGCGCTGAAGCGCCGGGTCGACGGCCTAGGCGGCCGAACAGACACCGGAACTGAATCGCGGTCACTCGACCGCCAGCTCGACGACCTCGACGCCCGCGTCGAACGGCTGGGTAATGGCGAGGCGCCCGCCGAGGCACCGATCGCCCGCGAGACGCCGAAGGCGCCGCCACCTCCCCCGCCCGCAGCGAAAGCGCCGCGCGTCGAACGCTACGAGCCGGAGGCGCGGGCGCCGGAACCCGAAGCGCGTGAAAAGCCGGCGGAGGCGCGGGCGCCCGTCGCGCCGCCCCCCGCCCCCTCTCGCCCGGCGCCACGGCCCGCGCCGGCGCGGCGCCCGGCGGGGAGCGGCGGCTATCAGCTCGGCGTCGATGTCGGTGGAACCTTCACCGATCTGCTGTTGATCGAGGAGGCGACGGGCCAGACCTTCACGGCCAAGGTGCCCTCCACACCGCAGGACAGCTCGCAGGGCGTCCTCAACGGCATCGAGCGCATCTGCGGTCTCGCAGGCATCGAGCCGAGCGCCATCGGCGCGGTGATGCACGGCACGACCGTGGCGACCAACACGGTGCTGACCGGCAGCGGCGCCCGGGTCGGCCTCGTCACCACCAAGGGCTACAAGCAGGTCCTCCAGATCGCGCGCTCCTACGTGCCGGGCGGCCTGGGCGGCTGGGTCATCTTCAACAAGTCGGACCCGCTCGCCCCGCTCGAACTCACCATCGAGGCTGATGAGCGCATGGGCGCCAAGGGCGAGATCGTCGATCCGCTCAACGAGGCGAAGCTGCGCGAGGACCTCGGGAAACTGCGCGGCGAGGGCATCGAGGCGCTCACCGTCTCGCTCATGAACGCCTACGCCAGCGGCGAGCACGAGGTCCGCGTGCGCAAGATCGCGGAAGAGATCATGCCGGGCGTGCCGGTCTCGATCTCGTCGGAGGTCGTGCCGGAGATGTACGAATACGAGCGCACCGAGACGACGGTGGTGAACTCCTACATCCGCCCGGTGGTCTCGACCTATATCGAGAATCTGTTCGCCGAGCTCGATACGCGCATGAAGGGCGTGCAGCTCCATATCCTGCGCTCGGATGGCGGGCTGGCGTCTGCGGACGCCGCCAAGTCGACGCCGGTGAACCTGCTGATGAGCGGACCGGCGGGCGGCGTCTCGGGCGCGATCTGGATGGCCAAGCAGGCGGGGTACGAGAACCTGCTGACCTTCGATATGGGCGGTACCTCGACCGACGTGGCGCTGATCCAGGACGGCGTGGCGCAGACGCGGCGCGAGACGCGCGTGGCCGACGTGACGGTGCGGGCCTCCTCCGTCGACGTGCGGACGGTGGGCGCGGGCGGTGGGTCGATCGCCTATGTGCCCGAGCTCACGAAGGCGCTGCGCGTCGGCCCGCAGAGCGCGGGCGCGGAACCGGGACCAGCGGCCTACGGCAAGGGCGGCGCGGAGCCGACGGTGACGGACGCCAATGTTGTCCTCGGCTATCTGCCGGCCGAAGCCAAGCTCGGCGGCGACATGCAGCTCGACCGGCAGGCGGCCGAGCGCGCGGTGAAGACGGTGGCCGACGCGATGGGCCTGCCGCTCAAGGCGGCGGCGGAAGGCATCGTCAATATCGTCAACGAGAACATGTTCGGCGCGCTCCGCCTCGTCTCGGTCGAGCAGGGCTTCGATCCGCGCGACTTCGCGCTCGTCGGCTTCGGCGGCGCGGGGCCGCTCCACGTGAATGCACTCGGCAAGCTCATGAACTCCTGGCCCGTCATCGTCCCGCCGGGGCCGGGCGTGCTGTGTGCGTATGGCGATGCGACGACGCGGGTGCGGAACGAAGCCTCGCGCACCTTCGTGCGGCGTTTCTCGGAGACCAGCGACCGGGAGGTCTCGGGGATCCTCGAAGAATTGGCGGCGCAGGCGGCCGAGGCGCTCGACGCCGAGGGCGTGCCGCGGGCGGAACAGACGACGCTCTACCAGATCGATCTGCGCTACGCCGGCCAAGGCATGCGGCTCACCGTCGATATGTCGCCCGAGGATGTCGCGCGCGGCGGTTTGGAAGAAGCCGGGCGGCGCTTCGACGACATGCACGAGCAGCTCTTTACGTTCAGGCTCGACGCCCAGCGCGAGCTCTATAATCTGCGCGCCCTGGTGCAGGGCCGCGAGAGCTTCGTCGCGGCGGGACGGCTCGAGCGAGGCAACGGCGACGCCGCGCATGCCGCCTACGAGGAGACGACGATCTTCGTCGACGGCGCCGACCATCCGGCGCGGATCTATGAGCGCGGCAAGCTGCTTGCGGGCGACCGCATCACCGGCCCCGCCATCGTGACCGAGATGGATTCCACGACGCTCATCCTGCCCGGCCATGCCGGCGAGGTCGACGAGATCGGCAACATCATCATCCGCCCGCTGAACGGGCGTTAGGAAAGCGTGGCACCATGCCAGCCAAGGTAATCCAGACCAACACGACGCCCTTCAGCCCGGTCGAGGTCGACCCGATCACCCTCGACATCATCGAGAACGCGCTCCGGAACGCGCGCACCGAGATGGACGCGGTGCTGTTCCGCACGGCGATGTCGCCCGGCATCCGCGAGCAGCACGACGCCTTCCCGATGATCGCCAATCCCGACGGCAAGATGGTGGTCGGGCAGTTCGGCTCGTTCTTCTGGGGCTTCCAGCAGGGCTATGACGGCACCATCGAGGACGGCGACATCTTCCTCACCAACGACCCTTATATGTGCAACGGCGCGATCAGCCACCTGAACGACTGGCTGACCATGATGCCGATCTACATCGACGGGCGCATCGTCGCCTGGGCGGCGATGTTCGGGCACATGACCGATATCGGCGGCAAGGTGCCGGGCAGCCTGCCAACGGACGCTGCGCAGGTCTTCGAGGAGGGCATCCAGGTCCCGCCGGTGAAGATCTACCGCAAGGGCGAGCTCAACACCGAGACGCTCGAGCTTATTCTCAGGAACTGCCGCCTGCCCGATTGGAACCGCTCGGACTTCAACGCCATCGTCGCCGCACTCAGGCTCGCCGAGCGCCGGGTCCGCGAGATGGCCGAGCGCTTCGGGGTCGATCAGCTCGTCGCCGCGATGGCCGAGATGCTCGACCGCAACAAGCGCGCCATGAGCTCGATCATCCAGATGGTGATCCCGGAGAAGAAGGCCTATTTCGAGGACTTCATCGACGACGACGGCATGGGCATGGGGCCCTACAAGGTCGCCTGCTCCATGTGGCGCGAGGGCGAAAAGGTGATCTTCGATTTCGAGGGCACCGATCCGCAGTCGATCAGCTCGGTGAACTTCTTGCTGAACGAAGAGATGTTCAAGATGTTCCTGGGCGCCTTCTTCATCAACATCTTCGACCCACAGATCCTCTTCAACGACGGCTTCTACGACCTCGTCGACGTGCGCATCCCGCGCGGCTCGATCCTGAAGCCGATCCGCCCCGCGGCCTTGAGCTCGCGCACGCATATGCTGGCGCGCATCTTCGACATCATGAGCGGGCTGCTCGGCCAGGGCGCGCCCGACGCCTTGTGCGCGGCCGGCTTCTCCGACAGCCCGCACTTCATGTATTCGGGCTACAACCGGCAGGGCGAGTGGTACCAGCTCTACCAGATCGGCTTCGGCGGCGTGCC
>CAZBRE010000002.1:0-1852 GCA_964494065.1 uncultured Alphaproteobacteria bacterium
ACCACCACGATGTCGCCGCCGCCGCCCTTGCGGAGCTCGTCGACGAGCTGCGGGACCAGGGTCTTGTGGCCGGCGGCCTGGGAGGAGATGCCGATCACGTGGACGTCGTTCTCGATCGCCTGGCGGGCGGCCTCGGCGGGGGTGGCGAACAAGGGCCCGACATCGACGTCGTAGCCCATATCGGCGAAGGCGGTGGCGATCACCTTGGAGCCGCGGTCGTGGCCGTCCTGGCCCATCTTGGCCACCAGCAGGCGCGGGCGGCGGCCCTCCTCGGCGGCGAAGGCGTCGATCTCGGCGCGGATCTTGTCGAACATGGCGTCTCCGTCGTAAGCGGCGCCGTAGACGCCTGATATCGCGCGGATCTCGGCGCGGTGCCGGCCCCAGGCCTGCTCCAGCGCGGTGGAGATCTCGCCCACCGTGGCGCGGGCGCGCGCGGCCTCGACGGCGCCGGCGAGCAGGTTGCCCTCGCCCGTCTCGGCGATCTTGGTGAGCGCTTTCAGCGCGGCGTCCAAGGCCTTGGGATCGCGGCTGCCTTTGACCTGCTTCAAGCGCGCGATCTGGGAGCGGCGGACTTCCGCGTTGTCGATGTCGAGGATGTCGACATGGTCGGGCTCGGCGGGCTCGTATTTGTTGACGCCGACGATGACCTCCTCGCCGCGGTCGATGCGCGCCTGCTTCTTGGCCGACGATTCCTCGATGCGCATTTTGGGCATGCCGGTCTCGACCGCCTTGGTCATACCGCCCAGTTCCTCAACTTCCTCGATCAGCGCCCAGGCTTCCTTGGCCACCGAGGCGGTAAGAGCCTCGACGTAGTAGCTGCCGCCGAGCGGGTCGACGGTGCGCGTTATCCCGCTTTCCTCGGCGATGACGAGCTGCGTGTTGCGGGCGATGCGCGCGGCGAACTCGCTGGGCAGCGCGAGCGCCTCGTCGAAGGAGTTGGTGTGGAGCGACTGGGTGCCGCCGAGAACGCCCGCCATCGCCTCGATGGTCGTGCGCATGATGTTGTTGTAGGGGTCCTGCTCGGTGAGCGAGACGCCCGAGGTCTGGCAATGCGTGCGGAGCGCCAGCGAGCGCGGGTCCTTGGCGCCGAAGTCGCTCATGATGCGCGACCACAGCAGGCGCGCGGCGCGCAGCTTGGCGATCTCCATGAAGAAGTTCATGCCGAGGCAGAAGAAGAAGGAAAGGCGCGGCGCGAAGGCGTCGACGTCGAGCCCCTTCGACCGCGCGGCACGGACGTATTCCATGCCGTCGGCGAGGGTGAAGGCGAGCTCCTGCACGCAGGTCGCCCCCGCCTCCTGCATGTGATAGCCGGAGATCGAGATCGAGTTGAAGCGCGGCATGTCCTTGGCCGTGTACTCGATGATGTCGGCGACGATTCGCATCGAGGGCGCGGGCGGGTAGATGTAGGTGTTGCGGACCATGAACTCCTTCAGAATGTCGTTCTGAATGGTGCCGCTCAAATCCGCGCGCTTGGCGCCTTGCTCCTCGCCCGCGACGATGAAACCTGCGAGGACGGGCAGCACGGCGCCGTTCATGGTCATCGAAACGGACATCTTTTCGAGCGGAATGCCGTCGAAGAGGATCTTCATGTCCTCGACGCTGTCGATGGCGACGCCCGCCTTGCCGACATCGCCCTCGACGCGCGGATGATCGCTGTCGTAGCCCCTATGCGTGGCGAGATCGAAGGCGACCGACAAGCCCATCTGCCCGCCCGCCAGCGCCTTGCGGTAGAAGGCGTTCGAGGCCTCGGCCGTGGAAAAGCCCGCATACTGCCGGATGGTCCAGGGCCGGTTGGTGTACATGGTCGCGCGCGGGCCCCGCACATAGGGCGGGAAACCGGGCATGGTGTTCA
>CAZBRE010000002.1:1952-30097 GCA_964494065.1 uncultured Alphaproteobacteria bacterium
ATCCTCCATCACTTCGATATGTCGCCGTTTTCGGAGAAGATTCGCTTAATTTTCGGGCGGAAGGGCGTCGCCTGGCGCTCGGTCATAATCCCGATGGTGCTGCCGAAGCCTGACCTCATGGCGCTGACGGGGGGCTATCGCCGCACCCCGACGATGCAGATCGGCGCCGAGATCTTCTGCGACACGCTCCTGATCGCCGACGAGATCGAGCGGCGCTGGCCCGCGCCGACGCTCTATCCGGACGGCCGCGCCGGGCACCACAAAGCCTTGGCGTTCTGGGCCGAGACCAATCTTTTCTGGCCGGCGGCGCGGTTTGCCGTGGGGGTGAATGCCGACGCCTTGCCGCAGGAATTCCACGACGACCGGGCCGCCATGTTCGGGCTGCGGCCGCCGACGCCGGAATTGCTTGCGAAAAGCGGCGAACGCGCCCGCGAGCAGGTGCTGCCCCAGGTCGAATGGATCGCGCGCATGCTGCACACGGATGACGACTACGTGCTGGGCGACGCGCCGGGGCTCGCCGACATCGCGCTCTATCACTGCCTGTGGTTCCTCGACGTGCTGCCGAGGAAGCTGCTGGGCGAGGTTACGGACGATCAGGCGATCACCGACTGGATGGCCCGGATCGCCGAGATCGGCCATGCCGAGCGCAGCGAGATGAGCGCAGAGGCGGCCATCGAGGAAGCCGCCGCCAGCGGCAACGCACTGCCCGCCGACGGGCCGATCGAGGATGCAAGCTTCGTCGCCGGCCAGCAGGTCACGGTCGCGTCGGTCGACCGCGGCTCACCGCCGGTGACCGGCGGTCTCGCGCTGCTGACGCCGTCCCAGGTCGCGGTGCGGCGGCGCGACGACCGTGCAGGCGAGGTGATCGTGTATTTCCCGCGCCTGGGCTACCGGGTGAGCGCGGCATGAGGGAACGGCGATGACTGCGAACGGCGACGAGACCGGCCTGGAGGGCGTCTGCGCGTTGGTGACGGGTGCGAGCTCGGGCATCGGACGGGCGACGGCGCTGGCGCTCGCCCGCGAGGGCGCGCGGATCATCGTGAGCGACGTGAACGAAACCGGCGGCGCGGAAACCGTGGGGCTGGTCGAGGCCGCCGGCGGCGCGGCGCGCTTCGTCGCACACGACGTGACCGACGAGGCGGCCTGGGAATGGGCGCTGGCGGCGGCGGCCGACGCCTTCGGTACGCTCCGCGTGCTGGTGAACAATGCCGGGGTTTTGCCCGAGCCGATCCCGCTGGAGGAAACGACGCTCGCCTCGTGGCGGCGGGTGAACGCGGTCAATCTCGACGGCGTCTTCCTCGGCGTGAAACACGGTATCCGCATGATGAAGAGCAGCGGCGGCGCCATCGTCAACCTCGCCTCGGTCTATGCGCTCGTCGGTGCGGCGCATATCGGCGGCTACGGCGCGGCCAAGGGCGGCGTCGCCTCGCTCACGCGCTCGGCCGCCATCGAATGCGCGGCACTCGGCTATCCGATCCGGATCAACGCCGTCTGCCCCGGCTATATCGACACGGGCATGACCGAGGAAACCGCGCAGACTTTGGGCTACGACGTACGCGCGTCGATGGCCAAGCAAGCGCCGATGAAGCGGTTGGGCCGGCCGGAGGAGGTCGCCGAGGCAATCGTCTTCCTCGCCTCCGCGCGCTCGTCCTTCACCACCGGCACGACGCTGACCATGGATGGCGGCTACGCGGCGCGGTAAGCAGTCCCAACCCGATGGAATCGCCGCGCAATTCATGCGACGATGGTTCGGACGGCAATGAAGACCAGCCGGCACGCCCGCCGCCAACAATGAATGGCAAAAGGCATGCCGGCCTGTTGATGGAAAATGCCCCCAGGGGCGTCACCGAAGAGGGGCATCATGGCGAAGCTTCGCATCGGGCGCAGCGACACCAATGACATCGTCCTCGACGATACGTCGATCTCGCGCAAGCACGCCGAACTTGAGGATCTGGGTGGCGGCGTCTGGCGCCTCACCGACATCGGCAGCTCGGCTGGTACCTTCGTGAAGGACGAGGGGCAGTGGACGCAGATTTCCAGTGCCGACATCGAGACCGATACCGACGTCCGGTTCGGCGAGGCCGAGTTCAACCTCGCAGACATCATTTCCGTCGATCCCGCAACAATCAGACCCAACACCGCCAGCGGCCTCGGCCAACGGGCGGAACAGGGGGCAATGGAGATCTCCAGGGAAATGAAACAACCGGGCGGAACCAAAGCACCTCCCAGCAGCTCGGGCGGTGCGGGCGGCGGGTCGACGGGCCTGACGAAGAACACCAAGATTTTGCTGTTCGGCGGCGGCGCGGTGCTGGCGCTGCTGATCGTGATCGCGGTTGTGCTTGCCGTCGTCGATGGCGGCGGGGGCTCTATTGGCGGCGGCACCAGCGTGACTGGCGCCAAGGCCGAGCTGGCGCGGATGTTCACCGCGAGCTGTCAGAACCGCGGCAAGCAGAGCACGGCCCAGTGCGAATGCATGGGCAAGGCCATCGCCGACAGTCTGAGCGAGGAAGAGGCCTCCCGCATCGTCACCGCCCGCCGCGACGGCAAGAAGCCGCCGCGCGAGGTCGCCATCAAGCTGCTCGGCGGCGCGCTCTCCGCCGCGCGCAAATGCGCCTCATCGGGCTAGAAGTTACGGTCGCGCGGCTTCGGCCGCTTACTGCTGCTGTTCGGCTGCCGTTGCCTGAAGCTTGATCGCGACCGAGAGCGTCTCGTCGCCGCCGCCATGGCGGACGCCGCGTACCGGGCTCACATCGGCATAGTCGAGACCCTGGGTAGCATAGACATAGCGCTCGGTGGCCGAGACCGCATTGGCGGGATCGAAGCTGACCCAGCCGAGATCGGGGACGAGCGCCGCTGCCCAGGCATGGCCGGCGGCGTGCTCCACGGGATCGTCCGAGCTGGAGAGATAGCCGCCGACATAGCGCGCGGGTACGCCGAGAATCCGGCACGCTGAGATAAAGACATGGGCGTGGTCCTGACAGACCCCCGCCCCTTCGGCCAGCGCCTCGGCCGCGGTCGTGTGGACGTGTGTCTCGTTCTCCTGATAGTCGATCACCTCGCGCACCCCCAGCATCAGCGCGTGCAGCCCCTTGACCATGTCGTCCGCGACCGCACGCCGGAACTTGTCCGCGAAGCGCCGGAGGCGCGTATCCGGCCGGGTGAAATCGGTTTGCCGCAAATAGATCGCCGTCGGCAGGTCATAGGGCATCGCCGGTGTGACCCCGTAGGTCTCGGTCGTCTCCACGAGACCCTCGCCGACCACCGACAGCTGCTCGACCGGCTGGTCGACGACCAGCGTGTGGCAGATGTTGTGGTGGTGATCCTGCCATTCGCTGAGCTTGCCCGGCGCCGTCACGCGCCAGCCGCTCACCGCCTGACCGTCGTCGTGGCGCGGCGTGATGCGCAGATACTGCGTGCTGCGGAAAAGTGGCGCGCTGTAGACATATTTGGTTTCGTGGCGGACGCGGATGTGCATGGGATATGCCGGCTATGCCTCGACGGGTGCGGCCATCATGAAGTCGCGCTGGACCTGAAGGCCGAGCGCGTTGTTCTTCTCCACGAAGTCGTCCAGAAACTCGTGCAGGCCCGCGCGCACGATGCGGTCGATCTGGGCGAAGCGCAGGCTGGCGTGGATCTCGACGGCCAGGCGGTGGCAATCGCGCGGCACGGTCCCGGCCAGCGCCTCGAGGGTCTGGATCATCTCATCGAAGCAGTTCCGCAAGGACCGCGGCATGTCGGGGCGCAGGATCAAGAGCTCGGCCACCCGCCACGGCCGGATGGCGTCGCGGTAGGCTGCGCGGTAGGCGCGGAAGGCGCTGACCGAGCGCAGCAACGCGCCCCATTGGTAATAGTCGACCACGCCGCCGACCTCTTCGCCCTCGGGCAGGAGCACGTGATACTTGACGTCCAGGATGCGGGCGGTGTTGTCGGCGCGCTCCAGGAAGGTGCCGAGGCGCAGGAAGTGGAACGCATCGCCGCGCGGCAGCGTTCCGAAGGTTACGCCGCGGAAGAGATGCGAGCGCTCCTTGATCCAATCGAAGAACGAGCGATAGCCCCAGCGCTCGAGCTTGGCGGCATTGAGATCGGCGATCTCCAGCCAGGTCGCGTTCAGCGCCTCCCACATCTCCGAAGTGACGGCGGTGCGCTCGGCGCGGGCATTCTCGCGCGCCGCCTTGATGCAAGAGAGGATGCTCGACGGATTGTCAAGATCGAGCGCCATGTACTTGATGACGTTGGCTTCGCTCGGCTCGCCATAGGTCTTCTCGAAGTATGTCGTGTCGGGGCCGATCTCGATCGCCGGGCGCCAGTGCAACTCTTCGCCGCCCGTGGCCGAGGGCAGGCGCGACATGCGGTAGCTGACGTCGAGCGTGCGCGCGGCGTTTTCCGCGCGCTCCACATAGCGCGACATCCAGTAAAGGTCTTCCGCGCTGCGGCTCAGCATCGCCGATCCGTGTGGGACAACAATGGCCGCATCATAGCCCAATCAACTCTCCAGCACCCACGTATCCTTGGTGCCGCCGCCTTGCGAAGAGTTGACGACGAGCGAACCCTCGGTAAGCGCGACCCGGGTCAGGCCGCCCGGAATGACGGTCGTCTCCTCGCCGGAGAGCACGAAGGGCCGGAGATCGACGTGGCGCGGGGCGATGCCGTGCTTGACCAGCGTCGGACAGGTACTGAGCGCGAGGGTCGGCTGGGCGATGAAGGCGGCGGGATTGGCTTCGATACGCGCCTTGTAGGCCTCGCGCTCGGCCTTGCTCGCGGCCGGGCCCACGAGCATGCCGTAGCCACCGGAGCCGTGCACCTCCTTGAACACCAGCTCGCCCAAGTGTTCGAGCGCGTATTTCAGCTCATCGGCCTTGTCGAGCCGGTAGGTCGGCACATTGGAGAGGATCGGCTCCTCGCCCAGATAGAAGCGGATGATGTCGGGCACGAAGGTGTAGATCGCCTTGTCGTCGGCGACGCCGGTGCCGATGGCATTCGCCAGGGTGACGCCGCCGGAGCGCACCACCGACAGGAGGCCCGCCACGCCGAGCGCCGAGTCGGGCCGGAAAATAAGCGGATCGAGGAACTCGTCGTCGAGCCTACGGTAGATTACGTCGACCTGCACCGGGCCCTCGGTGGTGCGCATGTAGACATGGCCGTTCTTCACGAAGAGGTCGCTGCCCTCGACGAGCTCGACGCCCATCTGGTCGGCCAGGAAGACATGCTCGAAATAGGCCGAGTTGAAGCGCCCCGGCGTCAGCACCACGACGGTCGGATCGCCCAGGACATCCGGCGCCACGGCGCGGAGATTGCGCAGCAGGAGGTCGGGATAGTTGCCCACCGGCGCCACGCGCTCGCGCGCGAAGGCCTCCGGGAACAAGCGCAGCATGATCTCGCGGTTCTCCAGGACGTACGACACGCCCGACGGGGTGCGGAGATTGTCCTCCAACACGTAGAACTCGCTCTCGGAAATGCGCACCAGGTCGACGCCGGCGATATGCGCGTAGACATCGCGCGGCAGGTCGACCTCGCGCATCTCCGGCCGGTATGCCTCATTGCCGAAGACCATCTGCTCCGGAACGATGCCCGCCTTGACGATCTCATGGTCGTGGTAGATGTCGCGGAGAAACATGTTCAGCGCCGCCACGCGCTGGACGCAGCCCTTGCGCAAGGTCTCCCATTCGCCGGCGCTCAGGATGCGCGGGATCGGGTCGAAGGGGATCAGGCGCTCGTCGCTGCCGTCCTCGCCATAGGTGAGGAAGGTGATGCCCTGCTTGCGGAAGAACTCGTCCGCCTCGCTCTGCTTGGTCTTCAGACGCTTGAGCGGGATGTCGTCGAGGAGCCGCGAAAATCGGCCATAGGGCGATCGCACGCCGCCGGCGGGCGATGTCATTTCATCGAAGAACGATGGTGTCGCCATAATTCTGTAGCATGCGATGCCAGACCGTTCAGGGCAAGTATTTTGCTGCAGTGCAACAATATGGGCGCGCGCCCTACCGCTGGACCTGCGCGGGCATTCCTGTAACCATCGGCGCGCGTATCGTCCCAACCAGGTAAACCGGACCCGAGATCCCATGAAGTTCTATGACTGCAGCACCGCCCCCTCGCCGCGCCGCGCGCGCATCTTCATCGCCGAGAAGGGGCTCGACATCCCCACGGTCGAGGTCAATCTGCGCGAGAAGGAGCAGATGAGCCCCGAATTTGCGGCGATTAATCCCTATCTGACCGTGCCGGTTCTAGAGCTCGACGACGGCACGCATATCAACAGCACGCAGGGGCTGTGGCGCTATCTGGAGGAGATCCATCCCGAGCCGCCGCTGATGGGCCGCGATGCGCGCGAGAAGGCGCTGGTCGCCGACCGCGAATGGCGGGTCGAGGTCGAGGGTTTCATGGCTGTCGGCGAAGCGCTCCGCAACTCGGCCAAGCCCATGGCCGGACGCGCGCTGACCGGCAAGCACAGCTACGAGCAGATCCCCGAGCTCGCCGAGCGCGGCCGCGCGCGGGTGCCGCGCTTCTTCGAGGACCTCGACCGCATGCTGGGCGAGAGCGAATACATCGCCGGCGACACCTATACGGTGGCCGACATCACCGCCTTCGTGACGGTGGAGTTCGCGGGCTGGCTGAAGCTCGGCCTCGCCGACGACCAGACCAACGCCAAGCGCTGGTACGAGGCGGTGAAGGCGCGGCCCAGCTCGGCGCTCTAACATGTCGAAATGCTCCCGCGGGCGCGCGGAAAGGTGGTTGCGATGGCGAAACGGACGCTCTCCGTCGTGATGCTGCTGGCGGCGCTCGGCGCAGGACGGCAGGCGGCGGCCTGCGGCTCGATCGACGTCCTGTCACGGATGTATCTGCACGGCAGTCCGATCAGCAAGGCGCATGCGCTCGACTGGCTTGCCGGCGGCAAATGCGGCAAGCCCGACCTTGTCATGTTGAGCTATCGCGGCGAGGCGAGCGACAAGGCGCTGCTGGCGGTGCTGCGCGAGCTGGTCGCCAAGGGTAGGCGGCTCCCCCTCGCCGCGACCATCTTCTACACTTATCGTTGCCTGCCGGGCGCCGAGTTCGAGCACGGCTACGCCAAGGTCCGCAAGGCGCTGGCCGGCGCGGCGCGGCGCCGACAACTCTGTCCGACCGCGGCGGCGCGGCGGCGCTGGCTCACGGTCACGCGCGACGAGACGCTTTTCCGGATCCCGAATGCCAAGTCGCCCGCGACCGGTCTGGTTCGCAAGGGCAACGTGGTCGTCGCGACCGGCCGCGCCGGTCTCTGGGCGCGGGTGCGGAGTTGGCGCGGCGAGACCGGCTGGATGCCGCGTGATTCGCTCGCCCGCTATGGCACACGGTAGACCGGACCGTACCGAACTCGTTAGATAGTGGACCGATGGACGATCGCCCGGTGGAGAGACGTTTGGTAACGGCAGGCACCTACCCGAACGTGCTGGAGATGATCGGCAATACGCCGATGGTCGAGCTCTCGCATCTCGACACCGGCAAATGCCGCCTCTTCGCCAAGCTGGAGAACCTCAACCCCGGCGGCTCGATCAAGGACCGTATTGCGCTCAAGATGATCGACATGGCCGAGAAGGAAGGCCATCTGAAGCCGGGCGGCACGATCGTCGAGGCGACGAGCGGCAATACCGGCATCGGCCTGGCGCTGATCGGCCGCCAGAAGGGCTACCGCGTCATCATCCTGATCCCCGACAAGATGAGCGCAGAGAAGATCTATCATCTGCGGGCGCTGGGCGCCGAAGTCACGGTGACCCGGTCCGACGCCCCGCCCGGCCACCCCGACAACTACCAGGACATGGCGCGGCGCATCGCCGACGAGATCCCGGGCGCCTACTACGTCTACCAGCACGGCAATCCGCACAATCCCGACGCCCATGAGGAGACGACGGGCCCGGAGATCTGGGAGCAGATGGACCACGACGTCGACGCCATCGTCTGCGGCATCGGCACGGCGGGCACGATCACCGGCGTCGGGCGCTACTTCAAGCGCGTGGCGCCGGAGGTCGAGATGATCTTCGCCGATCCGATCGGCTCGATGGTCGGGCCCTACGTTCAGACCGGCGAGCTGCAGGAGGCCGGGCAATGGCTGGTCGAAGGCATCGGCGAGGACGAGCTGCCGCCGGTGGGCGACCTCTCGCTGATCGGTCGCACCTACATGATCTCCGACGAGGACAGCCTGCACGCCGCCCGCGCGCTCCTGAAGAGCGAAGGCATCATGGGCGGCTCCTCGACCGGTACGCTGATCGCGGGCGCGCTCAAATACTGCCGCGAGCAGACCGAGGAAAAACGTGTGGTGACCTTCGTTTGCGACAGCGGCATGAAGTATCTTTCCAAGATGTACAACGACTATTGGATGATCGACCAAGGCTTCCTGGAGCGCGAGACCTACGGGAACCTGCGCGACCTGATCGTCCGCCGCCACGCCGATCAGGCCGACATCACGGCGACGCCCGACGACTCCCTCATGACCGCCTATACGCGGATGCGGCTGCACGACATCTCGCAGCTTCCGGTACTGCAAGACGGCAAGATCGTCGGCGTGATCAACGAGACCGATATCCTGCTCGCCGTGCTCGACCGGGAGGAGAACTTCGCGCAACCGGTCAGCGAGGCGATGGCGACCAACCTCAAGACCGTCCCCTCCTCCGCCGACCCGCGTGACCTCCTGCCGATCATGAACGAGGGCTATGTGCCGCTGGTGGTCGACAACGGCACCTATCGCGGGTTGGTGACGCCGATCGATCTGCTCAATTATCTCCGCCGCAAGATGCGGGAATAGCGTGAAAGGGAACGGCGCAAATGCGATACAGCGTGGTCGCGGCCTTGGTCCCAACGCCGCGCTGATCGGCGAGCCCGGCGGGCTTACACGCATAACGACCCCGGCGCTGGTTTTGCGGCTCGATCTCTTCGAGCGGAACCTCGCGCGCATGGGCGAATTCTTGCGCGGGCGCGGGCTCAAGATCCGGCCGCATTCGAAGACGCACAAATGCTCGGAGATCGCCAAGCGGCAGATCGCGGCAGGCGCGCTCGGCACATGCTGCGCCACGTTGCGCGAGGCCGAGGCGATGGTTGCCGCCGGGATCGCCGGGGTGCTGATCACCTCACCGGTTGTGGGTGCGGCGAAGGTCGAACGCCTGGCGCGCCTCAACATGGCGGCCGACGGGCTCATGGTCGTCGCAGACAATCCCGAAAACGTGCGCGAGCTGGCACATACGGTGCGGGCGGGGGGCGGCGAGCTCACGGTTCTGGTCGATGTCGATGTCGGCATGCAGCGCACGGGCGTGGCCACCATCGCGGCGGCGGTGGAGCTGGCAAAGCAGATCGACACGAGCGACGGGATCCGTTTCGGCGGCATCCAGGGCTATTCGGGCATGGTGCAGCATATCGAGGACTATGATGACCGCGCCGCGACCTACGGCGTGCATCTCGACCGCTTCGCGGCCACGGCCGCCGCGCTCACGGAAGCCGAACTGGCGCCCGCCATCGTCACCGGGGGCGGCACGGGGACCATTGCCATCGACGCCGCGCGGGGCGTCATCAACGAGCACCAGGCCGGCAGCTACATCTTCATGGACGTCGAATACAACCTCATCGAGATCGTCGAGGACAGAGGCGCCCCTCCCTTCGCGACGGCGCTCACGATGCGCAACACAGTGGTCAGCGCGAACGCCGAGGGCTTCGTCACCATCGATGGCGGTTTCAAGTGCTTCGCCACCGATGGGCCGTTTCCCGAATTGTGCGACGGCGCCCCCGAGGGCGCGAAATATTCCTATTTCGGCGACGAGCACGGCCGCATCGAATTCGCGAATGACGGCGAGACGCTGCCGGTGGGCAGCCAGGTCGAGCTGGTGACGCCGCATTGCGATCCGACCGTGAACCTGCACGACTATATCCACGCGGTGCGTGGCGACGTGATCGAGAATATCTGGCGGATCGACGCGCGGGGCGTGCTTTAGCGCAGGACTACCGGCTGGCCGGCCTTACCATCTGAACGCGGCCGCGGCGGCGCGCGGGCGCGTGCCGTGCGTGGCCATGAGGCGTTCGAGCGCGGCGGCGTCGGGCACCTCGCCCGCTTCGATGCCGAGCGTCGCAGCGTGGATGCCGCCGGTAATCAAGAGCGCATCGAAGCCGGCGGCGTTGGCGCCTTTGACATCGGTCGGCAGGGCGTCGCCGATGGCAAGGATGCGGGCATCCCTGGCCAGCCCCATGAGGGCCAGGCTCGCCTCGTAGATCGGCGGATGGGGTTTGCCGTGATAATAGACCTCGCCGCCGAAGGTCTCGAAGCGCTCGGCGATCGCCCCCGCGCAGATCTCGCGCGCGCCGCCGCGCAGCACCTCCATATCAGGGTTGGCGCAGACCATGGCGAGCCGCCGCTCGGTCGCCCCCGCCAGCATGCCGTCATAGTCGCGCGCCCTGTCGCCGGAGCGGTAAGCGCCGATGGCGAGGATGAAATGCGCCGCCTTGATCGAATCGACACGCTCGTAGTCGAGGCCAGCGATCACGCTGTCGTCGTCGGGCGGCCCGAGCAGAAAGCAGGCGCGGCCGAGCCCGGCGTGAAACCGGTCGGGCCGGTCGCGGAGCGCGATATGCGCGGCCTCGCCCGAGGACAGCACGGCGTCATAGCACGCCTCTGAAATCCCCATCGCCTGCATGCGCTCGGCGACGTTGTCGGCGCGGCGCGGCGCGTTGGACAGGATGAGGACGGGCTTGCCCGTCGCCTTCAGGTTCTCCAGGCAGTCGATCGCGCCGGGCAAGGGCGCGACCCCGTTATGCACCGTGCCCCAGAGATCGACGATGAAGCCGTCATAGTCGCCGGCAAGGCTCGCCAGCCCATCGATGAAGGGCAGGATCTCTGAGGGTTCGCTGGAGATTTCGGGCTCGCTCGCCATGGCGACGGTGTCTTGCCACGCGCGCGGCCTGATGGAAAGGCTTGTCGGCGCAGGTCAGGCTAGCGCGCGGGACGCGGCTCGCCGAATAGGTAGCCCTGGCCGTAATCGATGCCGTAGTCGAGGAGCTCGCGGAGCTGCTCTTCCTCCTCCACGCGCTCGGCGACGATGTCGATGGCGTAGCGGTCGAGCGCCGACTTGAAGGCGGTCGGCCCTTCGCCGCCATGGGCTTCGGCCTGCCAGGCCTTGAGCGCCTCGCTCTCGACCTTGAGATAGCGGATGTAGCGCCGCGAAAGCTCCGGATAGTTGAGGTCGAGCCGCTTCACGCGGTCGAGCGAGAAGCGGAAGCCGAGCTCGCCCAATTGATGGAGGCGCCCCGCGGTTTCGGGCGGAAGATCAATGATGTCCGCTTGTGCGAACTCGAAGACGAGGTTGGGCGCGAGCTCGTTGTTCTCCTCCATGAAGAGCACGAACTCGGCGAAGAACTTCCGGTCGGCCAGGGTGTGCGGCGAGATGTTGACGAAGAAGCCGACGTTCCGGCGCTTCTGCTGAACCTTGCGCACGAGCTGGACGCAGCGGATGAGGAGGATGTTGTCGATCGCGGCGATCAGGCCGTTGCGCTCGGCAATTTCCAGATACGCCTCGGGGCCGATCAGATTGTCGTCGTGGTCGCGGATCCGCGAGAAGCATTCGTAGAAGCGGTGCTTCCTCTGGGGCAGGCTGACGATCGGCTGGAGGTAGAGATCGACGCGGTCGGTATCGATCGCCTCGCGCACGATGTCGAGGATCGCCGCGGCGTCGAGCTGCGCCAGATCGTCGGCCGTCATCGGCGTGACGGTGCGGTTGCCCTCCCCGTCCTCGGGTTCGGGCTCGTGCAGGCGCTCGATCTCGCGGCGCAGGGTCTGCACCTCGTTGGCGACGTCGCGCAGCTTGGGGGCGCTACCCTTGGCCTCGGCAGCAGCGGCCAGCGCGTCGTGGATCTGCACCACCTCGGCGCGCGCATAGCCAAGCTCGCGCATGACCTTGCCGTGGGCATCCTGGAGCGCCTTGACCTCGCGGGCCATGGCGCGGCGATTGCGCAGCACGGCGAAGGTCGCGTGGCCGATGGCGAAGAGCGCCAGCGCGGCCGAGCCCCAGACGAGGCCGGCCGGCGCCGCGAGCTTGGGCAGCGCGGACGGCAGGAAATGCGCCGCCGCCGCGGCAGCCGCCAGATAGAAAACGATCAGGAAACTGTGAAGCGTCAAGGGAAGCCGGCCCGGAATCTGTTCCCGAAAGGGTATTGGGGTATTCGCCGGGCAGTCTGGCGCGCCAGTCTTGAGATAGGGTTAACGAAAGGCAAAGATTGCCGGCGTGTGCCGGCGCCGACGGGCGGTCTCAGCGATCGGCCGCGCTTGTTTGGCGATTGCCGTCAGCGCCCACGGCATCGGCCACCGAGGCGAAACCGTCGCGGCGCAGGAGGTCGGCAAGGCCGTGCGTGATCGCAGACACCAGGCCCGGCCCCTCGAACACCAGCGCCGTGTAGAGCTGAACCAGCGAGGCGCCGGCCCGAATCTTGGCATAGGCGTCCGCCGCCGAGAAGACGCCACCGACGCCGATGAGCGGCAGCTTTCCGTCGGTCAGGGCAAAGAATTCGGCAAGCAGCGCCGTCGAGGGCGCCATCAATGGGGCGCCGGAAAGACCGCCCGCCTCATTCGCGTGCGGGCTCTCCAGCCCGTCCGGGCGCAGAGTCGTGGTGTTACTGATGATGAGGCCCTCAACCGGTGCGTCGAGCGCGACCGCCGCGATATCGCGCTTGTCCTCGTCGGTGAGGTCGGGGGCGAGCTTGACCAGCAGCGGCGGCGCCGGGTCGGGCAGCGCTTCGCGGACCTGGGCAACGATGCCCGACAGCTCGTCCTTGCCTTGGAGCGCGCGCAAGCCCGGTGTGTTGGGCGAGGAAACGTTGACGACGAGGTAATCCGCGGACCCGCCCAGGGCCGCCGCGCCCATGGCGTAGTCGGCGGCGGCATCCTCGCTCTCCTTGTTCTTGCCGAGATTGACCCCGACGAGGCCGGTGCCGCCGCCCTCGCGGTAGGCGCGGAGGCGACGCGCGGCCGCGTCGATGCCTTCGGAGTTGAAGCCGTAGCGGTTGATGACGGCGCGGTCCCGGGTCAGCCGGAAGACGCGCGGGCGCGGATTTCCCGGCTGCGGCTTGGGCGTGATGCTGCCGATCTCGGTGAAGCCGAAACCGAGCGCCAGGCTGGCGGCAATCGCCTCGCCATGCTTGTCGAACCCGGCCGCAAGACCGATGGGGTTTGCGAAGTCCCGGCCCCAAAGCGTTGTATTGAGGATCGGATCGGCGGCGGCCGATAGCTTCGGCCCGAGGCCGGCAGCCAGCGCGCGAACGGTAAGCCGGTGCGCGGTCTCGGGGCCGATGAGACCGATGAACGGCTTGGCGAGCGGGTAGAGGTTCATGGCGCCGCCGCTCCGCCAAACCCACCGGGAAAGACATGCCGGCCGTCGGGGCCGAGCGGCAGGGGATCGGTGGCGAGGACTGCGCCGAGCGGCAGATCCGAGTAGAGATGCGGAAAGAGCGCGCCACCGCGCGAGGCCTCCCAGCGCAACGCGGGCCCGAGCGCATCCGCATCGATGGTGAGCAAAAGAAGATCGGCGACGCCCGCAAGGTGGAGTGCCGCGCTCTCGATCACCTGATCGCGGGTCGAGAGATGGATGAACGGATCGGGGCCATTGGCCCTGTATGCGCCGCTCGCCTGCGCCGCCTCCCACGCCCGGCGTGGGCATAAGTGATAGAGGCGCTGGTGATCGTCAGTCGCGGGCGGCATGCGCGCAAATTAGCCGATCGCGAGAGCGCCGAACAGCCGGGCTCAGCGCGTGCCCGCCTCCGCCTTCTTCACCGGGTTGGCGGCGTCGAGATAGTAGCGGATGAGGGCTTCGGCCGCCTTGCCGTCCCATTCGGCGGGACCCTCGAGATAGCCGCGGACCTTGCCTACATGATCCAGCAGCAGTGTCGTCGGCAGGCCCTGGCCGCCCACCTTGCTGTAGAGCGCGCGCTTTTGATCGAGCAGGACCGTGAGACGCTCGACGCCAATGCGCTCAAGGAACGGCGTGATCTTGGCGAAGCCCAGGCGGTCCAGCGAGACCGCGACGATGACGAAGCGGTCGGTCCCGACCTTCGCCTGCAGCGCGTCGAGCGCCGGCATCTCGCGCACGCAAGGCCCGCACCAGGTCGCCCAGAAGTTGACCAGCACCACCTTGCCCTTGAACTTCGCGAGGGTCACGGAGGCGCCCTTTTCGTCGCTCAATGGGGTGTCCGGCGCTGGCCGGAGCGGCTTGATCAGAGTAAATTGGCCGATCGTGCCGTCGAAACGAGGCGGCCCGTCGTCGGCGGCAAGGTTTGACGGGGCGCCAAACCCTCCCCATATCGCCAACACGCCGGCAATTGCGAGGTGCTTCAACCGTTTAGCAAGGTTCTGGGGCATATTCCGGTCCGGTTCACGCAAGTGACGCTGTTAGAGACGTTAAAGGCGATCTGGTCATGACAAGCAAACAGGCGCGCGCACCCGCCAATGCGCTGTGGGGCGGCCGGTTCGAGGCGGCGCCCGACGATCTGATGGAGCGTATCAACGCCTCCATCGGGTTCGACCAGCGCCTCTACGCCCAGGACATCGCGGGCTCGAAGGCCCATGCGGCGATGCTGGCGGCCTGCGGCGTCATCTCCAAGCAAGATGGCAAGGCGATCGCCAAAGGTCTAGACACGATCCTGGGCGAGATCGAGGCGGGCACGTTCGCCTTCAAGACATCGCTCGAAGACATCCACATGAATGTCGAGGCACGGCTGGCCGAGCTGATCGGCGAGCCCGCCGGACGGTTGCACACGGCGCGCTCGCGCAACGACCAGGTCGCGACGGATCTGAAATTATGGGTGCGCGACGCGCTCGACCGGCTCGATAACGGTTTGCAGGCGTTGCAGGCGGCGCTGATCGCCCAGGCCGAGGCGCAGGCCGATACGATCATGCCCGGCTTCACGCATCTGCAGACCGCGCAGCCCGTGACCTTCGGCCATCACATGCTGGCCTATGTCGAGATGTTCGGGCGCGACCGCGGCCGGGTGCGCGACGCCCGTGCGCGGCTGAACGAAAGCCCGCTCGGCACGGCGGCGCTCGCCGGCACGTCGTTTCCGATCGACCGCTCGATGACGGCGGACGCGCTCGGCTTCGACCGGCCGGCAGCGAACTCGCTCGACGCCGTGGCCGACCGCGACTTCGCGCTCGAATATCTGGGCCTGGCGGCGATCGCGGCGGTGCATCTCTCGCGCTTCGCCGAGGAGATCGTCATCTGGTCGACGGCGCCTTTCGGCTTCGTCTCGCTGTCGGACGCGTTTTCGACGGGCAGCTCGATCATGCCGCAGAAGCGCAATCCCGACGCGGCCGAGCTGGTGCGCGCGAAATCCGGTCGCATCATCGGCGCGCTCTCCGGCCTGCTCGTCGTGCTGAAGGGCCTGCCGCTCGCCTATTCGAAGGACATGCAGGAAGACAAGGAGCCGGTGTTCGATGCCGCAGACACGCTGGAGCTGATGATCGCCGCCATGGCGGGGATGGTCGGCGACTTGAGCATCAATGCCGAGGCCATGCGCGCGGCAGCGGCCGGCGGTTTCTCGACCGCGACCGATCTCGCCGACTGGCTGGTGCGCGGCCCGGGCCTACCCTTCCGCGAGGCGCATCACGTGACCGGGCGCATCGTCAAGCTGGCCGAGGAGCGCGGCTGCGGCCTCGAACAGCTCGACCTCAAAGCGATGCAGGATGTCGATCCGCGCATCACGGACGAGGTTTTCGAGGTATTATCGGTGGAGAAGTCGGTCGCCAGCCGGACCAGTTTCGGCGGCACCGCACCGGACAACGTCAAGGCCGCCGTGGCGGCGGCGAAGGAGCGTTTCCTATGATGGCCTTTCTGCGTATCGCCATTGCCGCTCTCGCGCTGATGGGCCCGCTCGCCGCCTGCGGCAAGTCGGGACCGCCGAAGCTGCCGCCGGGCAAGAGCGACGGCTATCCCCACACCTATCCGCGGCAATAGCGGGATGGGAGCGCGTTCGTGACCGTCATGACCGAAACCAAGGCCCGGCCGACCAGCGTGCTCGCGGACAGCCCGGAGTTCCACTACGCGAACGGCCGGATGCACGCCGAGCAGGTTGCGCTCGACGCGATCGCGGAAGCCGTCGGCACGCCGGTCTACTGCTATTCGAGTGCGGCGATGCGCCGTGCCTACACCGACTATGCGCGCGCGTTCGAAGGGCTCGATGCGAAGATCTGCTATGCCGTGAAGGCGAACGGTAACCTCGCCGTGATCCGCACATTTGCCGCGCTGGGCGCGGGCGCGGACGTGGTCTCCGAAGGCGAGTTCCGCAAGGCGCTGGCGGCAGGCGTGCCGGCGGAGGACATCATCTTCTCCGGCGTCGGCAAGACGGAAGCCGAGATTGAATCCGCGCTGACGTCGGGCGTCACGCAGATCAACGTCGAGTCGGAGCCCGAGCTTGAAATTCTGAGCGAGGCGGCGCGGCGCACCGGCGTCACCGCGCGCGTCTCGCTGCGCATAAACCCCGATGTCGATGCGCGCACGCATGAGAAGATCTCCACCGGGCGCAAGGAGAACAAGTTCGGCATCGATCTCGGCCGGGTCGTCGCCGCTTATGCGCGCGCCGAGGCGCTGGAGGGCTTGGAGCCCGACGGCCTCGCCGTCCATATCGGCTCGCAGCTCACCGACGTCGAGCCCTTCGAGCGTGCGTTCAAGACCGTCGCTTATCTCGTCGGCACGCTGCGCGCGGCGGGGCACCGGGTCGACCGCCTCGATCTCGGCGGCGGGCTCGGCATCGCCTATGACGAGGGACCGGGACCGAGCCTCGCCGACTACGCCCGCGTGGTGCGCGAGACGGTCGGCCATCTCGACTGCGCGCTCACCTTCGAGCCGGGCCGATCGCTGGTCGGCAATGCGGGCGTGCTGTTGACACGCGTCATCCTGGTCAAGGAGGGCGCGAGCCGCCGTTTCGTCATTACCGACGCCGCCATGAACGACTTGAAGCGGCCGGCGCTTTACGGCGCCTGGCACGTCTTCGCGCCCGTGACCCAGCCGGCGGCGGATGCCGTCGCGGCGCCGGTCGACATCGTCGGACCCGTCTGCGAGACCGGCGATACGTTCGCGACCGAGCGGCCCTTAACCCCTGTGATCACGGGCGATTTACTTGCGATCTGTTCAGCCGGCGCATACGGTGCCGTCATGGCGTCGACCTATAATGCGCGGCTGTTGGTACCGGAAGTGCTGGTCGACGGCGCCCGTTTCGCCGTCGTGCGGCCGCGTCAAACTTATGACGAAATGCTGGCCCAGGATGTCATTCCGGATTGGCTCGGCGAGACCGCGCGACCCGGAGACTGACGCGACACCGCGCCCGACATGACCGGCGCACCCTAGAGGATACGCTGATGGGAGGGACTGGTTGATGGCAGGCAAAGCCCGACGGTCACGTTCCCCGAACCCCCGAACACCCCGCCTGTATACGCGGCTGGCCACGGCCTGGGCCGCGATCGGCTGGGAGCGGGTCTGGCGGTCGGCCTGGCCGAGCGTCCTGGTCGCGGGGCTGTTCGTAGCGCTCGCCTTGTCGGACGTCCTCCCCGCCCTGCCCGGTTGGCTCCATGTGAGCGTTCTGCTCGCCTTCGTGCTCGGCTTTGTCTACACCGCCTGGCGCGGTTTTCGCGGCTTCCACCTGCCCAACACAGAGGAAGCGCGCCGCCGCGTCGAGATCGCCTCGGAGCTCAAGCACCGTCCGCTGGAACAGCTGGAAGACAGCCAGGCCACCGGGGCCGACGATCCCGGCGCCCGCGCGCTTTGGGAAGCGCATCGGCGGCGGATGCTGGAAAAGCTCGGCAGCCTGCGCGCCGGCTTTCCCTCGCCGGGCCTGGCGCGACGCGACCCGCTGGCCCTGCGCGGCGGCCTAGCCGTGCTTCTGGTGGCGGCGGTCGTGTTCTCGTGGGGCGACGGCTGGAACCGCCTGATGCGCGCCGCCACGCCCGATCTGACCGCCGCGGGCGCGGCCGGGCCCTCGACGCTCGAGGTTTGGCTGACGCCGCCGCGCTACACCCGCCAGGCGCCGCGCTTTCTGACCGCGAAAAAGACCATCGTCGAGCCAATCACCGTGCCGGCCGGCACCAAGCTGCTGGTCCGCGTCCAGGGCGGCCGCGGCGAACCGAGCCTGAGCCTTGACCGCAGCAAGATCGTCTTCAAGTCGATGGCGGGGGCGAGCTATCAGGCCGAAGGCAAGCTTCAGGCGACGACGCGGCTGATCGTGAGCCAGCGCGGGCGCGAGCTCGGGCGCTGGGCGATCAATGTCGTGACCGACACGCCGCCCAAGATCGACTTCGCCAAGCAGCCGAAAGCCACCGAGCGCGGCGCGCTGCGCATCGACTACGAAGCGCGCGACGACCACGGCATTCAGTCGATGCAGGCCACCATCAAGCGCGCCGACAAGGACGCGCCGAAGGACGCCAAGCCGATGGTGCTGAAGCTGCCGGCCGGCGGGGCGCGGAAGGCGATCAAGGGCTCGAGCTTCCACGATCTGACCGCCCATCCCTGGTCGGGCCTCAAGGTCACGATCGAGCTTCAGGCGGTGGACGCGATCGGCCAGAAGGGCAAGAGCGCGCTGGTCACCATGACGCTGCCGGAGCGCGTCTTCAAACATCCCGTCGCGCGGGCGCTGGCCGAGGCGCGCAAGGATCTGCTGCGTGATCCGGAGAGCCGGCAAGCGGTGGCCGAGATCGTCGGCGACCTTTCCGCGCGCCCCGATCGCTACAACCACGACATGGCCGCCTTCATGGCGATGCGCATGGCCCGGGCGCGGCTCTTCATGGACAAATCGAAGACCGCGATCGATGAGGTGGCGCGCCTCCTGTGGGATACGGCGCTGCGCATCGAGGACGGCCAGCTGTCGCTCGCCGAGCGCGACCTGCGGGCCGCGGAACGGGCGCTCCAGGAAGCGCTCAACAAGGATCGCCTGGGCGACAAGGAGCTGCAGAAGCGCATCGACGAGCTGCAGAAGGCGATCGACAAGCTGATGCGCCAGCTCGCCGAGGACATGCGCAAGAACCCGGACAAGTACCGCCAGAACGAGATGCCGCTCGACCGCAACGCGATGGTGCTCGAGCGCCGTGACCTGCAGAAAATGCTGCAGCGCCTGCGCGACCTCGCGCGCTCGGGCAACAAACAGGCCGCCCAGCAGATGCTGCAGGCGCTGCAGCGCATGCTGCAGAACCTCCGCAACATGGCGCGCAATCCGCAACGCGGCCGCCAGGGTCAGCACCCCGCGGCGAAAATCATGCGCGACCTCCAGGGCCTGATCCAACGCCAGCAACAGCTGATGGACCGCACCTTCCGCGAGGGACAGCGGCGCGGACAGCAAGGACAGCAGGGCCAACAGGGCAAGCAAGGACAACAGGGACAGCAAGGCCAGAACGGCCGGTTCGCCCAGGAGCAGGAGGCGCTGCGCCGCAGCCTCGGCTCGATCATGCGCCGGCTCGACGAAATGCTGGGGCGCATCCCGGGTCAGTTCGGCCGCGCCGAGCGCGAGATGCGCGGTGCCGGCAACTCGCTGCGCCAGGGCGATCCGCGCGGCGCCGTGCCGCGCCAGGGCCGCGCGCTCGATCATCTCCGCCAGGGCGGGCGTCAGGCGATGCAGCAGATGATGCGGCGGTTCGGCAATCGCCTCGGCATCATGCGCAGCCGCCCCGCCTGGCGCCGCGGCGACCGGCGCGATCCCTTCGGCCGGCCGCGCGACGGCTCGGGCGGCGCCGACACCAGCACGGTCAAGATTCCGAAGGAATCAGAAGTCCAGCGGGCCCGCGAGATCATCGAGGAGCTGCGCCGCCGGGCCGGCGAGCGCGAGCGTCCGAAGATCGAGCGCGAATATATCGACCGGCTGCTGCGGCAGTTCTAGGGAACGCGAGCCAGGCTAAGCGATAAATCTGCAGTAGGCTCGCTTCCCCACCCGACTGCCCGCCCGGATCCTGTCGTTGGGCGGTCGGGTGGGGGAGCGGGCCGGATCCGCAAACAAATCAACCAGATTAAGCCGCCAGCACCTCGTCGACGGCGGCGCAGATTTCATCCAGCGTGAACGGCTTGGCGACGACCTTGTGGATCAGAGCGTCGAGATTGTGGGCGCGCTGCCGCTCGGCCGCATAGCCCGACATCATCAGGATCGAAAGCTCCGGCCGGTCCTTGGCGAGCTTGAGCGCGAGCGCGATGCCGTCGAGCCCCGGCATGACGATATCCGTGACCAGGAGATCGAAGGCGTCGGTGCTGACGGCTTCGAGCGCCTTCAGCCCGTCGTCGACGGCGGTCACGTCGTGGCCGTTATGCGCAAGCGCACGGCGCACGAACTCCCGAACCGCCAACTCATCCTCGGCAATCAAGATCTTCGCCATTGCTCAGCCTGTCGCCCTGCCTGCCCGCACTCACGCACCATACAATCATGGCCGGTCTCGATTGTCGCAATCGCCACCGGCCATCAAGCGTCCGCGTACATCTGCATACGCGTGTAGGCATCCGCGTGCGCCCGCATACGCATGCAGGCAGGCGCCCCGGACCCTAGGGCGGGGCGGCTAAACAAATCGTTAATGTCCGTTAACGCTACTTCTTGGGCTTGAACGGCCGCGCGCGCGGATCGGCCTTGGCCTTCTTGCCTTTGGCGGAATAGCGCATGCTGAGGCGGATCTTGGTCGCCGCCACGGGCGGATTGTCGATGCGGGTGGCGAACTTGGCGGTCTCACCCGGCGCCACCGTATCGGTGCCGACGGGGAAATCGTGCCGCTTCAGCTCCTTGTTGGCGTCGTTCTGCAGGAACACCATGATCCGCGGCGCCGGGCGCGGCCGGCTGGAGATATTCTTGATCTCGCCGCGCACCACCAAACGCCGGCCGACGCCGTCGCCCTGGAACTCGAGCTGCAATTTGTCGCGCGCAATATTGAAGCTGTAGCCCGGTGGCGGCACGACGGGAATGCCGACCGCTTCATAGATACCGCTCGCCGCCGGCCACTCATCCACCACGGTCTGACGGAATTGGTACGCCCCCGCGACGATTGCGCCGACCAGGAAGACGAACGCGATCCATACGGCCGCGCGCGACATTGCGCTCGCCTGACGGCGTGGCGGCTTCTCGCGCACCTTTTTCGGTTCGGGCTCGGGTTCCGGCTCGGGCGCCTTGGTCTCTTCCGGTTCAGGGGTCGGATCCTCGAACGCGACATCCTCGGGCGCGGGCGGCGCCGGAGGCGGATCCTCCATCGGCATCTGGTGCCAGGCGTGCTGGCAACTGCTGCACCGGACTTGCCGTCCCTCGGTTCCCAACGCGGCGGTCGGGACTTCGAATCGGCTATCGCAGCTCGGACAAGTAATAATCATAAAAAAACTTATAAGCTCGCGGGGGTGCCACCTTATAAAGTCTTGCGAGTCACAGTACAAGCTTAGACGAACACAAGCGCGGCAACCGCGCTCGTATGCAATTCCCGACGGTAGCAATTATGGAGAGCGCGAAAAAGCCCGAACCAATCGCGTCGGCTACTTCGCCGGAGCGCGCCGTTGTCCGGTTCGAGCATGTCGGCATGCGGTACGGTGCTGGGCCGGAGATCCTTCGCGACGTCAATTTCACGCTCCCCCCGCGCTCGTTTCACTTTCTGACCGGGCCGAGCGGCGCAGGCAAATCCTCGCTCCTCAAACTGCTTTATCTCGATCATCTGCCGTCGCATGGGACGATCGAGGTCTTCGGCCGCAACGTTGCGGCGACGCCGCGTACCGAGCTGCCGGCGATCCGGCGGCGCATCGGCGTGGTGTTCCAGGACTTCCGGCTGATCGACCATCTGACGGCGTTGGAAAACGTGGCGCTTGCGCTGATCGTCGCCGGCGCGCGCTTCGAGCAGGTGCGCGAGCACGTAGCGGAGATGCTGCGCTGGGTCGGCTTGGCCGAACAGATCCACGCCAAGCCCGCAACGCTCTCCGGCGGCGAACAGCAACGCGTTGCCATCGCGCGCGCGGTGATCGGCAAGCCGAATCTGTTGCTCGCCGACGAGCCGACGGGCAGTGTCGACGATGAAGTGGCGATGCGCATCTTGTATTTGTTCGAGGAGTTGAACAAGATGGGAACGACGGTTCTCGTCGCCACGCATAACGACAAGCTGGTGTCCCGGTTCGCCCATCCTCGGCTCGAACTGCAGGACGGCGAGACGTCCCTGTTGCCGCCCGTGCGGGGGTCGTGAGCGATGGCCACGAAGGAGACAGCCGACCTGCCGCTCCGGCACGACGCCGCCAGCCGGTTCGTTCCCTACCTCATCGCGGTGATGGTCTATCTGTCGGCCTTGGCGCTGGCCGGCGCGATGGTGATCGGGGGCGCCGTGGGCGGCTGGACCTCGGGACTGCGCGGCACGCTCACGGTTCACATCCTGCCCAACCCGGCCGGCAACGCGGCGACGGAAAAGGATATCGCGGCGGTGCTCGCCCTGTTGCGCGCGGAAAAGGATGTGGCAAGCGCGAAGGCGCTCGACGAGGCCGCATCGCGCGCGCTTCTGAAGCCCTGGCTCGGCAGCACGGCCGCCGCGCCGGGCCTCCCCGTGCCGCGCTTGATCGACGTGACGCTCAAATCCGGCGCCCAACCCGACATTGATGCCCTCTCCGCGCGCCTGCGCAAGGCCGTGCCGCGCGCCGAGCTCGACGATCATCGGCGCTGGCTCGGCCGGCTGCTGACCTTCGCAGGCTCGCTGGAAACCATCGCGCTGCTCGTGCTGGTCCTCGCCGCCGCGGCCGCCGCGCTGGCCGTGATCTTCGCGGCGCGGGCCAGTCTCGCGGTCCACAAGCGCGCGATCGAGATCCTGCATCTGATCGGCGCGCACGACACGTACATTGCGGTGCAGTTCCAGCGCCGCGCCTTCATGCAGGCCACGATGGGCGGCGTGATTGGTCTGGGTGCGGCCATCGTCAGCCTGCTCGCGATGGGCAAGCTGTTCGGCGGGGTCGAGCTCTTCGGCCTTTCGCAGGTCCGCTTCGGACCGTTGAACTGGCTGGCGCTGGCCTTGCTGGCGCCGGGCGCGGGTCTGCTTGCCCTGGTAAGCGCCCGCCTCACCGTGCTCCGCTCGCTGGCGCGCCGGATCTGAAGGGGGACCTGAGAGCGATGGCGCTGGTGCTGATCGACAGGGACGGCGTGCTGAACGAAGACCGGACGGGCTCGGTCCGATCCCCCGACGAGCTGAAGATGATCCCGCGTGCGGCGGAGGCTGTGGCGCGTCTCAATGCGCAAAACATAAAAGTTGCGATTGTGACCAACCAATCCGTCGTCGGACGCGGTATCATCGACGTTGCGATGCTGGAACGCATTCATGCAAGGCTCTACGACGAATTGGCGCGCGCCGGCGCGCGGATAGACGCGCTCTTCGTGGCGCCCGACCGGCCCGATGCGGCAACCGAACGGAGGAAGCCCGGGCCCGGCATGCTCCGCGAGGCGCTCAGCTACTTTCGCGCCTCGCCCGCCGAGACGCCGATGATCGGCGACAGCCTGAGCGATCTCACAGCGGCCGCGGCGGCGGGATGCAAGCGCGTGCTGGTGCGCACCGGCAAGGGCGCCCTGACCCAGGCGGCCGGCCTGCCGCCGGACGTGCTGCCGGTCTCGGTGCACGAGGATCTCTGGTCGGCGGTCGATGCGCTCTTAACAGCGCGCACGGGGGCAAGCGCGTGAGGCGGTTCTTCCGGACGCTGGGCGCGCTGGTGCTGGCCGCCTTTCTGCTCGGCTGCGTCTGGCTGGGCGGCCTCGTCTGGTTCGCCGTCACCATGGCGAAAACGCCGACGAGCAACCGCACGCCGACCGATGTGATCGTGGTGTTGACCGGCGGCGAAGACCGGCTGGCCGAAGGCGTGCGCCTGCTGTCCAACGGCTACGCCAAATGGCTGTTCGTTTCCGGCGTGCATCCGGGGGTGCGCAAGAAAGAGCTGATGCGGGTCGCCGGCGTGGAGGATGCCCGGATCGCGAACTTCGTGCTGCTCGGCAAGCGCGCCGCCGATACCCGCGGCAATGCGACCGAGAGCGCGGCCCTGGTCCGCGAGCGCAAGTTCCGCTCGCTCCGCCTGGTCACCGCCAACTATCACATGCGGCGCAGCCTGGTCGAATTCCACCGGGCCTTGCCGAACACGACCGTCATCGCCAATCCGGTCTTCCCGCGCCCGGTCAATCCCGGTCCCTGGTGGCACAGCCGCCGCGCGATCTCCATCGTCGTGGGCGAGTACAACAAGTACCTCGTCGCGCTCACCGGGACGGGCGCGCAGGCGCCCTGAGCCGGCGGCACCACCCGCACCGCCATTCCGATCGTCCCATGCTCGTCCTGCGCTCGCTTGCCTTCAACGTTGCCTTCATCGCCTGGACCGCGATCGTCGCGATCGTGTGCTTGCCGGCGCTCATATTGCCGCGCGCGGCGACCTTCACGGTCAGCCAGATCTGGGCGCGCGGGGTGCTCGCGCTGCTGGCCGTCTTGATCGGCCTGCGCCACGAAGTCCGCGGTGCCGAGCATGTGCCCGACGGGCCGGTCATCTATGCGGTCAAGCATCAATCGGCCTGGGAGACGATCGCCTTTGCCTTGCTGATCCCGCGCTTCGCCGGGGTCTACAAGCGTGAGCTGCTGTGGATCCCGATCTATGGCTGGTACATGTGGCGGGCGTCGATGATCCCGATCGACCGCGGCGCCGGCGCCGGCGCGCTTCGCAACATGCTGCGCCGGGCGCGCGCGGCGGTCGCCGACGGACGGTCGATCGTGGTGATGCCCGAAGGGACGCGCGTGGCGCCCGGCACGCACCGCCCCTATCACTCCGGGGTCGCGGCGCTCTATCTCGACCTCGGCCTGCCGGTGGTGCCGGTCGCGCTCAACTCGGGCTATTTCTGGGCGCGCCGGGCTTTCGTCAAGCGGCCGGGCACGATCGTCTTCGCGATGCTCGAGCCGATCGCGCCGGGGCTCGACCGCAAGTCCTTCATGGCCGAGCTCCAGAAGCGGATCGAGGACGCGTCAGTCGCGCTCGACCCTGATGCGGCGGAACCGGGCAGCAAAAGCGGCGGCTAAGGCCCATATAAAAGCCTCGACAAAAACACTCGCAGAAAATGCCGACCAAAACACATGTGCGCAAAGTTGTGGATAGTGTTGGCCGGCATTGTGAGTGGCGGGCACAAGGGCACTTCGCCAATCGAAGCAAGGACTTGGAGGGCCAAGCTGTGTGTCCAGCCTTGTGGGAAACAAACTGAGAACTTTCCTTGACCGGGACCGAATCGCGGTTTATATTTCATTGGGATTTTCCATGTACTTCATGGACTTAGAAAGAATCCTCCAAGGTTGTAAAAAAACCAATCGGGTGCGACGGGCCGCACCCCGAGACCGAGGCTGCCGATGACGCCGCTTGCCAGCATCTCCCAGCAGATCTGGGACATGAAATACCGTCTGAAAGGCGCCGATGGCGCTCCTGTGGACAAGACGGTTGAAGATACCTGGGCGCGCGTCGCGCACGCATTGGCGGAAACCGAGGACGACGCCGAGGCTTGGGGCGAGCGGTTCTACGGCGCGATGGAGGATTTCCGCTTCCTGCCCGCAGGGCGCATCGTCGCGGGCGCCGGCACGGGGCGGAACGTCACCCTCTTCAACTGCTTCGTCATGGGCACCGTGCCCGACGACATGGCCGGCATCTTCGAGAACCTGAAGGAAGCCGCGCTGACCATGCAGCAGGGCGGCGGCATCGGCTACGACTTCTCCACGCTCAGGCCGCGCGGCGCGCCGGTGAAGGGCGTCGGCGCGGACGCCTCGGGCCCGCTGTCATTCATGGATGTGTGGGACGCGATGTGCCGCACCATCATGAGCGCCGGCTACCGGCGCGGCGCCATGATGGCGACGCTCGCCTGCGACCATCCCGACATCGAGGCCTTCATCGAGGCCAAGCGCGAGCCCGGGCGGCTGCGCATGTTCAATCTCTCGGTGCTGGTGAGCGACGCCTTCATGCAGGCGGTGAAGGAGGACGCGCCCTGGGCGCTCACCTTCGAGGGGACGACCCACCACACCGTGCCGGCGCGCGAGCTGTGGGACAAGATCATGCGCTCGACCTACGCGTTCGCCGAGCCGGGCGTGATCTTCATCGACCGCATCAACCAGCTGAACCCGCTCTACTACGCCGAGGATATCCGCGCGACCAATCCGTGCGGCGAGCAGCCGTTGCCGCCCTACGGCGCCTGCCTGCTCGGCTCGATCAACCTGGCCCAGCTGGTCACCGACCCCTTCGAGCCGACCGCGGCGCTCGACATGGGTGCACTGGAGGAGATCGTGCCGCTGGCGGTGCGGATGCTCGACAACGCGATCGACATCTCGAAGTTCCCGCTCGAGGCGCAGAAGAAGGAGGCGCTGGCCAAGCGGCGCATCGGCCTCGGCGTGACGGGGCTCGCCGATGCGCTCATCATGTGCGGCGCGCGCTACGGCGGCAAGGCGGCCGTGGCGCTGACCGAGCAATGGATGGGCGCGATCCAGCGCGCGGCCTATCTCGCCTCCACCGAGCTCGCCGCCGAGAAGGGCGCCTTCCCGCTCTTCGACAAGGAGAAGTATCTGGCCGGCCCCGCCATCGCCGCGCTCGACGAGGACATTCGCGACGCCATCGCCAGGCACGGCATACGGAACGCGCTGCTGACCTCGGTGGCGCCCACCGGCACCATCTCGATCTTCGCCGACAACGTCTCCTCCGGGCTCGAGCCGGTCTTCAGCTTCAACTATACGCGCAGCGTCCTGATGCCCGACGGCGGCCGCCGCGAGGAGGAGGTGAGCGACCACGCCTACCGCCTCTACCGGCGCCTCAAGGGCGCCAACACCCCCCTTCCCGACGCCTTCGTCGACGCCCAGAACCTATCGCCCGCCGACCACGTCGTCATGCAGGCGGCGGTGCAGAAATATGTCGACGCCTCGATTTCCAAGACGATCAACCTGCCCGAGGACATCTCCTTCGAGGACTTCAAGGACATCTATGTCCAGGCCTACGAGCTCGGCTGCAAGGGCTGCACCACCTACCGGCCCAACGCGGTGACGGGCGCGGTGCTCGAACGCGGCGAGGCGAGCGACGAGGACAAGGAGGCGGCCAAGCAGACCGAACTGCCGCTGTCCGCGCCCACGCCGCCCAAGGCGCGCGACGAATACGAGACCGGCGTCGTCTACATGACCCAGCCGCTCTCGCGCCCCGAGGAGCTGCCCGGCAAGACCTACAAGATCCGCTGGCCGGAGAACGACCACGCCATCTACATCACCATCAACGACGTGATCCAGGACGGACGGCGGCGGCCCTTCGAGGTCTTCATCAACTCCAAGAACATGGAGCACTACGCCTGGACGGTCGCGCTCACGCGGATGATCTCGGCAGTGTTCCGGCGCGGCGGCGACGTCTCCTTCGTGGTCGAGGAGCTGAAGGCCGTCTTCGATCCGCGCGGCGGCCAGTGGATGGGCCAGAAATACGTGCCCTCGCTGCTGGCCGCGATCGG
The DNA here is from genome assembly GCA_964494065.1 of uncultured Alphaproteobacteria bacterium. Lineage (GTDB taxonomy): Bacteria > Pseudomonadota > Alphaproteobacteria > JAPULJ01 > JAPULJ01 > DATKZM01. Next base: position 29,382 of record CAZBRE010000002.1, read on the forward strand.
CGAGGTGATCGAGACCCACATGATCGATATCGGCTTCATGCCGGCCAGGGAGGAAAAGGCCCAGGCGATCGTCGAGGCGAAGGCCGTGATGGGCGCGGGCGAGAGTGGCGCAGGGGCCGCGGGCGGTGGCCACGTCGCCATGCGCGGCTGCCCCAAATGCGGGACCTACGGGCTGATCCGGCAGGAAAACTGCGACGTCTGCACGAGCTGCGGGTATTCCAAGTGCTCGTGAGGGCCGGCCTCATTCACCGTCCCTTCTGCTGATCGCCTTGTATTCGCCGTAATCGCGGCCCATATATCGTTCGTCAGTGATCGAAGTCCTGGGCCTCTCAAGTAGCGTTGTTAAAAGCACGCCCCTTCTGCTCCTCGGAAATTTCAGAAACTGATCAACCGCCTGAGCGATGTCCGCCAGGCGGCGTTTAACCGTTTGGAGAACACCACACCATGCAGACAGGAACCGTAAAGTGGTTCGACCCCGTCCGGGGCTTTGGCTTTATCACCCCCGAAGACGGCGACAGGGACGCTTTTGTCCACATTTCCGCAGTGGAGCGCGCCGGCATCCACAGCCTTAACGAAGGCCAGAAGGTGCAGTACGAGCTGCAGCCCGGAAAGAACGGCAAGGACGCGGCGGAGAACCTTCAGATCGTTAGCTGAAGACGCCGACCCTACCGATGAACGAGGGCCCGTCCATTGCGGACGGGCCCTTTTTCTTTGCG
>CAZBRE010000002.1:30197-68695 GCA_964494065.1 uncultured Alphaproteobacteria bacterium
GACCCTACCGATGAACGAGGGCCCGTCCATTGCGGACGGGCCCTTTTTCTTTGCGTTATTCGTTCTCTACGATCGCCTGCAGCGCATGCAGGCGGCCTTCCTTGATGCCGAGCTCGTCGAGATGGGCGATGGTGTTGGCGAGATACTCGGCGTTCGAGCCCTGGAGCCCGTGCGCGCGGCGGATATAGGCAGCAGCCTCCTCGAGACTGAGCTTGGGCACGCATTGGTCGGTCCGGCGCACATCGGCGACGTAAGTATGCGCCGTGACGCGCTCGGCCAGCCGGCCCGCTTTGTCGTAGAGCTGTACCGGCACGCTGCGCGGCAGATAGGCGTATTCGGGTAATTCGCGGTCGTCGAGATAGGCCAGCACCTCGTCGACCTTCGTATCGGCGACCCGGTAGGCGCGGCCGAGGCACGACCCGCCCGGCGCCAATGCCAGGACGAGGCCGGGCACCTCCTTGGTGCCGCGATGGCGATGCGAGATCATGCAGAAGGCGCGGTGATAGCCGCGCAGAAGGGCCGCGGCCCTGACCTCGTAGTCGAAGCCCGGGTTCCACATGAGCGAGCCGTAGCCGAAGACCCAGAACCGGCTGTTGCCGAATTTTCCATCGATCATGAGACGCTATGTGGGGCGCGACGCGGCGGGCGTCGAGCGGCCAGCTTCACGCGGCGCCGACGGTCTCGCGCACGTCGCCGATCCAGCTCTGCGTCCGGCGCTGCAACCGGTCGCCGGTCCCCTCGCCATCGAAATCGACCGCGCCGACCTCGATCGTTGCAGGATCGATGCCCTCGAAGGCGTGGACGCTGACGACGGCGTAGAGATGGCCGTCGATCTCGCTGGTCACGATCGGCACCACGCCGCAGGTGCGGCAGATCAGGAAGTCGGCCGTGCGCGTGCCGAAGCGGTAGCGCTCGAGCTTACCGGGATCGGCGACCGTGACCTCGATGCGGCCGTCCGGATGCGACGTGTAGGCGCCGCCGTGTTTGACACAGAAGGAGCAACCGCATGCCCGGGCGGGAAGTGTCCCCTCCCAGGGCGGGCGGAAGAAGGCGAAGCGGATGTTGCCGCAATGGCAACCGCCGTCGATCCGAACGAGATCGTCGCCGCCGGACATCGGCGCCCCCTCCTTAGTGGATGCTGCGCCCTTCCTCGGCGTCGGGAACCTTGAGGCCGATCTTCTCGATCTGGGCGTCGAGATCGGTCTTCCACATGCCCCGCAGCTCCTCGTTGCCCCATTTGCGGATGCCGTATTTGACCGCGAGCTCGGAGACCTTGGAGTCCTTGGCGCCGAAGGTGTCGAGGGCGTGCGGATACCACTTGTCGACGGTCGCCTGCGCGTCCTCGGGCGTCGCGTTGCAGAGCTCGGCGTAATGCGGGTTCTGCACCACGTCCTTGATCCGCCGCGCGCCGAAGGAGGCGTGGAAGCGCTCCTCGTGGACCATCGAGGTCATCTCGCGGGCGAGCGGCGCGAAGGAGCAGCCTTCGAGCGCGCGCAGGTGATACCAGGCGACATGGTCGAGCAGGAAGCAGAAGCCGCAGGTGTCGACCCAGCTCTCGAAGGGCACGTTGAAGGCCTTGAGGGGATGCTCGCCGAGCTTGAGGTTCATCAGCTTCTCGGCGGTCTCCTCGCCGTCGGGGCCGAACTGCTTGAGCAGGCGCGAGTCGATGAAGCCCTGATGCGCCTCGTCGGCGCAGACCTGCGCCTGGGCGAAGCGGTCCTCCGGCGTCGGACCCTGGTTGATCCAGGGCTGGTGCTGCTCGACGCTGGCGAACTCGGTCGAGGCGAGCGCGGCGATGATCTTGAAGAGCGTCCTGCGGTAGTCTTCGGGCATCTGCTCGACGGCTTCGATCTTGTTCATGCCCTTGAGCTCGCCGTGCGTGACACGTCGGGAAACACCGGATGTCATGGGTCGTTCCTTCCGTTTCGCTTCGACAGTCTGCAGTCTCTTGGATTATTGTTCGCTTCGCAAATTGTTTGCAATGCGAACAATATCACAAGCGGCTAGGGGCGTCACCCGCCGAATATGCCCTTGGGCGGGGACAAGAGGCGGAGATTGGCCTCAGCCGTCCTTGCGTTTCTCTTCCTCGGCCTGGTCCTGGCCGGCCTCGATGATACCGCGGCGGATCGCATGGGTGCGCAGGAACATCTGATGCAGCGTCTCGCCGTCGCCCTGGCGGAGCGCCTTGCGGAGCGCGGTCAGATCCTCGGTGAAGCGCGCCAGGACCTCGAGGATCGCATCGCGGTTGGCAAGGAAGGTGTCGCGCCAGAACTCCGGGTTGGTCGCGGCGATGCGCGTGAAGTCGCGGAAGCCGCCGGCGGAGAACTTGATCACCTCCGATTGGAGGTCGCTTTCCAGCTCCGTTGCCGTGCCGACGATGGTGTAGGCGATCGCGTGCGGCAGATGCGAGGTCAGCGCGAGCACAAGGTCGTGATGCTCGGCGTCCATGATCTCGACCATCATACCGCCCGCGCGCCACATGCCCGCGACCTTCTGGATCGCGTCGGGATCGGTTCCTGCGGCCGGGGTGAGGATGCACCAGCGGTCGAGGAATAGCTCAGCGAAACCCGCGTCCGGTCCTGAATGCTCGGTGCCGGCGACTGGGTGGCCGGGCACCAGATGGGCGTGTGCGGGCAGCAGCGCCGCGAGCCGATCGATCACCGCACGCTTGGCCGAGCCGACATCGGTGACGATGGCGCCCTCGGCCAAATGGGGTGCGATCGCCGCCCCCACCGACTCGTAGCCGCCCAGATGGAGCGCCAGAACGACGAGATCGGCGCCCTCGACCGCCTTGGCGGGATCGGCCTCGACGCGGTCGACGAGATCGAGCTCGAGGATACGCTTGCGGGTGGCGTCGGAACGTGCGAGCCCGACGACCTCGTCGGCCAGACCCTCGCGGCGGATGACGCGCGCGAGCGACGAGCCGATCAGCCCGACGCCCAGCAGGGCGACCCGCTTGAAATGGGGCTTGTCCGCCATGCTCAGCCGAGGAAGTCCTTGAGCGCCGCGACCAGCGCTTCGACCTCATCCTCGAGCCCCACGGTGATGCGCAAATACTCCGGCAGGCCGTAGCCGCGAACCCCGCGCGGAATGATGCCGCGGCTGGTGAGGAACGCATTGGCGGCATCGGCGTTCTTCGCCGGATCGTCCGGGAAGCGCACGAGGAGGAAGTTCGCCTCGCTCGGTGCGACTTCCAGGCCGAGCCCTTCGAGCATCGCCGTCATCTTGGGCCGCCAGATGTCGTTATGCGTGCGCGCCGCATCCAGATGCGCGATGTCGTCGATCGCCACCAGCCCCGCTACCTGCGCCGGCACGGTGACGTTGAAGGGATTGCGGACGCGGTTCAGGACATCGGTGACCGCGGGCGGGCTGTACGCCCAGCCGAGCCGCACGCCCGCCAACGCGTAGGCCTTGGAGAAGGTACGCAACATCACGACATTGCCGCCCGCCTTCACCAGCTCGGCGCCCGCGGAATAGTCGTTGCGCGTCACATACTCGGCATAGGCCGCGTCTAGCACGAGGAGGACGTCGTCGCGCAGCCGCGCGCGCAGATCGGCCACCGTATCGCTGGGCAGGAAGCTGCCCGTCGGGTTATTCGGGTTGGCCAGAAAGACGATCCTGGTGCGGTCGGTGACCCGCTCGAGGAAGGCTTCGGGATCGGCCGTCAGGTTGGTTTCCGGCGCCACCACAGGCGTAGCACCCGCGGCAAGCGTGGCGATCGGATACATGGCGAAGCCATGCTCGCTGAACAGCACCTCGTCGCCGGGGCCCGCATAGGCGCGCGTGATCATCGCGATCAGCTCGTCGGAGCCGTTGGCGCAGACGATGTTCGCGGCCTCCAGGCCATGCCGCTTGGCAAGCGCTTCGCGCAGCTCGACCGAGCCGCCATCGGGATAGCGGTTGAGATGGTCGGCCGCGGCCTTGTAGGCCTCAAGTGCGCGCGGGCTCGGGCCGAGCGGGCTCTCGTTCGCCGACAGCACGACGACCTTCTCGAAGCCCTCCATCTTGTGTTCGCCGGCGACATACGGCGTGAGATCCATGATGCCGGGGCGTGGGGTCAGCAAGGTTTCTGCGCACATGACTAAAGTCCCAAAGCGGAAGGCTCGAAGGGGGCCGGATAGGCGCCCAGGTGATGAATGGCGGTAACGGGCAAACGGCCGCCGGTGGCGACCTTGGCGAGGCGCGAGTCGTCGGCGGGCACGAAGTCGGCGATTTCGACGAAGATCATGCGGCCACCCGCCTCGACGCGCGAATCCATGAAGACGAGATCGAGCCCCGCCTCGCCGAAGGCGCCGGTCACGGCAGCTCTGCTCACCTGGTCGTCGACCTCGACCACCGCCACCGTGCGATCGTCGCCGGTCGCCTCTGGCTCGGTGAAGGCGAGCGCCATGCCGGCAAGATCGGGCGACGGACCACCGGCGACGCCCGTCACGGGCAGCCGGGCCACGATCCGCGGCATCCGCTCCTCGTCGTCACCGATCATCATTTGCCACCAGGGATCGCCGTCCTCCAGCGACGGCGCCGGCACGATGCCGACGCTGACACGGCGGTTGGCCACAGCGCTGATCACCTCGCCGGGAGAGCTGAACGTCGTGAGCCGGCCGACGATGCCGAAATGGGCGCGGGCGAGCTGGCTGTATCCGGGCTCGCCGGTGGGAACGCAGACGGCCATGGAGAGGGGCTCCTGCATGCCGATCGACGCCGACATCAACTCGCGCCAGATGCGCACCAGCGCGGCCGCTGGGAAATTTCCCTTGTGCCGCCCGACGATGTGCCGGAGCAGCTGGGCCTCGCGGCCAGGGCGGAAAACGGCGGCGCCGGCGCCGGCCTTCAGGCGGCCGATTTCGTCGACCACGGCCGCACGGCGCATGATCAGATCGTGGATCTGGTCGTCAAGCACATCGATCTCGCCGCGCAGGCGCGCGAGAGGGTCGTCGATCTGCGGCATCGGCCTGGGCCCCCGGTCAAAGACGCCTAGTCTTACTGCGTGCCCCGCCGCGAAGGCAAAGAAAACATTGACAGTTTCACACCCGCGCCATAGCTCCTCAGAACCCCCCTCGCGGGTGGGGGGACCCTAGGAAGGGAGGCGGATCATGCCCATCAAGATCCCCGACAATCTGCCGGCGCGCAAGACGCTCGAGGAAGAGGGCGTCGACGTCATCTCCGAGCACGACGCGATCCGGCAGGATATCCGGCCGCTCAAGATCGCCCTGCTCAACCTGATGCCGGAGAAGATCAAGACGGAGACGCAGATCGCCCGTCTGCTCGGCGCCTCGCCGCTGCAGATCGAGATCACGCTGATCACCACCGCCTCCTATACGCCGACCAACACACCGCGCGAGCACATGCTCGCCTTCTACGAGCCGTTCCATCAGATCGAGGAGCAGACCTTCGACGGGCTGATCGTGACCGGCGCGCCGGTGGAGGAAATGCCCTTCGAGGAGGTGCAGTACTGGGACGAGCTGACCCAGATCTTCGACTGGGCCGAGACCAACGTGCACAGCACCTTCAACATCTGCTGGGGCGCGCAGGCTTCGCTCTACCACCGCTACAACATCCCGAAATACGCGTTGCCGACGAAGATCGCCGGCGTCTTTCCGCACCGGATCAACCGGCGGAACTCCGGGCTCGTACGCGGCTTCAACGATCAGTTCTTCGTGCCGGTCTCACGCTACACCGAAGTGCGCGGCAAGGACGTCGACAAGCATCCCGAGCTCGAAGTGCTGATCGAATCGGATCAGTCGGGGATCTGCCTGATCCACGACCGGGTGCGGCGGGACGTGCACATCTTCAATCACCTCGAATACGACACCTGGACGCTGGCGGACGAGTACAACCGCGACGTCAAGGCGCGGCCCGGCACGGTGTTCGTGCCGCACCACTATTTCCCCGACGACAATCCGGCGCTCACGCCGCGCAATACCTGGCGCGCGCACGGCCACCTGCTGTTCTCGAACTGGATCAATCTGGTTTACCAGTCGACGCCGTTCGATCTCGAGAGGCTCGGCAAGGAGCGCAAGCGCATGGGGAAGGCGAAGGGGCCCAAAGCCCAGGTTTAAGACGTTTCGATACGCTCGTCCGTGATGCGCTGCGAGCGCGGCGAACCACCGGGATCGGCAACGGGCACGGTGACCCGCCGACGCTTACGCGCCTCGACCATGTTGGCGGCGTAGATCTCCTTCTTGGCCTCGACGACGACGACGCCGGCGATCGGCGGCATCCAGCGCGCGCCGATGCGCTCCCAGGCGGCCGCCCCCCGGCGCAGGAACCGCCAGCGGCTCGGCGGCACATAGAGCGCCGGCTCGCTTCTGAGCGGCGTGAACATGGTGTCGCGCAGCAGACGGGACAGCTGGCTCGCGCTGTAGGGCCGGCCGTGGCCGAAGGGCGTGCGCTCGAAGCGCGCCCACAAGCCCCGGCGGTTGGGGACGACGATCACCAGGCGGCCCGACTCCGCCAGAACCCGCCAGACCTCGCGCAGCATCGGCCGCAAAGCCTCGCTGTATTCGAGCCCGTGCACGATCAACACCTTGTCGAAGGCAAGATCGGGAAAGGGCAGCCGCGTCTCCTCGACCAGCGTCACCCTGCCCGGACCGTCGAGCGGCCAGTGCAGCACGCCCTGCTGGGCCGGCATCGCGGCCAGCACGCGTTCGGCCTGATCGAGATAGGCGCGCATATAGGGGGTCGCGTAGCCGAGGCCGAGCAGGCGTTCGCCGCGGACGTCGGGCCAGACCTCGCGCAGGCGACGCCGGATCATCCGTCGGGCGACCTGGCCCAGATGGGTCTCGTAGAAATCTCGCAGGTCAACGACGTCGGTCCACATGGCGGCGGCGATACTAGCATGAGGGGATTAACGGCGGCATTACGCCTCGATTGGCGGGACGGCCGGCCCAATGATAGGTTCCGGCCCGTCGCCGCGGCCGGCGACACATCACCAGGCAAGGACCACAACCGATGAAGCTTTTCTATGCCTCCGCCTCCCCGTTCGTGCGCAAGGTTCTGATCGTCGCATTGGAGCTGGGGATCAACGACCGCATCCAGCGCATCGACGTTGCGACGACGCCAATACAGTCCAACCCGGACCTGGCCGCAGCCAACCCGCTTGGAAAGCTGCCGGCGCTCGTCACAGACGACGTCGGCGCGCTCTACGACTCGGCGGTGATATGCGAATACCTCGCCGCCGAAGCAGGAAGCGCCACCATGCTGCCGGCGGACGGGCCGGAACGGTGGAGCACCTTGCGCCTGCAAGCGCTCGCCGACGGTCTTCTCGATGCCGCGGTGCTCCGTCGCTACGAGAAAGCGATGCGCCCCACCGAGAAACAGTCGGCGGATTGGGACGAGGGGCAGCGCCAGAAGGTCGTGCGGACCCTCGATGCCTTGGAGGTGGAAGCGGATGCTCTCGGCGGCGAGCCGACCTTGGGCACAATCGCGGTCGCCTGCGGGCTTGGCTATCTCGACTTCCGCTTCGCGCACGAGGACTGGCGCGAGGGACATCCAAAGCTCACGGCCTGGTTCAACGAGAATTGGGCGAACCGCCCGTCAATGGCCGACACCGCCCCGCAAGGCTGAGACCGTCCGGGGCCGATATGACGGACCTGACAGCCGATGCCGTGATCGCCGCGCTGGACTTGGCGCCGCATCCGGAGGGCGGGCATTTCCGCGAGGTCTACCGGCACGAACCGGCCGATGGCGGGCGCGGCGACTGCACCAGCATCTATTACCTGCTCCGCGCCGGCGAGCGCTCGGCCTGGCATCGGGTGACCGACGCGGTCGAGATCTGGCAGTTCCATGCCGGCGATCCGCTGGCCTTGTCGGTCTCCGCCGACGGGAAGAGCGTCGAGACCCATCTGCTCGGCGCCGAGATCGCGAGCGGCGAGCGGCCGCAGGCGGTGGTGCCGGCGGGGGCCTGGCAATCGGCTGAGAGCCGGGGTGAGTGGACGCTGGTCGGCTGCACCGTGGCGCCGGCCTTTGTCTTCGAGGCGTTCGAAATGGCGCCCGAGGGTTGGGAGCCCGGCTAGGCGGTCCGTTGGAAGAGGCCGGCGGCGGCGATCGCGGCCCCGCCGGTGATGAGCAGACAGGCCACGGCGACGGCCCAGGTGAGCGCCGCCTGGCCGAAGGCGATGAGCACGATGGTGGAGAGCAGCGGCGCCGCATACATCGAGGCGCCGAGCGCCTTGATGTCGCCGCGCTTGCAGCCGTGATCCCAGGTGAAGAAGGCGGCGCCAACAGGACCGAGGCCGAGGCCGAGCACGGCCAGCCATTCGAGCCCGCTTTGCGGCCAGACGGTGGTCTCGAAGACGAGGTGGCAGGCGAGCCCGATCAGCGCCGCAGCCCCACAATAGCCGCCGACGATGTCGGTCGGCACATGGGCGAAGCGCCGGCTCAACACCGAATAGCTCGACCAGATGAGCGCGCAGGCGAGCGCGGCCAGATAGCCGGTCACGAATTCCGTCTTGAAGCCGATCTCGGCCGTGCCGCCGGTCACCAGCACCGCGGCGCCGGCGAGCCCGGCCAAGGCGCCCAGCAGATGAAACCAACGCAGACGCTCGCCCGGCAGGAAGGCCGAGAACAGAATGATGAGGAGCGGCGCCAGATAGGCGATCAGGCTCGCCTCGACCGCCGGTGCGGAGCGCAGCGCGGTAAAATAGAGCGCGTGGTAGCCGAAGAGGCCGTAGACCCCGACGAGCCACACGGGTGGCGCTTGGCGCAGATGCTTGAGCGGGTTCTCCCGCGCGAGGATCCACTTCGCAGCCGCCAGTGCGAAGGCAACGGCGAAGGACATTGCGACCAGTTGGAACGGCGGCACGGTCCCCGACAGCGTCGTCAGCAGGGCAAGCACCGCCCACATGAGCACGGCCGTGAAGCCGATCAGCGTCGCGCGCAACTGGTGGCTCCTACCGGCTGTCTCGCCCGCGCCGGCAGCAGCGGACGTGGTCATGGCCGGGCCGTCATGGAAGCGTCTCACGCAGCTCGGCGGAGAGCGCGATGATGCGGAGCGTCTCGTCCCAGAGATCGTAGCGTGCGAGATCGGCCGGGTCGGCCCATTCGACGGCCGCCGCGTCACCGCCGGCGACCGCCTCGCCGGCCCGCCACTCGGCATCGAAATCGGCCAGCGTGTAGTGGTAGCGGATGCGGCCGTCGCCGTCGGGCGTGACGGAGTCGATGACGTCGAGCAGATGGCCGACGACGACCTCGATCCCGGCCTCCTCGCGGACCTCGCGGACTGCGGACTCGCGCGTCGTCTCGCCGAGCTTCTGGCGGCCGCCGGGCAGGCTCCAGTCGCCCTCGCGCGGCGGCCGGCCGCGGCGGATCAGAAGGACCTTGCCGTCCTTCCAGACCACGACGCCGACACCGGCGATCGGATAGTCGGGATATTCGCGGGGGGCCTTGGGCATGGGTGGCAGGCACACGGTTGTAACAGCGGCCTCACCCTACCCGCTCGTCCCGGCGGGCGAGAGGGGAAATTTCCGCTGAGCACCGCGGCTAGTACATGTGCTGGCCGCCGTTGATCGACAGGGTCGAGCCGGTGACGAAATCGCCGTCGTCGGAGCAAAGGAAGGTGACCGCGCGCGCGATGTCGTGAGCGCGGCCCAAACGGCCCATCGGGATGCGCGCGATGATCTTCTCCAGAATGTTCTCCGGCACCGCACGGACCATGTCCGTATCCACATAGCCGGGCGCGATCGCGTTCACGGTGATGCCGTGTGCCGCACACTCCATGGCCAAGGCCTTGGTGAAGCCGTGGATGCCCGACTTGGCGGCGGCGTAGTTCACCTGGCCGTACTGGCCCGCCTGGCCGTTGATCGAGCCGATGTTGACGATGCGGCCCCATTTCGCCTCGCGCATATCCTCGATCACCGTGCGGCACATGTTGAAGCACGAGGTGAGGTTGGTGCGGATGACGTCGTTCCAATGCTCCGGCGTCATGCGGTGCAGCGTGCCGTCGCGGGTGATGCCGGCATTGTTCACCAGTACCTCGACCTTGCCGATCTCCTCGTGGATCTTGGCAACGCCTTCCTGGACCGCTTCGAAATCGCCGACGTCGAACTTGTAGGTCGGAATGTCGTGCTGGTCGGAGAAGGCCTTGGCGCGCTCGTCATTGCCGCCGTAGTTGGCCGCCACCGTGAAGCCGGCGTCCTTCAGCTCCGTCGAGATCGCCTCGCCGATCCCCCGCGTTCCGCCCGTCACCAATGCTACCCGCGCCATTGTTGCCTCCCTTTATATCTGTTCCCTCAGGCGCCGGGCGCTCGTGTCCACTCGCTTGGCTCCCGCCGCATAAGGCGGCCGCCCGCAGTCGCGGGCGTCACGATCCAGAATGCCTCAGGCATTCGGGATCGCGAATTGAAATTGCTCGTCGAATTCCGCCGTCGTTGCTTCGCTCAGTCACGCTCCACGCACATGGCGATGCCCATACCGCCGCCGATGCAGAGCGTGGCGAGGCCCTTCTTGGCGTCGCGCTTTTCCATCTCGTGCAACAGCGTCACCAGGATGCGCGTGCCCGAGGCGCCGATCGGATGGCCGAGCGCAATGGCGCCGCCATTCACGTTCACCTTCTCCGGATCGAGACCGAGATCCTTCAGCACCGCACAGGCCTGGGCGGCGAAGGCCTCGTTCGACTCGACCAGATCCAGATCGTCGATCGTCCAGCCCGCCTTCTCCAAAGCGAGCTTGGAGGCCGGGATCGGCCCGGAGCCCATATACGCAGGGTCGACGCCCGCGGTCGCCCAGGAGGCGATGCGCGCCAGCGGGGTGACGCCGCGCGCCTTGGCCTCGTCGGCGCTCATCAGCACGACCGCCGCGGCGCCGTCATTGATGCCCGACGCATTGCCGGCCGTCACCGTGCCGTCCTTGGCGAAAGCCGGTCGCAGACCCGCCAGCGTCTCGGCCGTGGTGCCGTGGCGCGGATACTCGTCCGTGTCGACGACGGTGTCGCCCTTGCGGCCGGAAATCGTCACCGGAACGATCTCGTCCTTGAAGCGCCCGCTCTTCTGCGCCGCTTCGGCCTTGGCCTGCGAGCCGGCGGCGAACTCGTCCTGCTGCTCGCGGGTGATCTGCCACTTCTCGGCGACGTTCTCGGCGGTGTTGCCCATGTGGTAGCCGTTGAAGATGTCCCACAGACCGTCGCGGATCATCGTGTCGACGAACTGCATATCGCCCATCTTGGTGCCGTTGCGCAGGTGCGCGCAGTGCGGCGCCTGGCTCATGCTCTCCTGGCCGCCGGCGACGACGATGCCGCTGTCACCCGATTTGATCGCCATGTAGCCGTTGGCGACCGAGCGGATGCCGGAGCCGCAGACCTGGTTCACCAGATAAGCGGTCTTGTCTTCCGGGATGCCGGCGTTCATCGCGGCCTGGCGTGCGGGGTTCATGCCCGCGCCCGCGGTGAGGATCTGGCCCATCACCACCTCGCTCACATCGCCCGCCTCGACGCCTGCGCGCTTCATCGCTTCGCGGATCGCAACCTCGCCCAGATAAGCGGCGGAAACAGTGCTCAAAGCACCGTTGAAGGCGCCAACCGGCGTCCGCACGGCCCCGGCAATTACAACTTCCGTCATGTTCCTCGACTCCCGGTGTTGGGTGAACCCGAACGTTTCCCCACTGTTATGCGCGTCGATATGGTCGGCAGCGTGACACACCGCAACCGCGACACTTTAGCCCAACCTATCATTTTTGAAGGCTGTTGATCCATTGCGCCAGCGGTTTCCAAAGATGGTCGTGCCGCTGGCCGCCGACCACCATTCCGATGTGACCCGCCGGCGGCGTCAGAATATGCGCGCCGGGAATCGCGTCGGCCAAGGACCGCGCGGAGGCCGGCGGCACGATGCGATCTTTTTGCGGCACGACCGCAAGCGTCGGCAGGTCGATCTCCTGCGGGCGGACGGGCGCGCCACCGACCTGCCACGCACCGCGCGCCGGCATGTTCTCGCCATACCAACCATGAATGCAGGTTCGCGCGACGGCGGCCGGCAGCATGACGCCGTCGTTCAGCCAGTCTTCGAGCGCGACGAAGGCTTCGGCGCGTTCGCTGTCGGGCTCGCAATCGGAGAAGGCGAGGAATTTCTTCAGGGCAAGCAACGGATCGAGGCTGGCGAAAAACATCTGCAGCACGTCGACCGGCACGCCGCCCATCGCCTCGAAGAGCGGGAACCACGGTCCCATCAGTCCCGCCGCCAACCGCGACTGGGTTCCGCCATCGGCGTGGAAGTCCCAGGGTGTTGCCAGCAGCGCGAGACCGTTCAACTCGTCCTGACGATGCTGCGCCAGCGCCAATGCCAGCAAGCCGCCCATGCAATAGCCGACGAGGATGGGCTTCTTGCCGGTCTCGGCCCGCACTGCATCGAGACATTGGCCGAGGCGGTCGAGGACATAGGCGTCGAGATCAATCCCCGCCTCGGCCGCGCCGGGCGTGCCCCAGTCGACGAGGTAGGGCCGGACGCCATCGGCCGCGAGGGCGCGCATCAGACTGCGCCCCGGCATCAGGTCGAGCACATAACCACGATTGACCAATGATGGCGCGATCAGCAGCGCTGGGCCGCTCTTGCCTTTCGCCTCGGGGGCACGGGAATAATCGAGGAGGCGCGTCGAACCTTTCTCCCAGGCCACCGGCGGATCGGCGAAGGGCCGGCGATAGGGATGATGACGATAGCCGTCGACGGCCCGCATGAACCGCTTGAGACGAGCATGCGCCGTCGTCTCCACGGCCTCGCGGAAGTCGTCAGGATTTTCGCTTTTTAGGCTTTGCGCGAGCGCCGCCGCCCGCGCGGCCAAGCTTTCGTTCCAGTTGCCCGATCCGCTCTTCAAGCGCGCCAATCCGTTCGGCGAGCTGAGACAGGCCATCGTCGCGATCCCCAGATGGAGAGCCAGGGGACGCGGACCCTGTCGCGCCGGCAGCGCCGTCGTTTCCGGTGTGCTCATCTCGGCCTTCCACTCGGCCTTCCACTGGGCCTTCCGCTGGGTTTGCCATGAGGGGCTGGCCCGCCGCCATGGCGCCGAACAGCCGCGCCATCGCCTCGGCGTTGGCCGGATCGGCCGCAATCGCCGCGAACTGGTCCTGCCACAGATCGAGGTAGGACTTGGCGAGGCTTTCCAGATCCGACGCCTTGGTCATGGGGCTGAATATAGTCTCTGACCGTCCCGCGTGCCAGCGGCGCGCCACTACGCCCGCGCCCACGGCCGCGCGGTGAAAACCCTTGCGCGGCTGCGAGATAGCGGCCCTTTCGTCCCGCCAGCGGCGTGCCTATTTGTTATGCAGTGCAAAACAAGCTCTTGCGCAGCGCAGCATTTTGGGGGCATTTTGACCCTGCGCGGCGGGGGCCGCACACGGGTAAGACTATGACCGGACCGGAGATGGCAGCGGACGGACAAAGCGGCAGCGAGCCGATCACAATAAAGAAGTATGCCAATCGCCGGCTCTACAACACGGCGACGAGCAGCTATGTGACCCTCGACGACCTCTGCCAGATGGTCAAGGAAGACAAGGACTTCGTCGTCTTCGACGCCAAATCGGGCGAGGACATCACCCGCTCGGTACTGACCCAGATCATCGTCGAGGAAGAATCGAAGGGCCAGAACCTGCTGCCCATCGGCTTCCTGCGCCAGTTGATCGGCTTCTACGGCGACAGCCTGCAGAGCCTGGTGCCCCGCTATCTCGACCATTCGATGATGAGCTTCGCCCAGAACCAGGAGCAGATGCGCTCCTACATGCAGAACGCCTTCGACGGCATCTTCCCCTTCGGCTCGCTCGAAGACATGAGCAAGCAGAACATGGCGCTGGTCGAACAGGCGATGCGCATGTTCTCGCCATTCGGTGAGGAAAAGGGCGGCAAGGAAAAGGGCGGCCAAGAGACAGGCGGAGAAAAGCCCGCCGCGCAGAAAGCCGAGCCCGCCGATACGAAAGCGCCGCCGGCCGACGACAACAAGCTCGATGAACTCAAGCGCCAGATCGAGACCCTGCAGCAGCAGGTCGCCAGTCTCTCCGACAAACCGAAGAAGTAATCGGCCGAAGACGCCAGTCGGTCGAAGACGTGAGCCGGCCTAGCTGGCCTTGCGCGGCTTGAGCGGCGTCACCACGGCCGACGGCCGGTCGTCGTTCCGCGCCAGTTCGTGCCCTATGTTATCCTGCGGCGCCTTCTCCCACGGCGGCTCGATCGTCGGCGCTCCGAAGTAATATCCCTGCAGCAGGTCGACGCCCTCCTCGGCCAGTGCGTCCGCATCGGCCTGATCCTCGACGCATTCGGCAATCGTGCCGAGATCGAAGCCTTTGGCGAGGCCGAGCAGCGTCCGCACGAAGAGCTGGTTGTCGACATTGTTGGCGATGCCGCGAACGAAGCTGCCGTCGATCTTGACCGTGTCGACGGCGAGCGACTTCAGGTGCCGGAACGAGGTATAGCCCGCGCCGAAATCGTCGAGCGCCACCTGGCAGCCGAGATCGCGGACCTGGGCTACGAAGTTCGCGGTCTCCTCGATGTCCTGCAGCGCCACGGTTTCGGTGATCTCGACGATGATGCGCTCGGCGACCGCGCCTGCATTGCGCAGGAGCGCGATGAGCAGACGCAGCCAGGACCGGTCATTCGCGGTCAGCGCCGAGACGTTGATCGCGTAGGACGTTCCCTCGTGCTCGCTCAGCTCGCGGACGGCGGTCTCCAGCACGTACCGGTCGACATCGCGGATCAGGCCGAGCTGTTCGATCACGGGCATGAACTTCGCCGCCGGTATGACCGTGCCGTCGCGCTCGACCATGCGCAGCAGACACTCGTGATGCTTCACGGCATGTCCGCGCGCCTCGACGATGGGCTGGTAGGCGAAGACCAGGCGGTCCGACTTCAGCGCGCGCATCACCTGCTCGGCGATCTCGACATGCTCGCGGCTGTCGCGTCGCTGCTCCTCGCTGCATTGATAGTGGACGAAGGGCAAGCCGCGCCGCTGCTGCGCCTCGCGCCGCGCGACCTCGGCCTGGGTCATCACGTCATGCGCGGTCTGCCCGATCTCCGGGAAGATGACGCCGCCGATCGACACCTTGAGATGGATTGGCCCGCACGCCGTTACGACCGGCGTGTCGTGGCACGCCGAGATCAGCTTCTTCACAATGGCGGTGAGCTGATCTTCGGGGCAATTGCTGATCACGACGCCAAAGCCATCGGCCCCGACCCGGCCGACGATATCGCTGGAGCGGATCGTGCGCTCGATGCGTTGTCCCAGCGTGAGCACCGCAGAATCGGCGGTCGAGCCGTCATAGGCATCGTGGATCATGGCGAGCGTGTCGATCGCCACCTGGAGATAGGCGCCGCGCACGCCGTAGCGCTGGCCATAGGCCATCGACTGGTCCAGCGCTTCGCGCAGGCGGGCCTCGTTGAAATGGCCGGTCAGCTCGTCATAGTTGGCCTGGTATTCGAGGCGTGCCTCGTTGACCTTGCGCTCGGTGATGACGCGCAGCGTGCCGGCCAGCCGCTCCGGCTCGCCGACCGACGACAACGACGCCGCTCCACGCTCGTGAACCCAGATCATCTCGCCGCCGTCGCCGCGAATGCGGTACTCGCAATCGAACGGGGCGCCGGAGGCGACGTGCTCGGAGAAGGCCCGCCGGCGAACCAGCAGATCCTCGGGATTGATCAGGCGGTGAAACTGCGGGCCCGCGTTGATGTGGGTGGCGCTGCTGAGGCCGAACACATCGGTGACGCGGCCTGACCACGAGATCGTATCGGTGGTCAGGTCCCAGTCATAGGCAAGGTCGCCGGAGCCCGCGAGCGCATTGCGCAGGAGCTCAACTTCCGACTTGACCCCGTAGTGTTTGAGTCGGTCCGGCACTACCGACGACCTCCTACCTGAAGGCATTGCGATCAGAATTGCCAGCCGCGTAGTGCGGCCGGAAAACGACACTAAGGGCCGATCTGTTAACAACTGTTAAAAGGCAAGATGTTTCCGCGCCCGTCGCTGCATAATCTCAAAAGCAGCACCTCCCGCGCCCGCGAAACAGGCGATCGGATCGCACAAAATCGCCCGGATTCTGCGGCGTTCGGGGGGAGCCCGGCCAGTTGTTCCGGTCGAGCAATTTTCCGCCGCTCGCGCCGCCGCAGCCGCCCCAATGCAATCAATGATTGGCGCTCAAATGGTTAACGCGGATTAGGGCAACTGCCGATCGAAAGGCGGCGCCGAAGTGGAATACTTAATTTATGCAGCCGCTTTGATATTCCGCGCCACCGTCTCGACCATGCGGTCGATTTGCGGCTTCTCCACGATCAGCGGCGGCGACAGGGCGACGGTGTCGCCGGTGGTCCGGACCAGCACCCCGTCCTCGTAGCAGCCCAGGAATACGTCAAAGCCGCGCTTGGCCGGCTCGCCGGCGCGCGGCTCGAGCTCGATGCCGGCGACCAAGCCCAGATTGCGGATGTCGATGACCGAGGACGTGTCCTTGAGCGAATGGACCGCATCCTCCCAATAGGGCGCCAGCTCCGCCGCGCGCTCGAAGAGGCCTTCGTCGCGGTAGACGTCAAGGGTGGCGAGCGCCGCGGCGCAGGCCAGCGGATGGGCCGAATAGGTGTAGCCGTGGAAGAGCTCGATCACGTGTTCGGGCCCGGTCATGAAGGTCTCGTAGATCTCCTTGCGCGCGAAGGCCGCGCCCATCGGCACGGTACCGTTCGAGATCCCCTTCGCGACCGTCATGATGTCGGGCACGACGCCGAAATACTCCGCCGCGAAGCTTGCGCCGAGACGTCCGAAGCCGGTGATAACCTCATCGAATATCAAGAGAATTCCGTGGCGGTCGCAGATCTCGCGGAGACGCTGGAGATAGCCCTTGGGCGGGACCAGCACGCCGGTCGACCCGGCCAGCGGCTCGACGATGACGGCGGCGATGGTCGAGGCGTCGTGGAGGGCCACGATGCGCTCCAGGTCGTCGGCCAGATGCGCGCCCCATTCGGGCTCGCCGCGCGTGAAGGCATTGTGCTCGGGCGCATGGGTGTGCGGCAGATGGTCGACGCCGGGCAGCAGGCTGCCGAAGAACTTGCGGTTGGGCGCGATGCCGCCGACGGCGGTGCCGCCGAAGCCGACGCCATGATAGCCGCGCTCGCGCCCGATCAGGCGCTGGCGCGCGCCCTCGCCTCGAACCCGGTGGTAGGCGAGCGCGATCTTGAGCGCCGTGTCGACCGCCTCGGAGCCGGAATTGGTGAAGAAGACGTGGTTGAGGTCGCCCGGCAGCAGCGCCGCCAGCCGCGCCGCCAGCTCGAAGGCGCCCGGATGGCCCATCTGGAAGGCCGGCGCGTAGTCCATGCGCGCGACCTGCGCCTGGACCGCCTCGACGATCGGTTTGCGCCCGTGGCCGGCATTCACGCACCATAGGCCCGCCGTCGCATCGAGCACCTCGCGGCCATCGACCGTGGTGTAGTGCATGTCCTTGGCGCCGGCGAGCAGACGCGGCGCCTTCTTGAACTGCCGGTTCGCCGTGAACGGCATCCAGAAGGGTTCGAGATCGTTCGGGACGGGGACGGCTGTGGGATTGGCAGCCATGGCGCGGCTCCGGTTGATGTTCATAATTTTTTCAGCTTGAGGTTAACGATAGCACGCCGCCGCCGGGCGGCGAAGCGACGACGGCAACCCGCTCGAGCCCAGTAATTCCGGGGGGAATTTCCGTATGGTTAAGTAATTATTATAGTAATGGTTAATAATACGGATTAACTGACCTTAATTAAAGCTTGATAACTGAGCAACGCTGCATGATAATATTTTTCATTACGAGACTGATTACCGCTGATTTTGTAACGAATTTCTAACTGTGAGGCTGCGGTGTCGGTGAGCGCGATTGGCAAGGCTCAAGCCTTCAATAGTGCCGCGGACGGGGTCCGCCGGCCCGCGCACGATGCCGCCCATGACGAAGACGAGGTGGCGCCGATGGCCGCGCCCCGCAAACCGGGCGCCAACACCCGCCATCGCAGCGCGCCCATCACCATCGACCTTCGCCCCGATCCCCCGGACGAGGCCCCGTATAAGCCCCAGAGGCGCGTGTTCGAGCAGGCGGGGTCAGAGGACGGCTCACGCCGCCGCCGTGCCCCTGAGGCGAGCCCCGAGCCCCCATGGACCTATCGGTCCAACCCCGACACGCCCTATCGCCGCAGGACATCGGAAGAGACCTACCAGGCCATCGAGGCGGTCGATACGCCGGTGCTTCATCGCGGCGGGATCTACGACCGCCGGATATGAGGGCGTTCGCCCTGCGCGGCCAACCGCGCCGGCGCGCCCGATTTCACGCCATTCCATCCGCTCCCGGCCGGGCTGCAAGCCCCCATGTCGGTCTTAGGACCTGGTTATCGATAACGCCGGTTAACCAGCATTGTCACAATACTGAGAGCATGCCCAACTTAGAGAAAATTTTAAGGCGCATCCTGGTCTTCTGTAGCCCATACACGAGAGGGAACTCGTACAGGGAGACCGCGAAATGACGATAGGCGCAGTCGGAAGTTGCTCCGATAGTTCCACGAATCCGCTCCGCCAGGCGGCGACAGAGCGAGCCGGAGAAGAGAAGCTCAGCCCGGTGGAAGAGGCCACCCGCCTCGCGGAAAAGGGCGGCGAGTTCGAGCCGGGCGCGGCTGACGACAAACGCGTCAATCCAACGGAGAATGCCGCCAAGGCCGGCACCTCCCAGAACCTCACCCAGGCCGCCCAGGTGAACGAGCTGCGTGGTGACGGGGCGGCCGCGGTGGACAACGGAGATGAGGCGGGCCAACGCGCCAGCGCCGAAGAGCCTACCGGAGCGCAATCGGCCGGCCAGGCCTACCAGGCCACCGAAGCGGCGGACACCCGATATCCCAATCGAGGCGGGGTGCTCGATTTCCAGATCTAAGCGGGCCTGACAGTCCCCTTAAAGCCCCGGATTTGGCGGCGCGGCGGACTCGCGTCGCGCCAGGGCCGCTGGTATGGTCGCGGCCCCTTTTTCAGCTCACGTGAGCGATGACCAGACCCCGCACCATTCGCGCGCTGATTGCGGGAGGCGACCGCGGCGCCCCGGCGCTGCTCGCCCCCGGGCGCCCTGCCCTCAGCTTCGAGGCGCTCAACGGTCTTGCCGACGATACGGTGGCGACCCTGAACGGGCTCGGCATCGGCCGGAACGACCGGGTGGCGATCGTGCTGCCGAATGGCCCGGAGATGGCCGCGGCCTTCATTGCCATCGGATCGGGCGCGACGACCGCGCCGCTCAATCCGGCTTACCGGGCAGATGAATTCCGTTTCTATCTGAACGACCTGTCGGCCAAGGCTCTGGTGGTGGAGCAGGGAGCAGACTCGCCGGCGATCGCCGTGGCGGGCGAGCTGGGCGTGCCGGTCGTCGAGCTGGTGGGCGACGAGGCCGGGCCGGCGGGGGCTTTTACCCTGTCGGGTTCCGGCGATGGCGCGCCCGCGCATGGCGGCCCGGCCGAGCCCGGCGACAGTGCGCTGGTCCTGCACACCTCCGGCACCACGTCGCGCCCGAAGATCGTGCCGCTCAGCCACACGAACGTCACCGCCTCGGCCCACAACATCGCGGCGACGCTGTCGCTGGTTCCCGAGGACCGCTGCCTCAACGTGATGCCCCTCTTCCACATCCATGGGCTCATGGCGGCGGTGCTGGCGAGCCTGGGCGCCGGCGCCTCGGTCTTCTGCACGCCCGGCTTCAACGCGCTCAGGGTCTTCGCCTGGATGGAGGAGGCCAAGCCCACCTGGTACACCGCCGTGCCGACGATGCATCAGGCGATCCTTGCCCGCGCGGCGCGCAACCCCGACGCGGTCAAGGCAACGAAGCTGCGGCTGATCCGCTCGTCGTCGTCCTCCTTGCCGCCGCAAGTGATGGCGGCGCTGGAGGAGACCTTCGGCGCGCCGGTGATCGAATCCTACGGCATGACCGAGGCGGCGCACCAAATGGCCTCGAACCCGCTGCCGCCGGCGCCGCGCAAGCCGGGCTCGGTCGGCATCGCGGCGGGGCCCGAGGTGGAGATCATGGACCCGGCCGGCAAGATCCTCGAGGCCGGTGCGACCGGCGAGATCGTCATCCGCGGCGAGAACGTCACCGGCGGCTATGAGGCGAACGAGAAAGCCAACCGCGAATCCTTCACCGACGGCTGGTTCCGCACCGGCGATCTGGGCGCCTTCGATGCCGACGGCTATCTCACGATCTCCGGGCGGATCAAGGAGATCATCAATCGCGGCGGCGAGAAGATCAGCCCGCGCGAGGTCGACGAGGTGTTGCTCGACCACCCGGCGGTGGCCCAAGCCGTCACCTTCGCCGTGCCCCACGACAAGCTCGGCGAGGAGGTGGCTGCCGCCATCGTCATCGCCGATGGGGCGAGCGTCAGCGAGGCCGAGCTCCGCGACTTCGCGCGCGAGCGCCTAGCCGACTTCAAGGTGCCGCGCAAGGTCGTCTTCGTCGACGAGATCCCCAAGGGCGCCACGGGCAAGCTCCAGCGCATCGGCCTGCACGAAAAGCTCGCCGACGTGCTGAACGCCGCCTCATGAAAATCTGCATCTACGGCGCCGGCGCGATCGGCGGCCATATCGGCGCGCTGCTGGCGCAAGGCGACACCGAGGTTTCGCTGGTCGCGCGCGGCGCGCATCTGGAGGCGATCAAGCGCGACGGCCTGCGGTTGCGGGTGGGCCAAGACGAGACCGTTGCCAAAGTGCCGGCGAGCGACGATCCCAGTACGCTCGGCGTCCAGGACTATGTGATCGTGACCCTGAAGGCGCATCAGCTCGCCGGCGCCGTCGAAGCGATGCAGCCGCTGCTGGGGTCCGAGACGGCGGTGGTCACGGCGATGAACGGCATCCCCTTCTGGTACTTCCACGGGCTCGACACACCCTACGGCGAGGCCCGGATCGAGGCCGTGGACCCCGGCGGCGTGATCTGGGACGGGCTGGGACCCGAACGGGTCATCGGCTGCGTCGTCTACACCGCGGCGGAAGTGATCGAGCCCGGCCTCGTCCTGCACGAGAGCGGCGACCGCTATTCGCTGGGCGAGCCCGACGGCAGCAAATCGGAGCGGGCGCTGGCGCTCGGCGAAGCGATGAGCGCGGCGGGCCTCAAGTCACCGGTGAAAACCAACATCCGCGACGAGATCTGGCTCAAGCTCTGGGGCAATCTGTCGTTCAACATGATCGCGGTGCTGACCCACGCTCATCTGGAGCAGATGGCAAGCGAGCCCGGCACCCGCGCCATCGCGCGGGCGATGATGGTCGAGGCGCAGATGATTGCCGAGACGCTCGGTGTGCGCTTCGCCGTCGACGTCGACCGGCGGATGGACATGTCGAAGGCCGTGGGCCCGCACACGCCCTCGACGCTGCAGGACCTCGAGCGCGGCCGGCCGATGGAGATCGACGCGCTGCTCACCTCGGTTCAGGAAATGGGCCGGCTGACGAACACGCCGACGCCGACGATCGACCTCATCCTCACGCTGGTTCAGCAGCGCGCGCGCAATGCGGGGCTATACCCCGCATAGCTCGTATCGGCTGGGCCGTATCGGCCGGGGCACCACTGCTGTTACGGGTTCAGGACGTCCAATCCGCCATAGCGCGGCCGGAAGAAGGCGCGGTGGTAGAGCTGGCCCGGGGTGACGATGTCCCAGAACATCAGCGGCGCGTAGTCGTAGTAGACTTCCGCCACGATCAGCCCCTCGCCGTCACGCACGACGAAGCCCGTGGGCAAGGTCGGCGCGTTGCCTTCGGTGCCGATCTGGCTCGTCGCGGTAATGGTGCCCGCGCCGTTGCGCTGCCAGTAGACCGTCGTCGGATTGGAGAGCGGGGTGCCGATCGAGGACACGATCACCACGCCCTTCGCCGACATGTCGAAGGGCTCCATGATGTGCTCGATCGCATTGAACATATCGTTCAATTGCGAAACCGTGATGTCCTCGGACTGGGACACCAGATCGGCCATGGCCGTCGCAGCGCGATCCATCTTCTGATGGATCAGCGTAAGGCGCGCGACCTCGAAGCCTGCCAGAAGCAGCATTATCGCGATCGGGATCGCGAACGCGGCCTCAACAAGAACGCCGCCGCGCTGATCGCGGCGCAGCCGGCCGATCAAACTGGCAAGAGATTGCAATATCATGTGCCGCCTCCACTGCCACTTCCGCCCGCGCTCTCCGGATAAGGCTCGTTACGCACGGCGATGCTGGCGCGCAAGGTCACCTTGCCGTCCGCACCGCCCATGATCGGGCCCATCAGCGGGGTCATGAGGCCAATGTCGTACTTGATCTTGTAGAGCACGATCTCACCGGGGCCGCCGAGGCCGGCAGCGCCCATGTCGGGATCCCATTGGCCGTTCGAGTTGATGTCGGTATAGGGCTCGCCGACGTCATAGACACCGTTCGAATTCTGGTCGTCCCACGGCTCCGGCTGGCCGATATCGCCGAAGGACGGATAGATCAGCGTCTGGATCTCGGCTTTCTCCATGTCGACCAGGCCGACCGTGGCGTCGCCGATGATCTTCTTGATCTGCTCCTCGCGGGTGCTGCCCGGCGGCACATAACCGGTGATGCCGAAGCGCGCCGCATCGCGAAGTCCGCCCTCGAGTAAGGACGAAACCGCCAGCACCATGGAGACCTCCATGATGCCCGTCACGGTCAAAATCAGGACCGGTCCCATGATCGCAAATTCAACCGCTGATACGCCTCGGCGGTCGCGCCATAAAGCTAAAATATTACGAAAAGCCCGACCGATACTTGGTTTTGCCTGAGCCATTTTTACCTCTCGGTAATCCCGCCGGCAGTACTCTGTGGATCAACCCGGAGCTTTAGCCCGAGGACCCGCATATGACATCCAACGCCCCCAATCGTTACTTTTTCCTTACCGGTGTGGCGAGTATTGCGCTTCTGACCGGATCCTGTTCCAGCTCGATTTTTGAGGCAAATACCTCAAAAACCTCACGTGTTGCTGAAACCCTGCGCTCGCCCAAAGCGCTGATCAGCATGGGCGATACGACCTGGCGCGGCGGCGACGTCGACTCGGCGGCACGGTTCTATCAGGCGGCCACCAAGCTGGCGCCGAACGACCCGGTTCCGGCCTTCCGGCTCGGCCGGGCGCTGCAGACCATGGGGGCCTACAAGGCCGCGGCCGACCAGTTCCGGCGGGTTCTGGAGCTGTCGCCGGACGATGGTGAGGCGAAGCGCCAACTCGCCAATACGTTGATTTCCCTGGATGACCCTCAGGGCTCGATCAAGCTCTTTCAGGAGATCATCGCCGAGAACGGCGACCACCGGGCTTTCAACGGCCTCGGCGTCGCGCTCGACATGACGGGCAAGCACAAGGAGGCGCTCGCCGCCTACCGGGCTGGCCTCGCCAAGCAGCCTGAGAGCCTGTCGCTGAAGAACAACATAGCGCTTTCGATGGCGATCGCCGGGAATTACGACGACGCCGCCAAGGTGCTGCGCCACGTCGCCGCGGACCCGCGGGCGACCCCCCGCCACCGCCAGAATCTGGCTCTGGTCTACGGTCTCGCCGGCAAGGAGACCGCGGCCGCGCGCATCGCCCGGGTCGATCTCGATGGGCCCAGCGTCCAGCGCAATCTCGACTACTACAATTGGCTGCGCCAGCAGCCGCGCTGGATGGTCAAGAAGATGCTGCGCAACGGCGCGCCCATCAAGCCGCAGGCGGCCAGCACCCAGAGCAAGGCCCAGAGCAAGGTAGAGCCGCACAGCAGCGCCGTCACGCCTCGTCCGGCGACGCGCAAGACGACGGCCCGCAAGCCGGTCAGCGTCACGCCGCGCGAGACCGTCCGGCCCCAGACCCCCAAGCGCGAGAGCGTGTCCGCCCCGCGCCGGGTCGATCACGAGGGCGTGATCCACCAAGCCAGCCTGGCAGGTGCGGGTGAGCCGCCGGTGCGTTTCGCTCGCCTCGAGTTCGGCTTCCGCCCCGTGCGCGATGCCGAGACGCCCAAGGCCGCAGCCCCGCAGGCGAACACCCGGCCCGAGCGCGTCGTCGCCCGCGTCGAGACCCGCCAGCCGGTGGTTGTCCAGCCGCGCATCTCGACGCTGTTGCCCGTGGTCGTGCGTGGCAATGGCGAGACGCCGCTGACCGGCATGACGGGTAACGGCAAGCCGGTGGTCGCCGAGACGCCCAAGGAGGCCAAGGAGGCTGGGGAGGCTGGCCGCGCGGTCGAGACCGCCAAGGCGACAACCGAGACGCCGCTCAAGACCATCCAGGTCAAGCCGGCCGCGCAGGTGGTCCGCACGCAGCTGGCGCTCGTCGTCGCCGCGCGCCGGGCCGAGGCCTTGCGCAACATCGAGGCGCGCTTCCAGCACTCGGGCCTCGAATACATGATGGGCAAGGACGAACCGACCAAGGAATAGCCTCCCGCCCCCGCGCCGGCGCCCGGACACGGTTCGTAACGCCGGCGCATCCTCCTCCCAAGCCCGCCGCATAAGAAGGCCGGCTGCCGCCCTGACAGGGCAGCAGACCGGCCTCGGCGTTTGCAGGTAGCGGGGAGATCCGGGCAGCATGGGTCAAGGTGGACGCGCGCGCCTGTCGCAGATCCCGCGATCAGATCCAGAATAACCTATTTATTTCAGTCTATTAGAACGGCGTGTCGGTCCTGAACGGATCCGCAAAGGGGTCGAGGGTCTGTTCCTTGCCCTCGATCCGGTCGAGCTGGCCGTAGCCGCCGACATCCTTGGGCGCGCCGCTGAAGCTGCTGCGCGGCGCATCCCGCCGGCCCGCCGACAGGTCCCGGCCGAGGCCCGGCGTGAAAGGCTGCACCGCCTCGCCGCCGACGCGCGGGTCGAGAACCTTGTGCGGCCGGCACCCCATGGCCTTGCCGATCGTCGTGGCCATGGCGTTGCACATCGTGAGCTCGGTCACCGGCCCCCGCCCCGGCCATAGCCGCGTGGTGAAGTCATAGTGGTCATCGAACCGCCACTCATCGCCGATGATGCCTCGGTTTCCGTAGAGCACATACTGCGAATACCGGCACTCCAACGGACCATCGGCTTTGCGTGTGCATGACGCACCAACGGATTCCAGATACCCCCGCAGGTCGGCGGTCGGGTGCCGATCGGGTAGCGCTTGAGGAGCCTGTTGCGGGCGATATCCACAATGGCGCTCCATTGAAAGGTCCAAAGCGCATAGTCGAATGGGTTGCCCTTATTCACATACCTCGTAGAAGCATACGGCCCGGGCCAGCCTGTGCAGCTGGACATCGCGGAGTTGAGAACAACGAGCACGCAAGCCACGGCACCGCCCCGAATGGCCGCCCCGCGCCCGCGGTGTCACACATCCAACGATTCATAAATTCCCTCTTTGTTCTACTACATACGTAAGGCTTTACGTCGCCGCACCAACGATATGCAGCGCTAACATGCACGACCGTTTGGCGTAATGATGGCCCCGGGGGGCAGACCACGCCGCCGCGCCGGACATTTGGTAGTAGAGCAAATAGGATTTACAATTTCAAGATGAGCGGCGACCGAACCTTGGGCCAGGCCGCAGGCCGGGCGCCGGGATCGGGCTCTGCGGCACCTACAAGGCAGGCCTCAGCCCGTGCAATGGATCCGGCAGTTCGGTGCTCGGAGATCCAAGCAGGTGGCAGATGGGCCGGCGTGGATCGACTAAGAAGAGGAAGAGCCGCTAGGGCGCAGCAGGGCGCCCCGCCGACCGGGCCCTATTGGCCCATCTTGGTGAAGGCGTCGACGATCCGGAAGATGGCCGGCCCCAGCAGGATCACGAAGAGACAGGGCAGGATGAAGAGGATCATCGGCACCGTCATGATGGCGGGCAGGCGCGCCGCCTTCTCCTCGGCCCTCATGAGCCGGTCGTTACGGAACTCCGCGGAGAGGACACGCAGCGAGTTGGCCAGCGGCGTACCGTATTTCTCGGTCTGCATCAGCGTGTTCACGATGGCCCGGAACTCCGCCATACCGGTGCGGTCGGCGAGGTTCAGGAGGGCCTGACGGCGCTCCGGCAGAAAGCTGAGCTCGATCGAGCAGAGGCCGAATTCGTCGGCGACCTCCGGCGAGGACTTGATCATCTCGCGCGAGACACGCGAGAAGGCCGCATCCATGCCGAGGCCGGCCTCGGCGCAGATCACCAGCAGGTCGAGCGCATCCGGCAGGCCGCGGCGCAGCTGAAGCTGGCGCTTGGAGGCCTGATTGTGGATCCAGATATCGGGGCCGAAAAAGCCGAACGCGAACGAGCCGGCCGTGGCGAGCGCCTGATAGAGCGGCTTGAACTCATAGACTTTGGCCACGTAGATGAGGAAGGCCGCGGTGGCGCCGAAGACGACCGGCAGGGTCGCCTTGGCGAACACGTAGATGATCGGCGCGTCTTTGGAGCGGTAGCCGGCCTGGGCGAGCCGCACCACCTTGCTCTTGCCTTGCCGCTTCTTCAGGACGGAGAAGCGGTTGACGAAGGCGCGCGCGAAGCCGACGCTCTTGGCCTTACGTCGCTCCTTGCGCTGGCGGCGCGGCGGCGCGGTAAGGCCGGCCTTGAGGGCGGCGCGGCGTTCGGCCAGCGCCTTCAGCCGCGGGCCCAGCGGATCACGGACCAGCAACGCCTGCCAGACCGCGGCTACGGTGACCGCGGCGGCAAGCGCCGCCAGGATGAGGACCGCAACTTCCGGCGAAACGCCGGCGGGAAGATATTTGGCGATCTGCATGGCTAGATCTCGAACCTGATCATCTTGCCCATAACGAAGAAACCGATACACATGCTGGTTACGCCCGCGGCCAACAGCATGAGGCCGCGCGTTTCCTGGAAGAGCTGGCTGACGTATCCGGGGTTCATCAGGAACAGAATCCCGAACATCGCGAACGGAAGCGCGCCGATGATGAGGGCGCTCGCCCGCGCCTCAGACGACATCGCCTTGACCTTCAGCTTCATCTGGCGGCGCTTGCGCAGAATGTCGGAGAGGTTGTCGAGCGTCTCGGTCAGGTTACCGCCGGTCTCGCGCTGGATGACGAGGCTGATGACGAAGAACTTGAACTCCGGCGTGTCGAGGCGCCGCGAGGCCTCCCACATCGCCTCTTCGATGGTTTGGCCGATCTTCAGCGAATCGGAAATCTCGCGGAACTCGACCCCGACCGGATCCTCGATCTCGTTGCCCACGACCTGGATCGACTCCTGGACCGGCAGACCCGACTTCAAGCCGCGCACGATCAGCTCGATCGCCTCGGGGAAGAGCAGAGTGAACTTCTTCAGGCGCCGCTTGACCAGATGACTGATCACCATATGCGGCAAGCCAACACCGGAGGCGATGCCGACCAGCAGCGACGGCGCCCAGGGCAGGCCGATGAACTTGTGGATCAGATATGCCACGACCGCGCCGACCAACGCGTTGGACAGCGCATATTCGCCGATCGAAATCGATTTGCCGGTCTTCTCCAGGCGCTCGCGCAGGACCGCCGGGCGCGGGATGATTTTCTGCAGCGCCTTGTCGAGCCCGGCGATCGAGCTGTTCGAGGTGTTGCGCTTCACGCTGACGGTGCGCGCTTCCTTGGAAATGCGGCCGGTATAGCGCTGATTGATCCGGTTCATCCGCGACTTGACGCGGTTGCGCGCGCGGCTGACCACGATGAAGCCGATCATCAGGGCGAAGAAGACGACGATACCCCCACCCATGAGGATGAGGACCATCGGATCGACTGTCTGGGAACCGATTTGCATGATCCAGCCCCGTTCTAGATGACTTCCATGAGCGCGCGCTCCAGGCCGAAATACGCAGCCTTGGCGGCGAAGTGCGGCCGCAGTCCGGAGGACTCGTAGTGGCCGATCAGATTGCCGTCGGCGTCTTCGCTCTCGAACACGTAGTTGAAGAGCTCCTGCGTCGTGATGACGTCGCCTTCCATGCCGACGATCTCCACGATGCTGGTGATGCGCCGCTTGCCGTCACGCATACGGCTGACCTGCACGATCATGTCGATGGCGGCAGCGATCTGGGTGCGCACGGCCTTGGCCGGCAGATTGATGCCGGACATGCCGATCATGTTCTCCAGACGCGTCAACGCTTCACGTGGGCGGTTGGCGTGGACCGTGCCCATCGAGCCTTCGTGGCCGGTGTTCATGGCCTGCAGCATGTCGACGGCTTCCGATGCACGTACCTCACCGAGGATGATGCGGTCGGGGCGCATACGCAGCGAGTTCTTGACCAGGTCGCGCATGGTCACCTCGCCCTGGCCTTCGAGGTTGGGCGGGCGGGTCTCCAGGCGCACCACATGGGGCTGCTGAAGCTGCAGCTCGGCGGCGTCCTCGATGGTGACGATGCGCTCGCCGGGATCGATCATCTGGCTGAGGGCATTAAGCAGCGTCGTCTTACCCGAACCCGTACCGCCGGAGATCAGGACGTTGAGCCGCGTGCGCGAGCCGATTCGCAGCACCGTCGCCATGGCTTCCGACAGGTTGTTCTGACGGATCATGACGTCGAGCGTGATCTTCTGCTTGGCGAACTTACGAATGGAGATCGAGGCGCCATCGATCGCCAGCGGCGGAATGATGATGTTGACGCGGCTGCCGTCTTCGAGACGCGCGTCGCAGATGGGGCTGGCTTCATCGACGCGGCGGCCGACGCGCGTGACGATGCGCGTGGCGATGTTCATCAGGTGGCGATGGTCGCGGAACGTCACATCGGTCAGCTCTAGCTTGCCGCCGCGCTCGACATAGACCTGGTCGACGCCGTTGACCATGATATCGGTGATCGCCTCGTCGGCCAGCAACGGCTCGAGCGGGCCGAGGCCGAGCATGTCGTTGACGAGCATGTCGACCAGCGCCTGCTGCTCGACGCTGTTCAGCTGGATCCGGTTCTCGCCCAGGATCTCCGAGACGATCTCGGCGATTTGCCGGGTAAACTCCTCATGCGCAAGCTGCGAGGCCGCACCGATATCGATGCGGTCCATGAGCACGGGCTGGACCTTGTGCTTGGCCTGCTCGACGCTCTGCATGCTGGCGCCGGCGCCGAGCGCCGAGGCCATCGTGACCTTTGCTTCGCCGTCGGAGGGCTTCAGCTTGGCCGTTTCGGCGGCGGTCAGCTCCTTTTCCGTTTCGGCGTGTTTGGCTGCCGCGTCGGCGGCTGCCGACTTGCCGGCAGGCTTGGACAGTTCGGGTTTGGCCTTGCCGCCAGCCGATTGAGCCTTCAACGGTTCTTTGGAACTGGACGATGGCGGCGAGTCGAAATCAGTCGACTCGAGCTTCTTCTGAAGCTCGACGACCTGGGGCTTTTGGCCCGCGGGCTTCTGGCCCGCCTCCTTTTCCGAGCCTCGACGCCCGAACGACCGGCTCATTTTTCCTTCTTACGCCGCCAGAGAGGCCGGCGCTCCTTCTTGTCCTTGCTCTCGCCGCCGCTCGCGTCCGCGCCGGCCGTCTTGGATTTCTTTTCCTTCTTGGGCTTTTTGCTCGAGCCGTCGCCGCCATCTTCCGGCGGCAGCGCCGCCTTCGCGATGTCACGCATAGCGTTGGCGACTTTCGACCGCTTGGCCACGGCGGCGATCGCCTTGCCGGCATGGCTGGCGATGGCCATCGTCTTCTTGTCCTCGGGCACGATGACATCGATCTTGCCTTCGATGCCCTTCTCGAAATCGCCCTTCGGCACCTCGCCCTTGCGGTCGCCGCCGACACGGTTGATGACCGTGACCACCTTGCCGTCGGAATAGGCGCGCTTGGCAAAGCCACAAAGACGAAGCGTGTCCCGCACGCCCAGCAGCGACATGTCCGACACAACTGCGATCGTCGCGTCGGCCAAAGCGGCCTGCTGCTGAACCGCGAGCGCACGCGGAATATCGAGAACCACGACGTCGAAGCTGCGGCGCAGCTCGGTCAGCAGAAGCTCCAGAGCATCGCTGTGAAACTCCACGCCGTCTTCGAGCGGCTCTTCCGAGCCCAGAACGTAGAGCCGGTCGGAGACGCCAATCGCCGCGCCGGCGACGAACAGGCCGTCGATGCGTTCGGGATGCTGCAGCGCCTCGCGCAGGCCGCGGCCGGGCTCGACGTCGAGCGCCAGAGAGACCGAGCCGAACTTGAGATCGAGGTCGACGATCGCAACCTGCTTGCCCATCTCGGTGGCGATCGCATAGGCGGTGTTGACCGCAAGCGTCGTGGTCCCGACGCCGCCATGCGCACCGATGAACGCCAGCAC
This sequence comes from uncultured Alphaproteobacteria bacterium, assembly GCA_964494065.1. Classification (GTDB taxonomy): domain Bacteria; phylum Pseudomonadota; class Alphaproteobacteria; order JAPULJ01; family JAPULJ01; genus DATKZM01. The sequence continues at coordinate 60,265 of CAZBRE010000002.1, forward strand.
CTTGCCGCTGACCGCGCTTTCGCCGTCCGGCGAAGTCGGCACTTCGGCGGCCGCATCCATCGCCATGTCGATGCCTTCGGCGGACAACGGCTTCACCAGATAGTCGGTGATGCCCGCGGAGGTCAGCGTCCGGTAAAGGCTAACGTCGTTCTGATCGCCGAGGGCAACGACCGTGGTGCCGGGCTCGCAAACCTCGGCGAGCGCGTCGATCTCGTTCATCGGCTGATCGAGGCCGGAGAGGTCGATGAACAGCAGCTTCGGCGACGGGCTGCTCTGGAAGAGCTCGACCGACTTGCGCACGCCCCCGGCACTGACAACCGCCGACAAGCCGCGCTCCTGGAAGCGGGTGGCGATCGCCTGACCGGTTTCGACATCGGTGACGAACGCCATCGCGGCGACCGAGCCGCCGTTGTCGATCTGGATGTCGGCGAAGTCTTCTCCGCTCGCCGCACCGCCAGCGTCTTGGCCGGCGCTGTCGGCTTGGGGCTCCTCGATGTGATCGGAGAAGGAGTCCTCAGGCGCGCTCACCTCAGCGGCCGCGCCGTCGTCAGCCTGCGGCGCCGGATCGGCTGAACCGGTCAGAGACGCCGCCTCTTGCGGCTCGTCCTGCGGGTCAAAAGACTCCAGTGCTTTGGGTTCCGCCATCGGTACTTCCTTTATTTCGACGATGTCGATGTTGAGATCGGAGCTTTCGCCTTGCCCGCCTGGTAGTTTCGTTGCCAGAGGGTCTGGTAGTTGGCGTTACCCGGCCCCATACGACGCCCACGCTTGAGATCGTTCGGATCGGCGATCATGGCGGCCAATGCGGCGGCGTTCATGCAGCCGAAGCGGTCGGGCCGGCCATCGAGCGCGGAGCCCGCCACGGCCGTATCCCAGTCAGGACAATCAGGTGCGATCACGACCGAGCGCCGAACGCTCACCCGCACGATGCTGGCACCGACGCCGACGGCGCGGTGACTGGCGTATTGCACCTTGAGGCCGCGGAAGCGCATGAACCGACTTACCTGGGCGAGACGCTGACGCGCCAGCTTGCCGGGCTTTTCGCCGGCGGTGGCAGGGCCCGAGACGACGACACGGTCGCCGTGTTGCACCTTGGAGCGCTGCAGAAAGGTCGCGAGGTCACTGCGGGCAGCCTTGCTCATGCGCTGGGACTTGCCGGCGAAAACGACGGCATGGTTGAGCGAGACCGAGCGGATCTGGTTGGTGTTCTCGGCGTAGTCGGGCGCGAGGCTCTGGCCGGTATCACAGCCGGCGAGCAGCACGGTGAAGCCGAGCGCCAATGCGGTTTGGCGGCCCCGAATGGTTTGCATGATACGCATCTCTCAGCTCCTCCTACTCGAGCTCGAAACCGGACGGACCGCGGAGGCTGCGCGGCGGCCCACCGATGGGCTTGCGCGGCGGCACGCCGGCGACCCCAGTGCCGGTCGCGGCAACGGTGCCGCCATTCTTTTTGCTGGACGGCGCTCGCCGGCCGAAGATCAGCTCGTTCACGTCCTTCCGCTCCCGGGGGCGCTGGGCGGCCCGAGCGGCGGCGGCGAGCCGCGCCTGGTGCGGATCGAACGGCCGCACGACATAGGGCGTCACGATGATGACGAGCTCGGACTCGTCTTTTCGATAGTTCTCCGAGGTGAACAGCTTGCCAAGGACCGGGATGTCCCCGATGCCGGGGACCTTGCTCAGATCCTTGGTGTAGTTGTTCTGCAGCAGCCCGGCGATGGCGAAGGACTGGCCGCTGGCGAGCTCCACGGTGGTCGACGCACGCCGCGTCGTCAGCGACGGCACGTTGATCCCCTGGATCTGGATCGCGCCCGCATTGGAGAGCTGGCTGACCTCGGGTTGCACCTTGAGATTGATCCGGCCGTGGCCGAGGATCGTCGGGGTGAACGACAGCCCCACACCAAAGCGCTTGTAGCTGACGGTGATGACGCCGCCGTCCTGGGGCACCGGAACCGGGAACTCGCCGCCCGCCAGGAAGCTTGCCGTCTCACCGGAAATCGCGGTCAGGTTCGGCTCAGCCAGCGTCTTGACGAGGCCCTGGGTCTGCAGCGCATCGAGCACGCCGTTGATCGTGTGGCGATCACCCCGATAGCCGAACACAGCAGAGTTGGTGCCGTTACGCCGCGTCGCGATATTCGCGGTGGCGGAGAAAGCGGGTCCGACGAAGGTCGCGCCGCCAGTCGCGATGCCGAGCAGGATGTTGCTTCCGATCGACGAGGCGGCATCCCAGTTGATGCCGAGCTGACGCACGACGTTGCGCGAAACTTCCACGATCCGGACGCGCAGGTTGATCTGGGTCGGACCGGAAATGCGCAGCTGGTTGATGATCTTCGACGGCTTGGAGACATATTGTGCCGCGAGCTTGCGGACGTCTTCGGCCTCGCTGGCGGTCTGCACCGAACCGCTCAGCACGATCGAGTCGCCCACGGTCTGCACCTTGACATTGTTGCCCGGCATGAGACCGCGGAGCGTGTGCTTCAGCGTGCTGAGATTGTGCCGGACGTGGATCGTGAGGTTGAGCACCACGCGATCATCCTTGTCGACCGCGAACAGCGAGGTCTCACCCGATTGCTTGCCGAAGATGTAGATCAGGGTCGGCGACTTAACCTGGATGTCGGCGACCCCGGGATCGGCCACGAAGATGGTCGCGATCTGGCGCTTGAGCCTAAGCAGTCGACCCTTCTTCAGTTCCACCGACAGCGCGCCGCCGCCACGGACGAGGGTCGCGTTCTGCGCCGAGGCGCTGGCCGGGAGACCGGTGAACGCGGCAAGGGCAAGGACGAGCGCACCGGCAAGTCGTACCGTGCGACCGGCTATATGATGTGACATGGTGATGCGGGTGCTGTTGTTGGTCATTGTTTTGCCTTCGGGAAGGAGACCGCCGAGCGCTTGGCGCCGCGTACGATTGTGACCGTGATCGTGTCCGACACCTTGCGGCGGAGCAGCATGCTGACCCCGGAATCCGCCGTGTAGGTGGTGCCGCGTTCCGGTTTGCGCTGGTCGAGGGAATCGAGATCGAGCACGACACCCGAGGCCAGGATCCGCTCCTTGCCGTCCTCATCAACCTGCTTGAGGCTACGGAGCGAGAGCGACAGCTTGCCGAGATTGGCGGCAACCGCCATGACCTCGGCCTGCCGCGGGGTCACTTCCACGGTGACGGTCTTGCCGACTTTGGCTTTCTGGTTGCCGTCGGTGACCTTCTGGTCGATCGCCAGAACGCGCACCTTCGTCATCATCGTTTCGGTGACCAGGCGCCCGCGGCGACCGCCAACACGGTGCGTCAGCAGAATGTCGACCCGGTCGCCCGGAAAGACGAAACCCGCGACGCTTGAGACGGCGCTGGTACTGAGCGACACCGCGCGCATGCCCGGATTAAGAACCGCGGCCATGAAGCCGCGCTGGCCAGGCTTGACGATGCTGCCGTCCGTGATCGGCTGACCGGCGGCGATATGCTTGCGCACCACCACACCGAACATGGACTTTTGATCGAAGCCGCGGCGCTGGATGTAGCTCTTGTGCAGGCTATCGGCCGGCCAGGCCTGCCAGGTCATGTGGTTCTTCTTCAAGAACGTGCCCGCCGGCAGGTTCACCTTCGCGACCAGCACGAAATTCTTGGGCTTGGCCTGCTCCGGCTTCTTGCGCGACGCTTCGAGCGCCTGGCGCTCGGAGTTGAGCCAGCTGCGGGCAAAGAAGACCGTGCCACCTACCATGACAAGCGCGGCGACGATGAGGATGATGGCGCGTGGCTGCATAGCGCTGCTCCGTCCCTGATTATCCCTGGCCCGTCAGAAGGCGCGCGGCGACATAAAGACCGCCCGCGGAGATTCCGACGCCATAGGGGATTTGCATCTTGAGGATCGGGACGTGGCGCAGATTGGCGACCGTTGCCCCGAATGAGAAATTGTCCGTGCTGCGCGATTCGGCGGACGCCGCGCGCACGGCGTTGACGAGGGCCAACATCAGCGCGACCGCGAGCGTGATGACAAAGAGCGACAACAGGTATTGCGGGGCCGCCCAGAGCGCCACCGCGCCCATCAGCTTCACGTCACCACCACCCATCGTCTTGGCGACGAAGAAGCCTATGCCGATCACGAAAACGATAGCGGCAAACAACGTTGCTATTGTCCAAGGAACCGGTTGGGGCGAGGTCAGCACATGCGCGGGATAAAGCGCCGCGATCCCGACCACCAAGTGGTTGGGAATGCGATACTCACGCAAGTCGTCCATCGCGGCTGCGATCAGTAGTACCGCAAGTACCGCGATCACGACCCCATGTATGAGCGTGCTCGACACCATTGTCTTAGTCTTGCCCCGACGTTCGATGCGGTTGGGAGCTGGATGCCAAGGCGTGAGCGGCTCCAGCTTTTTTTGGTCGTCGTTGGTCGTCGTTGGTCGTCTTAAACGGGAACGGCTGTCCGGCCATCAATGCAGTCCGGCCGGAATGCTTTGAAAGGCCGGACAGCCGCCCACACTTCGCATTCAACTTGGCGGGTGGGCCGCGGTGCCGAAACATGCCGGCGCCGCGCACCCAACCGTTTCAAGTCTTAGACTTACGGCGTGGCCGCCTTCGTGACCGCTCCGTCCAGCTGGCTCGAAACCGTGCCGAACATCTTGGACAGCGAGTCACCCATATTGCCCAGGGCCACGATACCTGCGACCGAAACCAGCGCGGCAATCAGGCCATACTCAATGGCCGTCGCGCCGGACTCGTCGGCGATAAAGCTACGAAAAGTCTTCAACATGGCTTACACCTCCTGCTCTGAAGCCTACAGGAGCGCATAATCCAGTGGATAGCTTAAGAAACTCTTAAAAGAAAACCCTGTCTACAACACTTAAATACTAACCATATTGAATAAAATACGATTAGTTACAATTTTAGTAAAATTTTTTACTTCTCTATTACCAATAATATATCACGTATATTTAATTTCTAATTTTATTATAATTAACAGAAATTGCATTTCTATTCTACAAATAATAATTAAATCACAATTGAATAAACAATAATCAAATCAACAAGAACAGTAATCGAAATATTTCGCAATTTACTAAAACACAATACGTTATTCCCTTGTTATGTTTATATGTACCGCGCTCACTATTCGGATTAATGTTTGGGCTTATTTAACGCTTTATTTATCATCGATTCAGAGAATACACAGCAACTCACGGCCTGTTCCGTACCTCTCCAACGGTTTAGGTGGCTCATATGTTTATGTCGCGTTGGATTGCTCAGTTCCGCGCACTGCTGCGGGATACTGGCGGTGCCAGTATCATTTTCGTCGCCGCGTCGATCATTCCGCTGGTCGCATTTATCGGCATGGGAACCGATGCCGCGCGCGGATACCTGGTGAAGGCGCGCCTCAGCCAGGCGCTGGATGCGGCGGGTCTCGCCGGGGCGCAGCACGCGACCAACGCTACGCTGCTTCAAGAAGACATCCAGATGTTCTTCAACTCGAACTATCCGGTCGGGTTCATGGGATCGACGATCACAGGTCCGACCTACACGTTCGATTCCGTCAATGACAAGCTGGTCGTCACGGCGAGCGCCAAGGTGCCGACGACATTCATGCGGGTGCTCGGCTTCGAGGACGTGACCGTCTCGGCCAGCACCGAGGTGACGCGGAAGACCCAGTATCTCGATGTGGTGCTGGCCATGGACATGTCGACCTCCATGACGTTCAGCGCCGGCGGCGGCTTGACGCGACTGGAGGCGACCAAGCAATCCGCCCTGGCCTTGGTCCAGATCCTCTACGGAACCGCCGAATCCAAGCCGTTGCTGAAGATGGGTCTGGTTCCCTGGACCAGTAAGGTGAAGGTGTGGATCGAAGGCCAGGCCTATACGGGGACCACTACCGGCACGATTGCGCCCGCCTACAGAAACCCCATTACGGGCGTGACCGGTTTGACAACGGTATGGATACCCAACAACTCACCGGTGCCGCTGCTGTCCGATCCGGGTCCAAACTGGAAGGGCTGCGTCTACGCCCGCTACCTGAACGACGGCGATCCCGATACCAACGCCGATGTCGTCGAGAACTTTCTCGATACCTCGGCGGGCCAATGGGTCGGCTGGGAGCCGATCGGCGCCGAGGGCGAGCCCGTCTCGGGCGGGACATGTTCTTCGAGCCCGGGACCCGAATGCACGCAGTGCCCCACACGTGGTATCACGCCGCTCAACCAGAGTAAGACGACGATCGTCAACGCGATCAACGCGCTCAGCGCCGACGGGTACACGGACATTCCGCAAGGTCTCGCCTGGGCCTGGCGCGTTTTGACCCCGGAACCACCTTTCACCGAGGCCGAGCTGGCCCCTGACGGGCCGCGGGTCCAGGCCATCGTGCTGCTGACCGACGGCCAGAACTGGGCCTATTACGGCGACGCCTACAAGGCGGTCTGGGGCACCGGTGAGCCGCGGCCCGAGATGGATGCCCGGCTGCTGACCCTGGCCGCCAATATCAAGGCGAAGGGCGTGGTGATCTACGTGGTGCAGTTCGCCGACGGGAGCGCGTCCCTGAAGAATCTCTTGAAGCAGGTCGCGACCACGCCGACCGCGCCCTACTACCATTACGCGCCCGATCCGGCGTCGCTGAACGCAGTGTTCACCGAGGTTGCGAACCACCTCTCCGAGCTGCGCCTGTCGAAATAGGCTTGGCCCGGAGCGCGCCCGGCCACAAAGACCGGGCGCAAGGCGCACGCTTAAACCGGCGTTAAGGCGGTGCTGGCACACTTTTGCGTCAGCACCGCCAGCCATATCCAGCCGGACGCAGATTCCCCAGCAGATCTCCCATGAGCGTCGTATCCACCAGCATCGACCGGTCGACCGGCGGCCTTCGGCGCAGCGCCATCGAGTTCGCTGCCGCCTGCCGCGAAGCGATCCGCGATCACGGCGTCTATCTGGCGATCATCCTGATCTACCCGCTCGTCTGCCTGGCCGTCGGCTGGTTCGCCGGGACCAGCGAGGTGATCAGGATTAGCTTCTACGCCGGCGCGTTCACCGTATTGATCACCGCCTTCTCGATCGCGTTCGTCCTCGGTCATGCGATCTGGACCGCAACCATCGTGCGCCCCAGCGACTCGCTCTTCGTCGCGATTGGCCGCGATCTCAAGACCCGTATCCTGACAAAGGAACGGATTGCCGGCTTCCTGGTGGCCTGCGCGCTGGCGCCCCTCTTCTTTTCCACGTTCGGGTCGTTCAAGCGCATGATCCCGCTGCTCAACCCGTTCCACTGGGATCCAAGCTTCATGGCCTGGGACCGCTGGCTGCATCTGGGCGAGCATCCCTGGCGGCTGCTGCATCCGGTGCTGGGCACCCCCATCGTCACCACGGCGATCAGCTTCGCCTACAATCTCTGGTTCTTCGTGCTCTTCTTCACCTTCATTTGGCAGGCCATGAGCTGCAAGCGTCCGACGCTCAGAATGCAGTTTCTGCTCGGCTTTCTCCTGACCTGGATCGTGCTGGGAACGGTGCTGGCGACGTTCCTGTCCTCCGCCGGTCCGGTCTATTACGGCAGGATCACCGGCCTCGCCGATCCCTATGCGCCGCTCATGACATATTTGTACAGCGTCAATGAGAGCTTTCCGGTCTGGGCGCTCGACGTCCAGGAGCGGCTCTGGGCGACATATCAGGCGGGCGGTGTCGATCTCGGGTCGGGGATCTCCGCGATGCCGAGCCTGCATATCGGCACCTCGGTTCTGTTCGCGCTGTTGGGTTGGCGGATCAACCGCTGGGCCGGTATCGCCTATACGGCGTTTGCCGTGCTGATCATGATCGGCTCCGTGCATCTCGGCTGGCACTATGCGCTCGACGGATACGTGTCGCTGATCGCGATGGTGCCGATCTGGTGGCTGGCCGGGGTGATCGCACGCCGCGTCAGACGCGAGCCGCAACCGGCCCTAGGCTAACGTCGTCTCCGCCGGCGGCGCGGTTTTGCCGGCCGCCGCGCAGGGGCCGCAGGGGCCACTGCCGGCGCCACGCCGCAAGCGATCCTGCTGGCAACCGTGGCTCCCATATCCGCGACGATGCCGAGGTGACGACAGCCCGGCGGCGTCAGCATCGCCGTCCGAAAGCGATGCGTGGTCACAGTCTTGGTGTCGATCGTGCCGGCGCCGGTCCGGCGAAGGCTTGCGACGACCGGTGCAATGTTCGTCGCCAGCTTCCATTGCAGGATCGTCACACCGGCGTCCCAGGGCCAGGCGGTCTTGGCGCCTGCCGCGATCTGGACACCCTGGATCCAGGCAAGCGGTCCATTGTCCCGGCGGGTCACGATCAAGGCGGCACCTTTGGTGCCCGCCGGCAGACCGAGGGGGTTCCATCCGGTCTTTATGTTGCCAGGCCGCACCGCAACGGGCGGCGAGCGGGCATCGCGGATCAAGCGGACATCCAGTGCCGGCGCCGCGCCGCGTATCGCCAGGTTCAAGCGAACCTGGCTCC
>CAZBRE010000003.1:0-22234 GCA_964494065.1 uncultured Alphaproteobacteria bacterium
GCCGTCCGCGACGTGGTCGAGGAATGCCGCAAGCACGACGTGCCGGTGATCGCCGATGGCGGCATCAAATATTCGGGCGATCTCGCCAAGGCAATTGCCGCCGGTGCCGACTGCGCCATGATCGGCTCGCTCCTCGCCGGCACCGACGAAGCGCCAGGTGAGGTGATCCTTTACGAAGGCCGCTCTTATAAATCCTATCGCGGCATGGGCTCGGTCGGCGCGATGGCGCGCGGCTCGGCCGACCGCTACTTCCAGCAGGAAATCTCCGACACGCTCAAGCTCGTGCCCGAGGGCGTGGAAGGACGCGTGCCCTACAAGGGCCCCGCGGCGAACGTGCTGCACCAGCTCGTCGGCGGGCTTCGCGCCGCGATGGGCTACACCGGCAACGCCGATATCGAGGCGATGCGGACCAATGCTCGCTTCCACCGCGTCACCAGCGCCGGCCTTTCCGAGAGCCACGTTCACGACGTGGCGATCACCAAGGAGCCGCCCAACTACCGCCGCTGACCGTGTAAGCGCAAGCGCAATTCACGCCGCCTCCCCGGCTCCCTATATTTGAGTGAACCCCCACAACGGTTCACGGGCATCACCTCCATGACTCCCGGCGCGCGCGCCCAGACCGCGATCGAACTGCTCGACGAGCTGCCGGCCGACCGTCCGGCCGACCAGTATCTGTCGCGCTACTTCCGCAGCCACCGCTTCATCGGCGCCAAGGACCGCCGCGCCATCGCCCAGCTCGTCTACGACGTGCTGCGCCGGCGCGCCCAGCTCGACTGGTGGGTAGCGAATGGCGACGCGGCGGCATCGGATAATCGCCAGCGCGTCATTGCCGCGCTCGTGCTGATCGACCACTGGGACGCCGACGCTATCGCGGGCGCATTCGACGGCGGCCAGTACCGGCCCCGGCCGCTTAGCGATCACGAGGCCGCGGTTCTCGGAAGGATCGGCGCCAACGGGACCGGCCTGGACGCGCCAGGGCAATCAGACGAGGTGCGCAGCAATTATCCGGCCTGGTTGCAGGCCGAGTTGCAGGCGTCGCTCGGTGAAGCGCTGGCGCGCGAGATGGCGGCGCTGCTTGAGCCTGCCCCCCTTGACCTCCGGGTGAACCGGCTCAAGGCCTCGCGCGACCGGGCGTCTGAATTGCTGGCCGAAGAAGACGTGGAGACGGCGCCGACGCTCCAGTCGCCCGACGGCCTCCGTTTGACGAAACGGCGCACGCTGCCTGCGCTCAAGGCCTTCAACGAAGGCCTGGTCGAGGTACAGGACGAGGGCTCGCAACTCGCCGCGCTTTTGGTCGACGCTCGTCCCGGTCACCGGGTTGCCGACTATTGCGCGGGCGGTGGCGGCAAGACGCTCGCCATGGCGGCGACGATGCAGAATCAGGGGCGCATCATCGCCTGCGACACCGACGAACGGCGGCTTGCCGCCATTGGCCCGCGCCTTGCCCGCGCCGGCGTCACCATTGCCGAGGGCGCGCTGCTCGATGAGGACGGGCAGGGGGAAGGGCTCGAGGCGAACAGCTTCGACCGCGTCCTGGTCGACGCGCCCTGCAGCGGCACCGGTGCGTGGCGGCGCAGCCCCGATGCCAAATGGCGCTTCACGGAGGCGGACCTGGCCGCAGAGATCGCGCGCCAGCGGACCATTCTCGCAACGGCCGCCGATCTGCCGAAACTAGACGGCGGCCGGCTGGTCTATGTCACTTGCTCGATCCTCAGGTCCGAGAACGAGGCGCAGATCGAGTGGTTCCTGGCGGCCCGGCCCGACTACGCGCTGCTGCCCGTCGGCGATATCTTGGCCGATACCGTCGGCGGCACGGCCCCCGAGGCGGACGACACCCTCCGTCTGTCGCCGGCGCGCACGGGCACGGATGGCTTCTTCGTCGCGGTCCTGGAGCGCAAGCCGTGACCGTTGGCGGGCTCGACGTCACCATTCGCGCCGCGCGGCCGGCCGACGCGCCGGCCATAGGCCGCGTCTATGTCGAAACCTGGCGCACCACCTATGCCGGCATGGTGCCCGACACTGTCTTGCTTGAGATGAGCGAGGAGATCCAGGGCGCGCGCTGGGCGGGGCTGATCGAGCGCGAGCGCGAGATGGTCAAGGTCGCCGAGGATGCCCGCGCCGGCGTGGTCGGCATGGCGAGCGGCGGCCGGGCGCGCCGCGGCTCGGGCTTCGCGGCGGAGGTCTTCACGCTCTATGTGCAGCCGGATTTCCAGGGCGCCGGCATCGGCCGCGGCATTCTCGCCAACATGTTCCGGTCCTTCCACGCCGGCGGTCTCAACTCCGCCATCATCTGGGTGCTGGCGCCCAATCCGGCGCGGTTCTTTTACGAGGCGGTCGGCGGCGAACGGGTCGGCGAGCGCGAGGAGCGGCTATGGGGCGCCGACCTGCCCGAGATCGCCTATGGCTGGCACGATCTCGGTGCGGCGCTCAAAGGATCCTTTGCGACGTAACATGCTGCGGTCTCGCGAAGCTCACTGGACATTTTCGCCGCGCCGGTCTAGTTAGGCGCCAATGCAGGACCGGGTGCTGATTCTCGATTTCGGTGGGCAAACGACCCAGCTGATCGCCCGGCGCGTCCGCGAAGCGGGCGTCTACTGCGAGATCCACCCCTTCAACATCGATCCCGAGCAGATCGTCGCCTTCGCGCCCAAGGCCGTGATCCTGTCGGGCGGCCCCGCCTCGGTCATCGAAGACGACACGCCGGCCGTTCCGGTCGAGGTGTTCGAGGCCGGCGTGCCCGTCCTCGGTATCTGCTATGGTGAGCAGACGATGTGCCACGTGCTGGGCGGCGAGGTCGAGGCGGCCGATCACCGCGAGTTCGGCCGCGCCTTCCTCGAGGTCAAGACCGAGAGCGCGCTCTTCGAGGGCGTGCTCAAGCCCGGCGACCGCGAGCAGGTCTGGATGAGCCACGGCGACCGCGTAGTTTCACTGCCGCTGGGCTTCCATCCGATCGCGGTCAGCGACAATGCCCCCTTTGCCGCGATCGCCGACGAGGACCGCCGCTTCTACGGCGTGCAGTTCCATCCCGAGGTCGTGCACACGCCGCATGGCGCGGCGCTGCTCGCGAACTTCGTCCACAACATCGCCGGCTGCGGCGGCGACTGGACCATGGCGACCTTCCGCGAGGAGGCGATCGAGCGTGTGCGCGCCCAGGTCGGCAAGGAGCGGGTGATCTGCGGACTGTCCGGCGGGGTCGACAGCTCGGTCGTGGCAGTGCTGCTGCACGAGGCGATCGGCGATCAGCTCACCTGCATCTTCGTCGATCATGGTCTCCTGCGCGCGGATGAGGCAAGCCAGGTCGTCGAGCTCTTCCGCAATCACTACAACATTCCGCTCGTCCACCGCGATGCGTCGGACCTCTTTCTGGGTCGCCTCGCGGGCGTGAGAGAGCCCGAGGACAAACGCAAGATCATCGGCAACGCCTTCATCGATGTCTTCGAGGAGGAGGCGGGCAAGATCGGCGGCGCCGCCTTCCTCGCCCAGGGCACGCTCTATCCCGATGTGATCGAATCCGTGTCTCCCAGGGGCGGGCCCAGCGCCGTCATCAAATCGCATCACAATGTCGGCGGCCTGCCCGAGCGCATGAACATGGACCTCGTCGAGCCCGTCCGCGAGCTCTTCAAGGACGAGGTCCGGGCGCTCGGCCGCGAGCTCGGACTGCCCGAGGATTTCATCCGCCGCCACCCCTTCCCGGGGCCGGGCCTGGCGATCCGCGTGCCGGGCGAGGTGAGCGAGGAGAAGCTTGCGATCCTGCGCAAGGCCGATGCGATCTATCTGGAAGAGATCCGCACCGCCGGGCTCTACGATGCGATCTGGCAGGCCTTTGCCGTACTTCTACCCGTACGTACGGTTGGCGTGATGGGCGACGAACGTACGTACGACTATGTCTGCGCGCTCCGCGCCGTCACCTCGACCGACGGCATGACCGCCGACTGGTTCCCCTTCGCCCACGAATTCCTCGCCGGCGTCTCCTCGCGCATCGTCAACGAGGTCCGCGGCATCAACCGCGTCGTCTACGACGTCACCTCGAAGCCGCCCGGGACGATAGAGTGGGAGTAGGGGCCGGGACTCGGGAGCGGGCGGCGCACCGGATCATCCCCGCGCCACCGGATCGCCGCCGCCCGGAGATCAACCTCAGCCAGGGCGCCGAATGGAAGGCGCTCATCAGCAGGTACATCGGGACCATTCCGCTCAGCGGCCACGTGCTCTGATCTGCCGAGCAGAGGAAATCGGGCCGGCCTCCGCCGAGCGCCGCGGTGAACAGCGCCATGGCTGCAAACGTCGGCGCAGCCCCGAGGTGCAGCCAGTCAGCCGCGCGGAGGGCGGCCGTCTTGGCGCCCTCGGTGCCCGAAGCTTCACCGTCGGTGACGATCACCTCTGGGGATCCGCGGCCATCCTCGAACATAGTCCTCACCCCGCTCGAGCTACGAGACATCAGAGCGTCAGCCATCGCCGTATTCGTCGCGGCGACGCCACCAGACGCCGGTCTCGTTGCGGCCGTTGGGGGCGCGGTCGAGCCAGGGATACATGCCCCAGAGGGCGTCGAGGCCGCGGGCGTAGGTGGAATAGGTGTGGTAGACGACGCCGTCCTCGAGTGCGAACGCGCTCATGCCCGGCCGGTCGCGCGTGTAGGTGGCGATGTCGGTCCCGGTCATGGCCGCGATCTCGGCGACCGGCCCCTCGCTGGTGCGCAAACGCACCTCCTGACCCGACTTGCCGGGGAAGCGCACGCGCATCGGCTCTTCGCGCCGGTAGTTGTACTCGATGCCGCCGTCGCGCTGCTGCGTTTCGGTGAACCAGATGTTGAAGTCCGCATTGAAGTCGCTGCCGAACGAGGACGCCCAGGCGAAGCTCCACCCCATGCGCTGCTTGAACGCCTGCAGCTTCGCGAGTGGCGCCCGCGACACGGCGGTAAGCGCGACGTCGTGGTTCTCGAGGTGGACGAAGATGCCGTTGAAGCCGTCCGCGATCGACGAGCAGGACGGGCAGCCCGCCGTGTAGTCGGGCCCGAACATGAAGTGATAGACGAGGAGCTGCGAGCGCCCGCGGAAGAGGTCGGCCAGCGCGGCGCTGCCGCCATCGGTCTCGAAACGGTAGTCCTTGTCGACCCGGACCCAGGGCAGCGCCTGGCGCCGGCGGGCCAGTTCGTCCCCGCGCTGCGTCAGTTCCTTCTCCGCCTCGAGCAGCTCGAGCCGCGCCGTAAGCCATTCCTCGCGGGTTCCGGTTGCGTGGGTCGTCATCGCTCTCCTCCTCGTCTTTGTATCGTTCATGCCGTTTAGTTTGTGTCGGGGCAGCGGTGGCGCCGTCAGGCGGGGGTGCGCCGGTCGTATTCCGCCTTGAGCTTGCCGAAGCCGTCCCAGAACGGCTCCGGCTCGGCTCCGGTCAGGCGGGCGACCAGCATGTCGAGGTGCTTGTGCCAGCCGGTGCTGACGCCCACCAGGGTCGAGCGCTCGGTCACGCGGCGGTGGATCACGGTGAGCAGGACTTCGTCGCCCTGCGGCTCGAGCTCGAAGGTGACGCCGCCGGTGCCGCCCCATTCGAAGGCGAGCCTGCGGGGCGGGTCGAGCTCGGTGATCCGGCTCTCCATCCGATGCTCGTCGGAATAGCCGGCCGGGGGCTCGCCGGGCGGCTGGGTCAGCTCGTGGTTGCGCCAGACGAGCTCGAAGGAGGCGCCGACCTTCATCTCCATCTCGCCCGCGGCCAGCCATTGGCGGCGCAGATCGCTCTCCGTCAGATACGCCCAGACGCGCTCGATGGGGCCGGGCAGGCGGCGCTGGATCCTCAGCGTGACCGGATCGACGAGCACGCCATACGAGTCGGGGGCGCCGGGGGCCGCGGGGTCGGTCATTTGTCTTCTCCTTTTTTTGCCGGGGGCTCCGATGCGTTCTGGGTGCGGAGGATCTGCTCCAGCACGTCCAGCCGGTCGGTCCAGAAGCGCTCGTAGTAACCCAGCCACTCATGCGCGCTGGCGAGCGGCCCGGTCACGAGGTGACACACATGGGTGCGCCAGCGCACCTCGCGGCGGATCAGCCCGGCGCGCTCGAGCGCCTTGATGTGCTTCGAGGCGGCCGCGAGCGAGATGTCGAAGGGCTCCGCGAGCTGGCCCACGGTGCGCTCGCCCTTGGCGAGCTCGCGCAGCATCCGCCGGCGCGTGGCATCTCCGAGAGCGTGAAAGACGGTGTCTAACCGGAGTGTCTCTGATTCAACCATACGGTTGAATGTAAACACGATTGGGCTATAAGTCAACCATTAGGTTAAATGAGGCCGAAGACTGTGGGGCTTATCGGGCAAGATCCGGCCGAACCTGAGACCGCTTTGGCGGATCCCAGAGCCTATTTTCCGACACGATCATGTGAACTGAATCGCGTCTGGGCTCGTAATATGTTTCTAGCCAGGAAAACGTCGCCGGTACGCTCGGCCCTGCCGGGCAGCCTGCGCCGGATCGCAGAGGAGATGCCCGCCATGCCTAGCATGATCTTCCGGACGTTAAGGCCCGTTTCGCTGGCGCTTGCCTCCGCCGGCCTGCTGACCCTCGGCGCCTGCGCCGGCTCGCCGACAGCGAACCCCGACATGGTCTCGATCGTCCCCGGGCCGTCCGTACCGTCGGGTACGAAGGGCCCCAAGGGCGAGCCGCTCTGCCGCGACGTCGGCGGCTATGAAGCCTATTACAAGAAGACCGACAAGGCCTGCTGGATGGGCCCGGACGCCTTTATCGATATCAACTACAACGATCCGGGCGGACCGTTTATCTAGCTGTACCTAGCTGTCGGGGCCGGTGTTGTCCGTATCGGCCGAAAACTCGACAACGCCCCAATCGCGCTCGACGCGGATCAGCTCGTCGATGCCCTTCTCTGCGCGCTCCCTGGCAAAGCGCGCGGGCTCGTCGCCCTTGAAGTAGCTGTGCAGCGCCTCGAGGTTCTCCGCGCCGTAGATCATTGCGAAGCCAGGCCAGCCGTCATCGGCGGCGTCCTCGTTGGCGAGCCGCACGCGGCGCGCCCATAGGAAGCCCGGCCCCTCGATCACCTCGGCGATATGCCCGCCATCGAGCCAGTCGAGCACGGTGTCGATCGCATCCGGCCGGATCCAGAAGCGCACCATATAGACGGCGCCGGCGTCCTTCATCGATCGATCCGTTCGTTCAATGTCCGCACCCGGCGTTCAGTGCGACAGGATCTGGCTCAGGAAGAGCTTGGTGCGTTCCGACTGCGGGTTGTTGAAGAAGGTCTCGGGCTCGTTCTGCTCGATGATCTCGCCGCCATCCATGAACATCACCCGGTTTGCGACCGTGCGCGCGAAGCCCATCTCGTGGGTCACGCACAGCATGGTCATGCCTTCCTCGGCGAGCTCGATCATCACGTCGAGCACTTCCTTGATCATCTCCGGGTCGAGTGCGGAGGTCGGCTCGTCGAACAGCATGATCTTGGGGTTCATGCAGAGCGAGCGGGCGATGGCGACGCGCTGCTGCTGGCCGCCGGAAAGCTGGCCCGGAAACTTGTCCGCCTGCTCGGGGATCTTGACCCGCTCCAGATACTTCATCGCCGTCTTGTCGGCTTCGTCCTTGGGCGTCTTGCGCACCCAGATCGGCGCCAGCGTCAGGTTCTCCAGCACCGTCAGATGCGGGAACAGGTTGAAGTGCTGGAACACCATGCCGACCTCGCGGCGGATCTGGTCGATCTGCTTGATGTCGTTGGTGAGCTCCACGCCCTCGACGATGATCTGGCCCTGCTGGTGCTCTTCCAGGCGGTTGATGCAGCGGATCATGGTCGACTTGCCCGAGCCCGACGGCCCGCAGATCACGATGCGCTCGCCGCGATAGACGGTGAGGTTGATGTCCTTCAGGACATGGAACTCGCCGTACCATTTGTGCATGTCGATCAGCTGGATCGCGACCTCGTCGGATACTTTGAGCTCCCGTCGCTGGGGCGGGGCGGTTTCGTGTTCTGCGGTCGCCATGGCAGATGCTCCGATCTAACGCGAGTAAAAGACTATCGTTTGTGCCCGGTGTCGAGCTTGCGCTCCATGTACTGGCTGTAGCGCGACATGCCGTAACAGAAGATCCAGAAGGAAAACGCCGCGAATACGTAGCCGGTATAGGGCACGTTGGGCGCCAGCCATTTCTGGTCGGTGAGCCCGGCCTGCACGATGCCGAGCAGATCGAAGAGACCGATGATCCCGACCAGCGTCGTGTCCTTGAAGAGGCCGATGAAGGTATTGACGATGCCGGGGATGACGATCTTCAAGGCCTGCGGCAGGATGACCAGCCGCATCGACTTCCAGTAGCTCAGGCCGAGCGCGTCGGCGGCCTCGTATTGACCCTTGGGGATCGCCTGCAGGCCGCCGCGCACCACCTCGGCCATATAGGCGGACGAGAACAGGGCGACGCCGATCAACGCACGCAGCAGCTGGTTGAAGGTCACGCCTTCGGGCAGGAACAGCGGGAACATCACCGTGGCCATGAACAGCACGGTGATCAGCGGCACGCCGCGCCAGAACTCGATGAAGACGACGCTGATCGTGCGGATGATCGGCATGTGGGAACGCCGCCCCAGCGCCAGCACGATGCCCAGCGGCAGCGAGGCCACGATGCCGGTCAGCGCCACCACCAGCGTCAGCATGAGGCCGCCCCACAACGGCGTCTCGACGTAAGGCAGCACGCCCTGCACGCCGCGGAAGAAGGGCACGGTGTTCGCCTGCCAGTCGAGGACGCCGAGGTTGAGGAAATCCGGCGGGCCGAACAGGACCCAGTAGGCGATCAGGAGGTAGAGCGGGGCGAGCGCCAAGGCGATCCGTCCCGGCAGCCCTGCGCCCCGGTCATAACCCCAGGGCGCCAGCGCGGCGACGGCAAACGCCGCCGGCGCAAAGGCCATCGCCCAGGGCGGCGAGTCGCCGCGGATCGGATCCCAGGCCTGGATCAGCAGCATGTTGCCGAGGAAGGCGAGAACGCCGACCAGGATGCACGACATCACGAACCGGTCGAGCACGCCCGACCTGGTGCGCGGCGCCAGCAGCAGCGCCACTATCACCGCGATCGGGAGCAAGGTCAGCACGGCGGCGATGGCAATGATAACCGTCGGCCCCTGGCTTTGCGCCGCGCCGATCCCGTAGACCAGGCCGACCGTCCAGTTCGACGGCAGCGCCAGGCCCCAGATCACGAACAGGATCACCAGCGCCACCGAGACGCGCATATTCCAGTCGGTCAGCTTGGCATGGCGCGGCAGCAGAGCCACGATGGCGAGCGCGACGGCGGACAGCCCCATCAGCCAGTAGGGCCAGGCCTGCACGGCATCGTCGGAGAGCCCGAGCAAGAGCAGGAAGGCGATGACCGGAAAGACGAACATCAGGAAGCCGACGAGCCAACGCTGCAACCTCGGAAACGCCGACTGCGCGGCGACCAGTGCAACGACCGCAAGCGCTAGAATGATCAGCTTGAACGGCCAGCCCTGGACGCCGTCGCCGGCGAAGGCGAAGTAAAGCAGCACGACGAAGATCGGGCCGAGCAGGATCGCAGCTCCCCGAACCAACCGGGCGAACTGCACGCGCTCGAACATGATCGGCACCAGTGCCAGTACCAGCACCGCCCCGACGACATCGGGCCGCCAGCGTTGGGCCTCCGGGAAGAGGCCATACATGAATTGGCTCCAGCGGGTGCTGACGAACGCCCAACAGGCAGCGTCGGGACTGGTCAGGCAGTCCTTGGCGCTGGACCCCGTCCAGACCGCATCGAAGAACGCCCAATTCAGCAGCTTCGGAACCAGCCAGATCAGCAACGCCGCGAAGAGGATCGTGAACAGGCTGTTGACCGGCGAGGAGAAGAGGTTCGCCCGCATCCAGCCGATAATGCCGGTTGAGGCCGTCGGCGCCGGCAGGTCGGGATGCTCGCCCGGTTCGTGTTTGGTGAGTGCGTCAGCCATCGTCAGCGCTCCACCAAGGCTTTGCGGGCATTATACCAGTTCATATAGCCCGAGGTGAGCAGGCTGATGGTGAGATAGATCGCCATGGTGATGGCGATGATCTCGACCGCCTGTCCGGTCTGGTTGAGCACGGTGCCGGCGAAGACCGAGGTCAGGTCGGGATAGGCGATCGCCGTGGCGAGCGAGGAGTTCTTGGTCAGGTTGAGATACTGACTGGTGAGCGGCGGGATGATCACCCGCATCGCCTGCGGGATGATCACCAGCTTCAAGGTTGGCCGCGCGCGTAGGCCCAGCGCATGTGCCGCCTCGGTCTGGCCATGGCTGACCGACTGGATGCCGGCGCGCACGATCTCGGCGATGAAGGAGGCCGTATAGACCGAGAGCGCGATCAGCATGGCGAGGAATTCGGGGATGATGTTGACGCCGCCCTCGAAGTTGAAGCCTTCCAGCTTCGGGACCTCGTAGCCGACGGCGAAGCTGAGCACCAGCCACACCAGGACCGGCGCCCCGACGATCAACGCCAAGCCGACGGCGAACATGGGGAACTGCTCGCCGGTTTTCTCCTGACGGGCCTTCGCCCATCGGCCGATCAGCTTGGTGACGATGATCCCGGCGATGAAGACGAGCACGATCGAGAGCGTGCCCCAGCCGGATTTGAGGGACGGTACGTAAAAGCCACGGTTGTTGAGGAAGAAGCTGTCGAAGATCGCGAGGCTTTCCCGCGGGTGCGGCAGCGGCTTCAGCACCGCGTGGTACCAGAAGAAGATCTGCAGGAGCAGCGGGATATTGCGGAAGGTCTCGATGTAGATGGTCGCGAGCTTGCGCACCAACCAGTTGTTGGACAGCCGCGCCACGCCGATGATGAAGCCCAGCATCGTCGCCAGGATGATGCCGACGAAGGCGATGAGGATCGTGTTGAGCAGGCTGACGATCAGCGCCGTGCCGTAGCTCGACGTCTCGCTATAGGGGATCAGCTTCTGAATGATGCCGAAGCCCGCCGTGGTTTCCAGGAAACCGAAACCGGAGGCGATATTCTGCCGCTCCATATTCGCGATGGTGTTGCTGGCGAGGTACCAGCCGACCCAGATCACCGCGGCCAGGGCCACGACCTGGAAGAAGATTGAGCGGATGAACGGGTCGCGATACCAGACCGCGCTCGCAGGCTTGGCGGCGAGGGATCCGGCCGTCATCGCGACCTCTCCCGGCTAGCCAAACAGCAACGTTTTTCCACGGCAGCCCCCCTTAGCGTGGAAGTGGAACGGCCCTGCCAGCAATCTGACAGGGCCGCTTCCTTTTCGTGCTTTAGCGCATCGGCGGTGCGTAGAGGATGCCGCCTTTGTTCCAAAGTTTGTTGAGGCCGCGATCGAGGCCCAACGGCGTCTTCGGCCCGACATTCGCCTCGTAGATCTGGCTGTAGTTGCCGACCTGCTTGATGATGTTGTAGGCCCAAGTCTTGCCGAGGCCCATGGCCTTGCCAAGATCGCCCTCGACGCCGAGCAGACGCCGGACTTCCGGGTTCTTGCTCGACTTCATCTTGTCGACGTTCTTGGAATTGACGCCGAGCTCCTCGGCGACGATCAACGCATTCAGCGTCCAGCGCGCGATGTCGCCCCACTGGTTGTCGCCGTGGCGCACGACCGGCCCAAGCGGCTCCTTGGAGATAATCTCAGGCAGAATGAGGTGCGCCTTGGGGTTCTTCAGCTTGGTGCGCTGGGCGGCGATGCCCGAACGGTCGGTCGTGTAGACGTCACAGCGACCCGAGTCGTAGGCGGCCACAACCTCGTCAGCCTTCTCGAACGCAACCACCTTGTACTTCATGCCGTGGGAGCGGAAGTAGTCGGCGACGTTGAGCTCGGTGGTAGTGCCGGTGTTGGTGCACACCGCCGCGCCGCTCAGCTTCGTGGCGGTCTTCACGCCGAGCTTCTTGCGAACCATGAAGCCCTGACCGTCATAGTAGAGCACGCCTACGAAATCGAGGCCCAGGGCCGTGTCGCGGGTGTGGGTCCAAGTGGTGTTGCGCGAGAGCACGTCGACTTCGCCCGACTGCAGCGCCGTGAACCGCACCTTGGCCGACAGCGGTACATATTTGACCTTGCTGGCATCGCCGAGCACGGCCGCGGCAAGCGCGCGGCAATAATCCACGTCGATGCCGGTCCATTTGCCCTTGTCGTCCGGATTGGAGAAGCCCGGAAGCCCCTGGCTGACGCCGCATTTGACGACGCCGTTTCGTTTCACGTCATCGAGCGTCGTCGCGCTCGCAGCGCCGGCGAAGGCCACCGCCGTGACTGCCGCCGCAGCCCAAAATAATCCCTTCTTCATTGAAAGACTCCCTGTTGTCTTTTTCAGTTTCAACCCGATTTCGCCGGCCCCCACGCGACCTGCCAGCCCGCGGTCAAGGCTCGGTTGAAACCATCATTGGCCATCCGACCCTGGATTCCAAGTATATTTCGGTTTGGTGACGGGCCGGCGGCGGGCGGCGGGGGATTCCGTCCGCATACGGCGCGAAACGGTCGGATTGGGAACAGGGGAATAATCCCAACTCAAGATTTTGCCTTTTATACGGCGCGGCAGCGCTCGGCGAAGCGTGCAACTTTCTCGATAATTTGCGCCGGGTCTTCGCGGTGCGGCTCGTGGCCGATGCCTTGAAGGATCGCACCCTCGGCCGGGCCGGAGATCCCCCGGACGATGGCATGGACCTGCTCGGGCACCCCGAATTCGTCCTCGCTGCCCTGTATGATAAGCGCCGGGCAGGTGATCGCCGGGAGGACATGCTCGGCATTCCAGCCGAGCGATGCCGGGTCAAGCCAGCGGTCGCTCCAGGACCGGTAGATCGCTTCCGTCTTGTCGCCGTGAAAGCGCTTGAGTTCGGCCGGCAGTGCGCCCTTCAGCCATTCCTGCCGGCCGCGCGTCATACCGTCGAACGAATATTGGTCATAGAAGATGTGCGCCGCCATGGTGATCAGACCCCGCACCGGCACGGGCGTGGGGCGGGCGGCGTAGAAGATCGCGATCGTACCACCGTCGCTATGACCGATGAGGATCGCCTCGCGCACGCCCGCGGCGGCCAGCAGCTCCGGCAGCGCCGTCCAGGCTTCGTAATCGAAATAATCGGGATCACGCGCCGTCGGCGGGATCGGATCGGAGCGGCCATGGCCCCAGCGGCTGTAGACGAGCGCACCGAGCCCGGTGGCCTCGGCGAGGCGGGCCGGGAAGTCGCCCCAGGTCTCCACGCATCCCAGCGCGTGATGCAGCAGCACCAGTGTCGGTGAGGTTTCGGGTCTCGGTCCGACAAGCACATAGTGCAGCCTGTGGCCGCCGGCGGTCGCGAAAGGCAAGCAGGATCTCCCGGAACGGCGGCGCTTAGCTCAACGACCTAGGCCGACAGCGAGCCGTAGGCGCCGACCCCGACGATGAGATCGCCCACGCGCACCAGATAGCTCATTTTCTGTTCCATGCGCTGGGAGCACGGATTGTACCAGCGATACCGGATCCAGCCGCGCCCGCGCGCGACGACGGCCCCGAAGCGCGAAGCGAGATCGAAGCCGCCGCTGCCGATCACCTCGGGGAAGCCGACATTCTCGATGATGATGCCGTGCCGGTTCACCACGAAGACATAAAGATCGCCGCGCACGAACGGTCCGCGGGGATCGCGGTAGCGCCGGAATGCGGCCACACGCCCGACCGCCGCCAGCACTTTGACGGCGCGTTCGGCAAGCTTCTTGGCGTCTTCCGGCGATCCGGCCGGGCAGGTGCGGGCGGCAAGCGCACTGCCGGCGCTCACGGCGAGGAACAACGCGCCGGCCAGGGCCAGGATTGCCGATCGAGGCGGTCTCATGCGCATGAGAGGGGACCGTGATGTGGGCCGTACCAGCCCTAGAGCGCGTCCTCGCCGGTCTCGCCGGTGCGAATGCGCATGGCGGAGCTCAGATCGACGACAAAGACCTTGCCGTCGCCGATCTCGCCGGTCTCCGCGGCGTCCCTGATCGTCTGTACGACCTGGTCTTCGCGATTGCTGGCGACCGCAACCTCGATCTTGATCTTCGGCACGAAGCTCACCGTATATTCGGCGCCGCGATAGATCTCGGTATGGCCTTTCTGCCGGCCGAAGCCGCGCACCTCGGTCACCGTCAGCCCCTCGACGCCGATGCCGGTCAGCGCCTCGCGCACGGCCTCCAGGCGATGGGGCTTGATAATCGCGGTTATCAGCTTCATGGGCGTTGATCCTTCCTGCTCGCCAAGGTGCCTGCCGTCCTGCTCGCCAAGACGCTGGTATGCGCTGGCGGTGCTTCCTGACGCCCCATTCTAAAGATTATATCCGGTTTCGCCATGCGCGGTGAGATCGAGGCCTTCGGTCTCGTCGCGCTCGTCGACGCGCAGGCCGACGATGCCGCCCACGGCCTTGGCGATCACGAAGGTGAGGACCACGGACCAGGCGACCGTGGCGATCACGCCCACGGCCTGAACCCACAGCTGATCACCGATGCCGACCTTCTCTCCGAGCCCCATGCCGCCAAGCGAGGCCGCGCCGAATATGGCGGTCAGCAAGGTGCCCAGGATGCCGCCGACACCGTGCACCGCGAAAACGTCGAGCGAATCGTCGATCTTCAGGCGGACGCGGATCAGGCTGACCGCCCCGTAGCAGACGATACCGGCGGCGACGCCGATCACCAGCGCGCCGACGGGGCCGACAAAGCCGCTCGCAGGAGTGATCGTGGCCAGTCCCGCGATCGTGCCGGTCACCATGCCGACCAGGCTGGGCTTGCCGCCTTTGATCCATTCGATGGTCATCCAGACGAGCGAGGCGGTGGCGGCAGAGGTGTGCGTGACCAGCAGCGCCATGCCCGCGCCGGCCCCGGCGGTGAGCGCGCTGCCGGCATTGAAGCCGAACCAGCCGACCCACAGCATCGCCGCCCCCATCATCACCATCCCCGGGCTGTGCGGGGGGTGCATTTCCTGCGGGAAGCCGTGGCGCTTGCCGAGCACCAGGACGAGCACGACCGCCGATGTGCCAGCCGTCGCGTGCACGACCAGGCCGCCGGCGAAATCCTTGACCCCCAGCCCCGCGAGCCAGCCGCCGCCCCAGACCCAGTGCGCGACCGGGGCATAGACGAGGATCAGCCAGAGCGCGGAGAAGAGGAGCACGGCGCCGAACTTCATGCGCTCGACGAAGGCGCCGACGATGAGCGCCGGGGTGATGATCGCGAAGGTCATCTGAAAGGCGAAGAAGACGCTTTCGGGCAGCGTCGTATCGGCGCGCACCTGGCCCGCGCCGATGCCGGCGAAGAACGCGTTGTTCAGCCCGCCGATCCAGCTTTGCAGGCTGCCGCCGTCGCCGAAGGCGAGGCTGTAGACGACCACCAGCCACAGCACCGAGGCAAGGCAGGCGATCGCGAAACAGTGCATCAGCACCGACAGCACGTTCTTCGAGCGCACGAGGCCGCCGTAGAAGAGCGCCAGCCCCGGCAGGGTCATGAAGAGCACCAGCGCGGTGGCCGTCAAAATCCAGGCCGTGTCCGCGCCATTGACCGCGGCCTCGGCCGCCATGGCGGGCTCGGCCAACAAAAAAACAGAGAAAAATGCGACGAAAAGCGTCGAAAGCGTCAGACCAAACGATACGGCCGACCGGTTTGCGATCCCGGACATGGGCTGGACTCCCCCTGCTGCGCGCCCGGCCTGTTATCGGCCGGTTCCCATTATCGCGCGTCGGGCGGCATCATAGGGGAGGGGCCGCGCCGTGCACAACCAGCAGGCATTTGCCGTGCAGATAAGCAATCGCCCGGCCGGTGAGCGGACCTCCATCCGCGCCGCCGTCGGCGGACGAGGTCACGCCGCCCGGTCCTCGAGCACCGCCTCGCCGTGCGGATGGTCGACCCCGTTCGTAGCAACCGGCGGCATTGTCTGCCAGGCCGGACGGGTCGCCACGTCCTTGGACGCACAGCCCGAACAGCGCAGGCGCGCGCCGATCTCCGGGACCGCCTGCGCTGCGCCCATCTGGGCCACCAACAGGCGGGCCTCCAGCACCGCATTGTGACCGCAGCGGTTGCACCAGCAGAAGACATCAAGCGCCTGGTTCATCAAATCACCCAGCGTCATCGCCGTGGTGTAGCGGGTCGCGCTTGCCAGCGCGTCTTCCTTGAGCCGACCCATCGCCGCCTCCCTTGTTTCTTGGGAAGAGAACATAACAAGAACAATTTGGCGATGTCAAGCATGGACTATCCCCCACGAAACGCTTTACAGCGAAAACGAGATTGGCCAGCAACCCGTCGCCCATCGCGCGATGGGCGCGCGGCCAAGTTGAGGCTCGTCCCTAAGGCGTGGTCCAGACCAGGCGGAGCTGCTGGTCGAGCTTGGCGACGACGTCGTCGATCGAGGCGGCCTGGGTCAGCTTCCGCGGTCCCGCCGTGAGCGTGAACCGGGCGGGCTTGCGTCCATTGCCCGCGAGCTTGGTGATGCTGTAGGCCGGCCGTTCGGCGGTATGGCGGAAGATCGAGAAGGTAGCCCGGCCGGGGCCGTGATCGATGGCGTAATCGCGCCATTCACCGCTCATCACCCGGCGGCTGTAGAGCGACAGCAGGCGGTTCAGTTCTATGCGGTTGAAAAAGACCCTGGCGGGCGGCCTGTCGCGAGCGGGAAGGCGCACCACGTCCGTCATCTCGAGGATCAGTCCAAGATCAGCAACGTCATCATGACGTAACCTTGGCCGATTTCCGGTCGTGAGTCCAGCCACGCAGGTTCGGGCTCTGGTCGGCAATGCGGACTGGGTTCCATGGCCTTGTCTGAGCGGCTCCGTCGGCCCCGGTTCGGCCTTATGCCGCCATGGTCCACGTGCCGGGCGGTCATTCTTTTTATTAATTCCAATTATCGATCCAAAAGGAGGCCTGTCCAGGATTGCACGTCGGCCAGAACGAAGGACAGGTCGCTGTAAGGCGGGCGCCGGAGGCTGGATCGCAAGGATTGTGCGCGGTGGTTCGTTCGACCTAGTATCCCGGCATGTCAGAAGCCAAGCAAATCGGAGCCCGCACGAAGAAGTCGATCCAGCGCCGCGACGCCATCCTGGCCCGCGCGACGGAGCTCTTCGATCGCAAGGGGTTCGCCAACACCTCGCTCGACGATATCGCGCGCGCGGTCGGCATCACGCGCGAGGGGATCTACTATTATTTCAAGAACCGCTCGGAGATCCTGCTGTCCATCATCCAGCCGCAGAGCCAGGGCCTGGTCGACGGCCTGCGCGCGGTCCTTGACGACGAAACCCTCGATCACGGCGAGCGCCTCGAGGCCGCCATCCGCAACCATCTGGTCCGCTTCGACCGCTATTGTCTTGAGATGACGGTCAGCCTGCGCGACGGCTATTTCGACGATTCCGATGCCGATGTGCTCGCCGTGATGAACCGCTTCTGGAAAGACTACGAGCAGATGTGGACCGAGCTCGTGCGGGAGGGCCAGGAGGCCGGTGCCTTCCGCGCCGCGGGTGATCCCAAGATGATCGGCTTCGCCATCCTCGGCATGTGCAACTGGCTCGCGCGCTGGTACGACCCCAAGGGATCGATTTCGATCGACGATCTGATCGGCGATTATTGCGATATGATTGCCAACGGGCTCGTTGCGGCACCGCCCGCCGCCTCCCGCGCATCGGCATGACGGGACTATTTTTTACGTTCACGTAAAAAATAGTTGACCCTGCATCCCTCAACCATAAGATAGACGGTGCAATCGGCTCGCACCGGGCATGCGCGGATGTTCGCGTATTCAGCCGGGCGTTTCCGCCGAAAGCGGACTATCCGGGCTGAAGGAGTGGGCAAGATGCAGGGTGGATCCAGCGCAACCGGCGCAGATAGCGAGAACGGCCAGCGTTACGGTGAGGCCGGGATCGGCAACGTCACGCCGGAAAACCTCTGGGAGCAGGATGAGGAATTCCGCGAGATCCTGTTCAACCTGATCAAGATCCACGTGGTCTCCGAGGATTTCGGCGCCGACGTGTTCGAGCGCAGCATCCTGCGCGCGCCGACGCCCGAGCTCAAGATGCGCATGTCCAAGACGGTGATGGAGGAATACGGCCACCACATCCGTTTCCGCGGCCTGCTCGACGAGCTCGACATCGACTGGAAGGAGTTCTGCAAGGACAAGATGCATCTGACGACCTTCGATGTGCCGATCGAGGATTGGTCCGATCAGGTCGTTTTCCTGGCCCTCGTCGACCGCGCGGCGGCGCATCAGTTCCGCCATTTCGTGAAAAGCCCCTACGAGCCCTTCCGCCGCGCCTGCCAGGCGACGCTGAACGAGGAATACGGCCATGTCGGCTTCGGCATGGACGGGGTGAAGGCGATGCTGGAGGAACCGGGCGGGCGCGAGACGGTGGAAAAGGCGGTCTGGAAATGGCTGCCCGTGGGCCTCGCCTCCTTCGGCAACGATGTCTCGCGCACCAGCGACCGCTACCGCTATTGGGGCTTCAAGACCGCCAGCAATGTCGAGATGAAGACCGCCTATTACGAGCAGGTGCGTGCCTTCGTCGCCAAGGATTGGGGCATCGAGATCCCCGAGACCTACACCGAATTCATGGAGCAGGCGGGCGAGCGGGTTCCCAAAGAGCTGACCCATTTGGGCTGATGCCGCCGACCGCCCTGGCGGCGCGCCCGGCCTGAACGAACCGCGCAACCCCGTGTCCGAGTTCACCATAGAGATCGCCGGTGCCAACAGCCCGGTTTCGGCCGACGCCAACGACACGCTGCTCGATGCCTGTCTGCGCGCCGGACTGGCCATGCCCTACAACTGCCGCTCGGGTGAATGCGGCGAATGCATCGCGGCGCTGGAGGCGGGCGAGATCGAGGAGATGCCGGGCGCCGACCCGGCCGTCTTCACCGATGTCGACCGGCGCCGCGGCCGCATCCTCACCTGCATGTGCTTTCCGCGCAGCGACCTTCGCCTCGCCCTGGCGCTCCGCGACGGGATCGCGGCGCCCCGCATTGAGCGCGTTCACGCGATGGTCGAGGCGATCGACTGGCACGGACCCAACATCGTCGAAGTCGCGGTCAGCACACCGGGCGCGCTCGACTACCGGGCCGGCCAGTATTTCGAATGGGTGTTGCCGGGCATAACGCCCGACCGCAGCTTTTCCGCCGCCAACCGTCCCGGCAGCGACGTCATCCGCTTCCACGTCCGGATCTACCCCGACGGGGCGGTCGGACGGTATATCAAGGACGAGATGGTGGTCGGCGGGATCGTCGAGCTCGTCGGCCCTTACGGGCATTTCGGGTTCTCGGAGAACGATCACCGCCCGGCAATCTGCGTCGCCGGCGGCACCGGCATGGCGCCGATCAGCGCCGTCCTAGACGAGGCCTTCGCACGCGGCGATGGTCGCCCGATCCGGTATTTTTATGGCGCCCGCGGCCAGGCCGATCTCTACGCGCTGGAGGACATGGCGGCGTGGCAGGCCGCGCAGCCGCAGTTCAGCTTCATGCCCGTCCTGTCCGAGGAGCCCGCCGGCTCAGACTGGAGCGGCGCGCGGGGGCTGGTCACCGATGTGTTGGCCGCCGAGATGGGCGATGCCTTCGGTGCAGAAGCATTCCTGTGCGGGCCGCCGGCCATGATCGACGCCGCGATCGAGGTGCTGCTCGCCGCCGGGCTCGACGAAGCCGATATCTACTACGACAAGTTCACGCCGACCCGCTGAATAGGGCGCTCAAGGCGCCAATGCCTCGATCCGCAGCAGCACGCCCTCGTCGGAATCCGTCAGCATGTAGAGATAGCCGTCCGGCCCTTGGCGCACGTCGCGAATGCGCTCGTTCAGCTCTTTGAAGAGACGCTCTTCCTTGACCACTTTCTCGCCGTCGAGCACCAGCCGCGAGAGTAGCTGAAACCGCAGCGCGCCGACGAACACGTTGCCCGTCCATCGGGGATATTTGTCGCCGGTGTAGAAGGCCATGCCGGACGGCGCGATCGACGGGTCCCAATAGTGGATCGGCTGTTCCATGCCCGCCTTGTGCGTGCCTTCGCCGATCTTGCCGCCCCAATAATGGCGGCCGTAGGCGATCACCGGCCAGCCGTAGTTGCGGCCGGGCAGGGGGATATTGATCTCATCGCCGCCGCGCGCGCCGTGCTCGACCGTCCACAGCTTGCCGGTAACTGGATGTAGGGCCGCGCCCTGCGGGTTTCGGTGACCGTAGGACCAGATCTCGGGCCGATAGCCCGATTTGCCCATAAAAGGATTGTCCTTGGGGATCGTGCCGTCGCGGTAGATGCGCACGATCTGGCCGCGATTGACGCTGGGATCCTGCGCGCGCTCGCGCTGGCCGCGCTCGCCCACGGTGACGAAGAGCGTGCCGTCGCGCGCGATCACCAGCCGCGAGCCGAAATGCCGGCTGGTACTGGCCTTCGGCGTCTGGCGGAAGATCACCTTGAGACCGCTCAGCGCGCCGTCCGTAAGGGTCGCGCGCGCCACGGCGGTGCCGGCGCCGCCAGCGCCCGGCTCGGCGTAGGAGAGATAGATCACCCGGTTGGCCGCGAAATCGGGATCGAGGATCACGTCGAGCAACCCGCCCTGGCCCCGCGCATAGACGCGCGGCACGCCCTTCACCGGCGCGGAGAGCGTGCCCCCGGGCCCGACGATGCGCAGCCGGCCCGGACGTTCGGTCACCAGGATCCGGCCGTCGGGCAGGAAGGCGAACGACCAGGGATGCTCCAGCCCCTTGGCCACGGTCACCAGGCGCAGCCGGTAGTGCTCGGATTTGTAGACTGTTTCTGCCGCCGCCGGCCCGGACACAATCGCCACAGCCAGCAGCGCCAACAGCACTCGCACGGGATATCGCATCGGGTGTCGCCCCGGAAGTCGCCCCGGAAGTAGCATTGGTTCCGCCTCTCGCGTTTCGTCCGCCGAAGTGTCCAGTTTGAGATGGCCAGATTGGGGCGTCGGACAAGACCGCTCCGCGAATTGTGAACGCCCGCGACGACCTGCCGCTCCCCGTTGCAGAGCTTCAACGCGCAGTCTATGTTTGCGCGCCCTCGGCCGGCGCAGGCGGCGCCGTGCCCGGACAGTCCCCGGAGCTTCGATTGGCCAGGAAGAGATCAAAGACCGACAAGCGCGATGACGCCCCGGTCGACGAGGACGACCATCTCGACGCCCAACTCTTCAAGGAGGTGGACGAAGAGGTCAGGCGCGACCGCTACACGGAGCTCTGGAAGTCCTACGGCAAGTACATCACCGGCGCCGTGGCGGCGATCGTCCTGGGAACGGCGGCCATTGTGTTCTGGCAGCGCTACCAGGTCTCGGTTGCCGGCAAGGAGGGCGAGAAATATATGGTCGCGCTGGCGCTCGCCCAGTCCGGCAAGTCCGACGAGGCGATCAAGGCACTCACCGCCGTCGCCGCCGAGTCGGGCGGCGGCTACAAGACCATGGCCCGGCTGCAGGCAGCGGCGCTGCAGGCCAAGAAGGGCGAGACCCGCAAGGCCGCGGCGCTCTATGACGCCATCGCCGCGGATGACGGCGCCGACCAGGCGCTCCGCGACATGGCGCGGCTCCTGTCCGTGCTGACCGAGCTCGACACCGGCAAGCCGGCCGAGCTCACGGCGAAGATCGCGCCGCTCGCCAAGGGCGACGGTCCCTGGCACCATTCGGCGCTGGAGTTGACCGGGCTGTTGGCGCAGAAATCGGGTGACGTGAAACGCGCGCGCGAAATCTTTACCCGGCTTGCCGACGACGCGACCGCGCCCACCAACTTGCGGGCGCGCGCGCGGATATTGCTTGGCTCGCTGGACGGATCGTGAGCGAACTCTTAATCGACGGGGTGGCGGCAATTGGCTGGAGCATTTGGCGTGAGCGCAGAGTCTGAAGGCACCGATCGGTCCCGCCCCCGCCGGGGCCGTGTAATCGCAATGGTCTTGCTGGCGGCCTTTGCGCTGTCCGGCTGCGAGTCGTCGTGGAACCCCTTCCGCACCAAGGAGGCCCCGCCGCTTCCGGGCGCCCGGATCCCGGTCCTTGAGGCCGACGTGGCGCTGCGTCCGGATTCCCGGCTGAAGGATCTGGAAGTCGCGCTGCCGCGGCCGCGCACCAATCCCGAATGGCCGCAGGCCGGCGGCTATGCGAATCACGCCATGTATCACCTGGCGCTCGCCCCCAATCCGAGCCGCGCCTGGTCCGTCAGCATCGGCGCCGGCTCGTCGAAATCGCGGCGCCTGATCGTGCAGCCGATCATCGGTGGCGGGCGCATCTTCACCATGGATGCGCGCTCGCGCGTGGCCGCCTTCGACGCCTCGTCGGGCAGCCGGCAATGGTCCACATCGGTGTTGCCGAGCAAGGACGACGAAGGCGATCTGGGCGGCGGCCTCGCCTA
>CAZBRE010000003.1:22334-26481 GCA_964494065.1 uncultured Alphaproteobacteria bacterium
CAGATCGCCTCGATCCGCCGCGTCACCTCGGTCGCCAAGCTCACGCACATCCGGGGCCATCCCGTCATCGATAACGGCCGCGTCTACGTGGTTAGCCACAGCGGCCGTCTCGCCGCCATCGAGCTTCGCACCGGCAACCGCGCCTGGGACGTCGATGTCGGCGCCCTGCAGACGCCCTGGGTCGCCGGCGACTATCTCTATATCCTGACCAATGACGGCAAGCTCGCCTGCATCCGCCGCGACAATGGCCGGATCAAATGGTCGATCGCGCTGCTCCCCTACATCGACAAGAAGAAGCAGAAGGACTCGATCTTCTGGGTGGGCCCCGTGCTCGCGGGCGACCGGCTGATCGTCAGCGGCTCGCACGGCGAGGCATTCTCGATCTCGCCCTATACCGGACAGGTCCTCGGCCGCCTGCATCTTTCCGAAGGCATCCTGATCCCGCCGCTCGTCGCCCTCAACACGCTCTACATTTTGGACGACGACGGCAATCTGGCGGCCTATCGCTAGACCGCGCGTTGGGCCAATCACTAGGAATGAGCGATGTATACGGTCGCGATCGTCGGGCGGCCGAATGTCGGCAAATCGACCCTGTACAACCGTCTCGTCGGCAAGCGCGAGGCCCTGGTCGATGACGCCCCCGGGCTGACCCGCGACCGCCGCGAGGGTGAAGCCGCCTTTGGCGGTCTAGCCTTCCGGGTCATCGATACGGCTGGCCTCGAGGAGGCCGAGCCCGACACGCTCGAAGCGCGCATGACCGAGCAGAGCGAGCGCGCCGTGGCCGACGCCGATCTCGTGCTTTTCCTGATCGACGCCCGGGTCGGCCTAACGCCGCTCGACCGGCATTTCGCCGCGCTGCTCCGGCGCAGCGGCAAGCCGCTCGCTCTCATCGCCAACAAATGCGAGGGCAAGGGCGGCGAGGCCGGGCTGGTCGAAGCTTACGATCTCGGTCTTGGCGAGCCGATCCCGATTTCCGCCCAGCACGGCGACGGCCTGAGCGATCTCTACGACGTCCTCGCTGCGCATGCGCCACCCGAAGAGGACGCCGCGGGGAACGACGCAGACGAGGAGCGGGCGCTGCGTCTCGCCATCGTCGGGCGGCCCAATGTCGGAAAGTCCACCCTGGTCAATCGGCTGCTCGGCGAGGACCGGGTGCTGACCGGCCCCGAGCCCGGCGTTACGCGCGATGCGGTCTCGATCGACTGGTCGTATGAGGGCCGGCCGATCGCGCTCCACGACACGGCGGGCCTGCGCCGCCGCGCGCGCATCGACGACCGCATGGAAAAGCTTTCCGCCAGCGACGCGATCCGCGCCATCCGCTTCGCCCACTGCGTCATCCTGATGATCGATGCGAGCGAGATCGAGCCGAATACCGGCTCGCTCCACCGCCAGGATCTCACCATCGCCCGCACCGTGCTCGAGGAGGGCCGCGCCCTGGTCGTCGCCGCCAACAAGTGGGATGCGGTCGAGGACCGGGCCCGCGTGCGCGCCCGCATCGAGGAAAGCATCGAGGATTCGATGGGCCAGGCGCGCGGCGTGCCCATCGTCCAGATCACGGCGCTCGACGGCACCGGCGTGAAGAAGCTGATGGAGGCGGTCTTCGCGGTCGATGCGCGCTGGAACAAGCGCTTGCCCACGGCCGCGCTCAACAAGTGGCTTGAGGATATGGTGGATCGCCACCCGCCGCCCATCGCCAAGGGCCGGCGCCTGCGTCTGCGCTACCTCACCCAGGTCAACACGCGACCGCCGAGCTTCGCGATCTTCGTCAGCCGTCCGGTCGAGCTGCCCAGCGCCTATCGGCGCTATCTGGTCAACGGTCTCCGTGATGCCTTCGGTCTCGACGGCGTGCCCATCCGCTTGATGATGCGCAAGGGCAAGAACCCTTATGAAAAGGAAAGGCGATAGCGAAAAGGAAAAGCGCTAACGCTGGACACGCTGGCCGGCCTCGTCACGACACCGGCTTCACCCGCACGTTGATGCTGATGATGCGCCACTGCCCGCCCTCGCGCACATAGCGGAGATCGAAGATCACCTGCGAGGGGCGCGTCGGATAGTGGCCCTTCAGCTCGAGCGCGCCATTGTCGGTGAGCTTGGGTGCGGGATCGAACTGCGGCTTCACGCCCTGGATCGGCGCGAGGTTGATGCCCTGGACGATGAATTTGTGGAAGACGCCCTGGATCTGCTCGGCGGTATATTTCGTGCGCATGGCGCGCGACAGCGAGGCGTGGAAGGCGGTGAAGTCCTTGCCTTGCACCGCCGCATTGAAATCGAGCAGCGAGCGCGTCACCAATGCCTCGGTCTCGGCCTGCGGCGGCAGGCCGCCGCCCGATATGCCGCCCGCCGGGAAGGTCATGCCGATGACACGCCAGGCGCCGGCGGTCTTGACGAGCCCGATATGCGCTGGAAGCTTGGTGCCGTCCTGGAGCTCGATGGTCCCTTTCAGGAGCACGCGATCGCCGCTGATCTCGCGCGAGGTCCAGGAGGCCGATTTGAACTTGTCCATGCCGAAGCGGCGCACCGCGATGTGGAAGGCGCTCAGGGCCTGGCGTTGGCGAAAGAGCGGCGCGGCCTCCTTGTAGGCCTGCTCGACTCGGCCGTTGCCGACATGATCGAGGAACGTATTGGCCGCTTCCGCCGCCGGATTGGTCGCCGCGAAGACCAGCCAGATCAGGAGACCGACGACAACGATCACCCCCGCGCCGCCGATCAGAACCCATTTCAGTGCTTTCACAACAAAATCCTCTGTGGCGAACCGTCAGGCACCAGTGAGGGCCCCGGTTGATTTGCCGCACCGCGCGAAGGCGTCCAGCACCTCGTCGAGATCGTCTTGCGTATGCTCCGACGAAACGATCGTGCGCAGCCGCGAGGCATCCTCCGCGACGATAGGATAGGTGACCGCGACGGCGAACACACCCGCTTCCATCAGCGCGTCCCGAAGCGCCTTCGTCTTCGCGGCATCGCCGATGATGACGGGGATCAACGGCGTTTCGCTGACCCCGGTATTATAGCCAAGCGTCTTCAGACCCTCGCGGAAATAGTCCGCGCGCGCCCACAGCCGCGCGATCCGTTCCGGCTCGGTCTCGACGATATCGAGCGCTTTCAGGGCCGCCGCCGTGTCGGCGGGGGTAAGCGTCGAGGCGCTGAAGAACTGCGCCCGGTGGCGCTGCTCGAGCCAGCGGATCAGATCCCGCGAACCCGCGATATAGCCGCCCATGATGCCGAGCGCCTTCGACAGCGTGCCGACCTGGATCGCAATCCTGCCTTCGAGCCCAAAATGGTCGACCGTGCCGCGCCCGCCGGTACCGATCACGCCCACCGCATGGGCGTCGTCGACGTAAGCGAAGGCGCCTGCCGCTTCCGCTGCCTTGATAAGCCCGGGCAGGGGCGCGATATCGCCGTCCATGGAGAAGATGCCGTCGGTGACCAGCGCGATCCGCCGCGCACCGGAGGCCTTGGCGTCCTTGAGCTTCGCTTCGGCGTCGCGAACGTCCCCGTGCGCATAGACATGAACCTTCGCCCGGCTCATCCGCGCGCTGTCGATCAGGCTCGCGTGATTGAGCGCATCGCTCACGATCGCGTCGTGCTCGTCGAGCAGGGCCGGGAAGATGCCGACATTGGCGACGTAGCCCGT
The DNA here is from genome assembly GCA_964494065.1 of uncultured Alphaproteobacteria bacterium. Classification (GTDB taxonomy): domain Bacteria; phylum Pseudomonadota; class Alphaproteobacteria; order JAPULJ01; family JAPULJ01; genus DATKZM01. Next base: position 25,966 of record CAZBRE010000003.1, read on the forward strand.
CTGCGTCACCAGCACGGCCTCGACGCCCTTGAAGGCGGCCAGCCGCGCCTCGAGCTCGTCATGAAGGGCCAAGTTCCCGCAGGCGTTCCGCGCCGAGGCCACACCCGCGCCATAGCGGTCGAGCGCGTTGGCGGCGGCGAGCTTCACCGCCGGATGGTTGGCGAGCCCCAGATAGTTGTTCGCCGCCATGTTGATGACCGGCCGGCCGTCGAGCACCGTGCGGGGCTCTTGCGGCGCTTCCAGTGTCGGCCAATCCATGACGAGCCCATCGGCTTCGAGCTTCGCCAGGCTGTCGGTCAGGAAATCGAGCGGGCCGGTCGTCATGATTCCCGGAGCCCTACGACGAGACCCGCACGACCTCGCCGTTCATCGTGCAGGACGCCTCGGCGAGCTTCACGAAATCCTCGGTGATCGCTTGCGGCTCGGGCAGCGTCATTGGGTCCTCGCCGGGCATGGCCTTGGCGCGCATGCCGGTGCGGACGGTTGCGGGGTCGAGGATGTTGGCGTTGACGTTCG
>CAZBRE010000003.1:26581-48870 GCA_964494065.1 uncultured Alphaproteobacteria bacterium
GCGCGCATGCCGGTGCGGACGGTTGCGGGGTCGAGGATGTTGGCGTTGACGTTCGATTGCTCGTTTTCAGCCGCATAGATCTTCACCAGCATTTCGAGCGCGGCCTTGGAGACCGCGTAACCGCCCCAATAGGGAAATACCTTACGCGCGACGCCGGAGCTCACGAAGATCGCCCGGCCGGCCTCCGATGCTTGCAGCAATGGATCGAGCGAGCGGATGAGGCGCCAGTTGGCGGTGAGATTGGTCGCCATTACCGCGTCCCAGTCCGCGGGCTCGATATGGCCGATCGGCGAAAGCTCGCCCAGGATGCCGGCATTGCCCACCAGCACGTCGAGCCGCCCGAAGCGCTCATACAATGCCGCCCCCATGCGGTCGATCTCGTCGTAGTCGGTGAGGTCGAGAGGCACCAGGGTGGCGCCCGCCTCGTCGCCATCACCGCGCGCGTCCCTGATCGCGTCGTCGACCTCTTCGAGCCCGCCTTGCGTGCGCGCGACCAGAACGACATGCGCGCCCTCGGCGGCGAAGCGCTTTGCCACAGCGGCCCCGATGCCGCGCGAGGCGCCCGTGACGAGGGCGATGCGGCCCGCCAGCCGGCCTTCACCCGAAAGCGAAGTCATGGGCGATCAGCTCACCTCTTCGAGCAGCGAGAGCTGCGAGGCGACGGTGCCTTCGTCGAGGTCCTGCAACCGCGTTGGATAGTCGCCGGAGAAGCAGGCATCGCAGAATTGCGGCGCTTCCTTCACACGCTTTTCCTCGCCCATGGCCCGGTAGAGCCCGTCCATCGAGATGAAGGCCAGCGAATCGACACCGATATGCTCGGCCATGCCCTCGACATCGAGCTTCGAGGCGAGCAGCTTCTCGCGCGCCGGCGTGTCGATGCCGTAGAAGCACGAATGGGTGGTCGGCGGGCTCGAGATGCGCAGATGCACCTCGCGCGCGCCGGCGCTCCGCACCATCTCCACGATCTTCATCGAGGTCGTGCCGCGCACGATCGAATCGTCCACCAGCACGACGCGCTTGCCGGCGATCTGGGCGCGGTTGGCATTGTGCTTCAGGCGCACGCCCAGATGGCGGATCTGATCGGTCGGCTCGATGAAGGTCCGCCCGACATAGTGGTTGCGGATGATGCCGAGCTCAAAGGCGATCCCGGCTTCCGCGGCATAGCCGATCGCCGCCGGCACCCCCGAATCGGGCACCGGGATCACCACATCGGCCTCCACCGGCGCCTCGCGCGCGAGCTCGCTGCCGATGCGCTTTCTCGCTTCGTAGACGTTCAGGCCTTCCACGATGCTGTCGGGCCGCGAGAAGTAGATGAACTCGAAGATGCAGAAGCGTTTCCGCCGCGGCGGGAAGGGATGCATGCTATGCACCCCGTCCTGGTCGAGCACCACCATTTCGCCCGCCTCGATATCGCGCACGAACTCCGCACCCAGAATATCGAGCGCGCAGGTCTCCGAAGCCAGGATATGCGCGCCGTCGAGCTTGCCGAGAATCAGCGGGCGGACGCCCAACGGATCGCGCACGCCGATCACCTTCTTGCGGCTGATCAGGACGAAGGAATAGGCGCCCTCGACCTGGCGCAGCGCGTCGATCACCCGGTCGACCAGGCGCTTGCCCCGCGAGGTGGCGATGAGCTGGATGATGACCTCGGTATCGGTCGTGGATTGGAAGAGGTGGCCGCGCTCGACCAGCTCGGTGCGGAGCGCCAGCGCATTGGTGAGATTGCCGTTATGCGCGACCGCAAGCCCGCCGAAGGCGAAGTCGGCGAAGAGCGGCTGGACGTTCCGCATCGCCGTCTCGCCGGTGGTCGAATAGCGCGTGTGGCCAATGGCGAGCGCGCCGGGCAGGCGGCCGATCATCTCCTCGGAGGTGAAATTGTCGCCGACATGGCCGCGCGCCTTCTGGGTGTGGAAATGCTCGCCGTCGAAGCTGACGATGCCGGCGGCTTCCTGGCCGCGATGCTGGAGCGCGTGCAGGCCGAGCGCGGTGTGCGCCGCCGCATCGTCGGAGCCGAAGATCCCGAAGACCGCGCATTCCTCGTGCAGCTTGTCGTCGTCGAAGGGATCGGTCGTCAGTTGCCCAGGGTCGCTCATAGGGTTGCTCATAGCGTCGGCTTTCGGATCGCTCATGGCTTCGTCCTCAGCCTCCTGTCGTGGCGCCGGTGGCGCCTGGCGTCTTGGGAAGATCGGGCAGTTTCGGCAATTTCGGCAGCAGGTTCTTGATGGCTTTGTCCTTGTCGAGCTGTTCGCCGGTGCGCTTGCGCATCTCGTTGATGCCGACGTCGCTGCCCTTGAGGAAGTCCTCAGGGACCAGCCGCACCAGCACGCCGGCACCGTAGGCCAGAACGGGGCGCGAACGGGCTTCCTTGACCCAGACCGGCTGCTCCTCGGGCTTGTAGGCCCAGTTGAAGAGGAGGAAGGCGAGGCACAATAGCACAAGGCCCCGCACCGCTCCGAACACGAAGCCCAGCGATCTGTCTAAAGGCTTGAAATCGGTATTGTGGACCCGTTTGGCAAGCCAGCCGCTGCCCAGCGATATGATGGATAGCGTGGCCAGGAAGATGATCAGCGCCGCCCCGAGGTCCGCCGCCAGCGGGATCGAGATGTATTTACGGGCGAAAGGCTGCACATGCGGAAATATGTAAAGCGTGGCGAAGGCCGCGGCGATCCAGCCCGCCACCGAGAGCAGCTCCCGCACGATGCCGCGCGAGAAGGCCAGCAGGGCGGAAATCACGATGACCGCCAAGACCCCGATATCGAGGGGGTTCATGGCGCCTCGGCTTCCATGGCGGCGCCACGCGGGGCTAGCCCTTCATCGAAGCGTTCGACCAACTCACTCAAATGACCGATCGGATGCAGCGTCAATGCCGCCTTGCCCCGCTCGCGTGCGCCTTTGCGCTTCGGCAACCACGCTTCGGTAAAGCCCAACTTCGCGGCCTCCTTGAGGCGGTTGTCGGTCTGGCTCACTGGCCGGATCTCGCCAGAAAGCCCAATCTCGCCGAACACCACCGTGCCCTGCGCCATGGGCCGGTTGGCCAGCGAGGAGACCAGCGCCGCCGCCACCGCGAGGTCGGCCGCCGGCTCCGAAATCCGCAAGCCGCCGGCGACGTTTAGGTACACATCCCTCCCAGCGAGCGCAAGGCCGCACCGGGCCTCCAGAACGGCCAGGATCATATGGAGCCGCCCGAGGTCCCAGCCGACCACCGCGCGGCGCGGCGTGGCGAAGGAGGAGGGGGCCACAAGCGACTGGATTTCCACCAGAATCGGCCGCGTGCCCTCCATGCCCGCGAAGATTGCAGCACCGGAAACCGGCTCGCCCAGTGCGTCGCGTTCGCCCAGAAACAGCGAGGAGGGATTGGCCACCTCGATCAGCCCGCCATCGCTCATCTCGAAGACGCCGATCTCGTCGGTCGGCCCGAAGCGGTTCTTGACCGCCCGCAATATGCGGAACTGATGCCCGCGTTCGCCCTCGAAGTAGAGCACCGTATCGACCATGTGCTCGAGCACCCGTGGGCCCGCAATGGTGCCTTCCTTGGTCACATGGCCGACCAGCACGACGACGGCGCCTCGGCGCTTTGCGGCGCGGATCAGCTCCTGGGCGCTGGCACGTACCTGCGCCACAGTGCCCGGCGCCGATTCCAGCGTGTCGACATACATCGTCTGGATCGAATCGATCACCGCCAGCGCCGGCCCGTCGCCGGCATCGAGCGTCTCGGCGATATTCCGCACATTGGTCGCCGTCGCCAGCGCAACGGGTTTGTCCCCCACGCCGAGGCGTTCGGCGCGCAGGCGCACCTGGTCGGCCGCTTCCTCGCCCGATATATAAGCAGCCGGGACCTGCCCGGTCAGCGCGGCCGCCACCTGCAGCAGCAGCGTCGACTTGCCAATCCCGGGATCGCCGCCGACCAGGATCGCCGAGCCGGGCACGAGCCCGCCCCCGGTCACCCGGTCGAATTCGGCAATACCGCTCACAAGGCGGCTGGGTCCCCGGTCGTTTTCGCGCGGCTTCAAATCCTCGAAGGCGAGCTTCTTGCCCTTGCCGCCGCCGAGCCCGCGCGGCACGGCCTCGCGCGGCGCCTCCTCGACGATCGAGTTCCAGGCCCCGCAATCGCCGCAGCGCCCGGCCCATTTGCCATGCACGGCGCCGCATTCCTGGCAGACGAAGCGGGAGGCGGCTTTAGCCATGACGGGTCACCGCCGCACCTGCATCTGGATCGGACCCTCCGCCTTGCCGTGGATGAACTGCTCCACGTAGTCGTTGCCCGAGCTGTCGATGCTGGCGACCGGGCCGGTCCAGATGATCTTGCCTTCGTGCAGCATGGCGACCCGGTCGGCGATGCGCCGGGCGCTGATCATATCGTGGGTGATCGACAGCGCCGTGGCGCCGAGGCCGCGCACGCATTCGACGATCAGCTTGTCGATCACGTCGCCCATGATCGGATCGAGCCCGGTCGTCGGCTCGTCGAAGAAGATGATCTCGGGATCGGTTGCGATGGCGCGGGCGAGGCCGACGCGCTTGCGCATGCCGCCCGACAGCTCCGCCGGCCAAAGATCGGCGACGTCGGGGCCGAGGCCGACCTGGCCCAGCTTCTCGATTGCCTTCTCGCGCGCGGGCTCGCGGTCCATGCCCTCGCCCTGGATCAGGCCGAAGGCGACGTTCTCCCAGACCTGCAGCGAATCGAACAGCGCCGCGCTCTGGAACAGCATGCCGATCTTGGCGTTTACCCGGTCGAGCGCGCGGCCGCGCAGGCCCACCACCTCCTCGCCGTCGATCTGGATGCTGCCGGCATCGGGCTGGACCAGGCCCAGAATACATTTCAGCGTCACCGACTTGCCGACGCCCGAGCCGCCGATGATGACCACCGACTCGCCCACCCCGACATCGAGGTCGAGGTCCCGCAGCACATGCTTGGTCCCGAAGGCGACGGAGAGCCCGCGGATGCGGATCTTCGGCCGGGCGCCGGCGTCTGCATCGTTCATCAGCCGACCCCGAAGAAGAGCGCCGTGATCAGGTAGTTGGCGCCGAGGATCAGGATCGAGGCCGACACCACCGAGTTGGTCGTCGCAGCGCCCACGCCCTGCGCGCCGCCGCTCGAGTGATAGCCGTGATAGCAGCCCATCAGCGAGACGATGAAGCCGAAGCAGGCCGCCTTCACGATGCCGGAGACGACGCCCAAGGTCTCCACGTAGCGCCAGGTCTGGGCGAGATAGTTGGCGGCATTGAAGTCGAGCTGGTAGACGGCGATCAGATAGCCGCCGAAGACGCCGATGATGTCGCCGACGACCACCAGGATCGGCAGCATCATCAGCCCGGCGATCAGGCGCGGCGCGATCAGATATTTGAACGGATTGGTGGAGAGCGTCGAAAGCGCGTCGATCTGCTCGGTCACCCGCATGGTGCCGATCTCCGCCGCCATCGCCGCCCCGATGCGCCCCGCCACCATCAGCCCGGCCAATACCGGCGCCAGCTCGCGCGTCACCGCGAAGACCACGATCGTCGCCGTCGCCGATTCGGCGTTGACGCTGGAAAAGCTCGAATTGGTCTGCAGTGCCAGCACCATGCCGGTGAAAATCGTCGTCAATCCCACCACCGGCAGCGAGTAGTAGCCGATCTCCACCATCTGGCGCATGACGAGGCGGGGATAAAACGGCGGCCGCACGCAATGCGAGGTCGCGCGCACGGTGAACAGGCTGAGCCGTCCGGTCGCGGCCAGAAAGTTGAGGAACACCCGGCCGATGGGTTGGAGGATCGGCATGGGATTCCGTCAGGCGCCGGCGCCGGTATAATGCCGCGCATAGCGGGCGCCGAGGCTGGTCAAGATCTCATAGCCCATGGTGCCCGCATCCGCGCCGATCTCGTCGACCGAGTATCGCTCGGAGATCATCTCGACCATGGCGCCGGGATGCGCGATCGCGTCGGGCACGGCGGTGACGTCGAGCGTGATCAGATCCATCGAGACGCGGCCGACCACGGGGACCTTATGATCGCCCAAAAAGGCGTGCCCCCGGTTACTCAATGAGCGAAGATAACCGTCCGCGTAACCCACTGGTATGGTTGCGATTTTTGTGATCCCCGTAACCCCGTGCGTGGCACCGTATCCAACGGTCCGGGGACTGTCAATCGAGCGCAATTGTAAGATCGGCGCCTCCAGCTTTACCACGTGGCGCATGACGTTTTCGCTGCCCGGCCTTGGGTTCACGCCGTAGAGCGCCGCCCCCGGCCGCACCAGCTCGTAATGATAGTCGGCGCCGAGAAAGATGCCGGACGAATTGGCCAGGCTGGCGGGCAGGGCGGGCAGGCGTTTCCGTGCCGCCTCGAAGCGCGCGCGCTGCTCGGCGTTGAGCGGATGACCGGGCTCCTCGGCGACCGCCAGATGGCTCATCAGCCATCTGATCTCGATCCCGTCGAGCAAGGTGCGGTCGTCCGCAACCCAGTCGAGCTCGGCATCCGACAGCCCGAGCCGCGACATGCCGGTGTCGACATGGAGGATGGCGGGCAGCCGCGTGCCGTCCTCGACGCTTTGCGCGGTCCAGGCGGCAACTGCCTCGAGGCTGTTCAGCACCGGCACCAGGTCGTGCTCGGCGAATTCGGCCTCCGCGCCCGGCGCGGCGCCGTTGAGAACGGCGATGGTGGCGTCTGGCGCGGTATGGCGGATCGCCAGAGCCTCTCCCAGATGGGCGACGAAGAACGTCTTGCAACCCGCCGCGGACAAGGCGCGCACGATCGGCGCCGCGCCGGTCCCGTACCCATCGGCCTTGACGACGCCCGCGCATTCCGCGCCCGGCGCGATGTCGCACAGCGTCCGGTAGTTCGCGACGACGGCGTCGAGGTCGATCGTGAGGGTCGTGCCGGTGGCGTGCGCGGGCGTCGGCACCTCAGCCGAAATCCTCGGGCATGTGATCGTCGCGCGCCAGATCGCCAAAGCGGGTCAGCGAGGGATCGAAGGCGAGCTCGACCTTGCCGATCGGCCCATGGCGCTGCTTGGCGATATGCACCTCGGCCATGCCATGGATCGCCTCGCCATGCTCGATCCAGCGTGCGTGTCGGTCCTGGAACTTGGCCTCGTCCTCGTCGTCCTTGCGCTTGGGCTCGGCGCGCTCGTGATAGTACTGGTCGCGGTAGATGAACATCACGACGTCGGAATCCTGCTCGATCGAACCCGATTCGCGAAGGTCGGCGAGCTGAGGGCGCTTGTCGTCGCGCTGCTCGACCGCGCGGCTGAGCTGCGAGAGCGCGATCACCGGCACTTCGAGCTCCTTGGCCAGCGCCTTCAGCGACCTTGTGATGTCGGAGATTTCCTGCACCCGGTTGTCCGGCCGCGCGTTCAGCGAGCCGCCCAGGAGTTGCAGATAGTCGACCACGATCAGGCCGAGTCCCTTCTGTTGGCGTTTCAGGCGCCGCGCCCGCGTCCGCACGGTGGAGACCGAGAGCGCCGGCGTGTCGTCGATGAAGAGCGGCACCCGCGAGAGCTCCTGGCTCACCGTAGCGAAGTTGATGAAATCCTCGTCTTTGATGTCGCCGCGCCGGATCTGGTGGCTCGGTACGCGAGCTTCCTGGCTGAGCAGCCGCGTGGCCAGCTCCTCCGACGACATTTCGAGCGAGAAGAAGGCGACCACGTTGCGGTCGTCATCCTCTTCGTCTTTTTTCATCCAGGCGGAACGGGTGGCGCGGGCGGCGTTGAAGGCGATCGAGGTGGCGAGCGCCGTCTTGCCCATCGACGGCCGCCCCGCGAGGATGATGAGATCGGAGGGGTGAAGCCCGCCCAGCTTGGTGTCGAGATCGCGCAGGCCCGTGGAGACGCCGGCGACATGGCTGTCGCGCTTGTAGGCGATCTCGGCCAGCTTGACCGCCTCGGTCAGCGCTACACCGAAATCGACGAAGCCGCCTTCGGTATGGCCGTGCGTGGCGAGCTGATAGAGCCCGTCCTCGGCGATCTCGATCTGCTGTTTGGCTGTGGTCTCGAGCTCGACATCGTAGGCGCGGTTGACCACGTCGCCGCCCAGATTGATGAGCTCGCGGCGCAGATGGCGATCAAAGATGGCCTGGCCGTAATCCTCGGCATTGATGATGGTGACGAGCGAAGCGGCGAGGCGGGAGAGGTATTGCGTGCCGCCGATCTCGTTCAGATCGCCGTCCTGCTCGAAGTAGTTCTTGAGCGTAACCGGATCGGCTATCTGGCCGTGATCGATCAGCCGACCGGCCACTTCGTAGATGCGGCCGTGGCGCGCATCGGCGAAATGTTCGGGACGCAGAAACTCCGAGACCCGGTCGTAAGCGCGGTTGTTGGTGAGGATCGCACCTAAGAGGGCCATCTCGGCCTCGAAGTTGTGCGGCGGAACGCGGTAACCGGTTTTGTCGTCGTCCTCGCCGTGAAGCCGGGCGACGTTGTCGGCGGTGGGATCGGTGGTTGGCATGGACGCACCAATAGCGGGCGCACGTCGTGCGCGCTAGCACCAAATACCTCCGTCCCCAAAAAAGGTATTCACACCCTGATTATGACGGGGATAAGGCGGTGGTAGGCCGCCCCGTCGCCGACCTCCCCCTTGCCAACCTCAATGCGCGAGGTCGCCGGCGTGGCCGAGCGAACGCTCCCAGTCCGTGATGTAGTCGCGGGTCACCGGCACCGCATCCTGGCGCTTGGCGATCTGGATTTGGAAGACCATCTGGTTGAAGTAGCGGAAGGAAATCTCGCAGCCCTGCAGATAGAATTCCCACATGCGGCAGAAACGCTCGTCGTAGAGCTTCGCCACCTCGTCGCGGTTGGCCTGGAAGCGCCGGTTCCATTCGCGCAGCGTCTCGGCGTAATGGAGCCGCAGGATCTCGATATCGGTCACCCACAGCCCGGCATTCTCGATCGCCGCCATCGTTTCCGACAGCGCCGGCGTGTAGCCGCCGGGGAAGATGTATTTGCGCAGCCAGGGATTGGTCGTGCCCGGCGGCTCCATGCGCCCGATCGAGTGCAGCACGAAGACGCCGTCATCGGTCAGCAACTCGCGCACCTTGTCGAAATACTCCGGGTAATGCTTGGCGCCGACATGCTCGAACATGCCGACCGAGACGATGCGGTCGTAATGTCCGTCGTCCTCGCGGTAGTCACGCAAATGGAAACGCACGCGCCGGTCGAGCTTCAAATCCTTTGCGCGTTTGTTGGACAGCTTGTGCTGCTCTTCCGACAACGTCACCCCGGTCACATCGACCTGTGCCACCTGCGCCAGGTAAAGCGCGAGCCCGCCCCAGCCGGAGCCGATGTCGAGCACCTTCTGGCCGGGCTCCAGCAGGAGCTTCGCCGCGAGGTGGCGTTTCTTGCTGTCCTGGGCGACTTCCAGCGTGTCGTTGCCGCTGCCGAAATAGGCGCAGGAATACTGCCGGTCCTTGTCAAGGAAGAGGTCGTAGAGCCGGCCGTTCAGATCGTAGTGATGCGCCACGTTCTTGCGCGCGATGCGCAGCGGGTTGTGCTGTTCGATGCGGCGGCGCATCTGCGTCACGCCACGCGCAACCGGTCCGCTGACGGCGCGCCGCGCCTTGACCGCGTTGCGCCCGACCGTCTCCAGGAAGTCGTAGAGCGAGCCTTCCTCGAAGACGACCCCGCCGTCGGTATAGGCCTCGCCGAAATAGAGGTATGGATTGGCCAGGAGCTTCCAGTCCTGAACCCGATCGGTAAAGCGCATCACCGTGCGCCGGCCGGATCCATCACCGAACTCGTGCGGCTTGCCGCGCTTATCGATGACGGTCACCGCGCCCGTCTCGACGATGCGCTCGAACACCGGGCTGAAAAGCGCCATGTTCGACCCTCCCCCAAATGCGCGCCCCACGTGTTCGGGTAGCGTGCTTTGGCCCCCCACGCACCTTGGAGGCTAGGGGCCAGCCGCCGCCATATGCGGCGCGCGCGACCAACCAGTCCGTTCAACGCGGACTTATTATTCCCATTTTATACGGATTTATGCTGAGAGTGAAAGACCGGGGGCCCAAACGCGCCGCCATCAGGACGACGAAGCAACGGGAGTATGTGGCGAATGGCGCGTTTTGCGACAGCGAGCCCCCGGCTCTCACGAGAGCCGCGCCGAAGCACGGCGTCTCATCCCTCATCAGCGCGGGGATGATGGGTGCGGGGGCATGCGCTCGCTTTGATCTAAATCAATCGGGGGGTCGAAACGGCCGCAAAGCCGGGTAGTGCGGCCGAATGTCTCAGGCTTGACCCCCAGGCTTACGCCTAAGACTTATCTCTTAGGCGTCGGCTTTGGTCTCGTCACCCGCCGAGTTGTCGCCAGCCTCGTCGCCACTCGATGCGTCCTCTGCCTCGGCGGGCGCTTCCGCGGTTTCCTCTACGTCTTCGACCGGCGCGGCCACGACCCGGGCCGGCGCGGCGACCTCTTCCGGCGGCTCGTCGCCGACGCGCAAGCCGCGCACGGCCTGGGTCTCGGCCTCGTCCTGGGTCAACGCGACATTGGCGGTTACGGTCACCGTCACTTCGGGATGCAGGCGGACCTCGATGTCGTGGAGGCCCAGCTCCTTGATCGGCCGGTCGATCACGACCTGCTGCTTGGTGATGGGGTAGCCTTTTTCGGTGGCGATCGTTGCGATATCGCGCGCCGTCACCGAACCGTAGAGCTGGCCGGACTCGCCGGCCTGGCGGATCAGCACGAAGAACTGGCCGTCGAGCGCCGTGGAGACCTCGCCGGCCTCGCTGCGCTTGGCCTCGTTGGCGGCCTCGAGCGCCGCCTTTTCGCGTTCGAAATAGGCCTTGTTCGCGTCGGTCGCGCGCAGCGCCTTTCGCTGGGGCAAAAGGTAGTTTCGCGCATATCCGGGCTTAACATTGACCACGTCGCCCAGATTGCCGAGCTTCGCGATCCTTTCGAGCAGAATGACGTTCATGAGTCCGGCGCTCCGGTGATCGTGTCTGGATCAGGTTTTGACGATGAAGGGCAGAAGCGCCAGCATCCGCGCCCGCTTGATGGCGCGGGTCAGCTCGCGCTGCTTCTTCGACGAAACCGCGGTGATGCGTGAGGGCACGATCTTGCCGCGCTCGGAGATGAACCGGCCGAGCAGCTTCACGTCCTTGTAGTCGATCTTTGGCGCGTTGGGCCCGGAGAACGGGCAGCTCTTGCGCCGCCGGAAGAAGGGCCGGCGTCCACCGCCGCCGCCGCCACCACCACCGCCTGGACGTCCTGCGTTCATGCGTCGTCTCCTGCTTTCTCGGTTTCCTTCCCTGCCTCATCGGCGCCTGCGCTCTCGGTCTTGGCGCTCTCGGTCTCGGCGCTGGCTGCCGCAGCCGGCTTGTCATCATCGCCGCGCGGCCCGTCATCGCGCGGCGGGCGCTCATCGAAGCGGCGGCCGCCCCGGCCCCCGCGATCGCCGCGATCTCCACGATCTCCGCGGTCGCCACGATCTCCTCGTTCACCCCGCTCGCGGTCGCGACCCTTGTTCTGCATCACCACCGAGGGCTCGGGATCGAGCTCGTCCACCTTGATCGTCATGTAGCGCAGGATGTCTTCGTTCAGCTTCATCATGCGCTCGTATTCGCGCAGCGCCTCGACCGGCGCCTCGATGTTGAAGAGGGCGTAGTGGCCCTTGCGGTTCTTCTTGATCTTGTAGGAGAGGTTGCGCAGGCCCCAATACTCGCGCTTGGCGACCTGGCCGCCATTGTCCTCGATGACTTTCTGGAGACTGTCGGCGATGCCGTCGACCTGGCTCGACGAGACATCCTGGCGTGCGATGAACACGCTTTCGTAAAGCGCCATACCGGCACTCCTTCTGGCTATTCCGCGGCCCGGCGCCTCCGGGGTGATCCCGTCATCGGCCGCCCGGGCCTAGCCGGCAGGGTGCGTGGTTAACGCAGGCGTCCCGGCCGGCAAGGAGTTATGTGAACGGCGGAGTATATAGGGGGTGCCGGGCGGCGGGGCAAGCGACAAGGCCGCATCTCGGTAAGTTGGCTGCTCGCTCAGTTGTTCAGATAGAGCGTGATCTCGTGATATTTGCCGCAGGCATTCTCGCGCTGCCTGTTGTTGATGCGGAGATTGAGGCCGAGGGCGCTCAAGAGCGCGCGGCCCTTAGCCTCGGTCAGCTCGGGGCAGCGCAGGACGAGGACGTGCAGGTTCACCTTGTTCGTCGCATAGGCACAGCGCACGGTGACGCCCGCCTGACGCAGCATGGCGCAGTAATCCTTGGCCGGCCGGGACTTGGTCACCACCCAGGCCTTCCGCCCGCGGAGCGCTGCCAGCCCGCCCGTGTTTGCGACCACAACGCGGCCCTGGCCGCCGGTCGTAGCGGCACGGCGCTCGGCCTCCGCGGTCTTGCGCTTTTCTTCGGCCAGGCGCTGGCGCGCGGCCTCGGCGAGCCGTTTTTCGCTCGCCACGCGCTCGCGCTCCTGGATCACCAGGAAGGCACCACCCGCCGCCACCACGACCAGCACCACGGCGAGGACGACGACCAGCCAGACCATGCCGCGTCCCCCGCCGGTCATTTGCGCGTCATCTCCAGGACGAGGTCACCCTGCTGCCCGGTACCCTTGGTGGTCCAGACCGCCCGGATGCGGCAGCTGTCGGATGAGATCGTGCCGACATGGGAGCCGTTGGTCAGGAAGGTCAAGCGGTCGGGATTGCTCTCCCAGATCTCGATCCGCCGTGTCCTGAGGTCGATCGTGGCGCGGATCGTGATGTTGACGGGCGGCTTGGATAAATAAATCCCGCGGCCGGTCGCCTTGAGCACATTGTCGTCAGCCGTCACCGTGCGCTCGAACCAGAACCGAACCGGCTCCGCCGTGGCCGCGCCACGCCAGCGATAGGTTCCGACGTAGGGGTTCGCTTTGCTCGAGACGCACCCTTCGCCGTCCTTCAACCCGATTGGCGAGGCGACGGAGGCGGCCAGGACGCCGGCGGCGGCGATGGCGAGGACTGAACGGATTGGGCGGATCTGCAAGAAGAGGCTCCTTTGCGGGCAGGCGGGCGAATACTATCGGCCGACGGCGGTGGGCGCAAAAACCGGATCGGGCGGGCGTGCAATCGGCGGCTTCGCCTTGACAGCGCCGTTGGTCCGGCTATGACGCTTCGTTCGCGCATCGCCGGTGCGGGACAACGACATAGAACAAGAAAGGGGCAGGGCCATGACGCGCGCCTTCGTATTTCCCGGACAGGGCAGCCAGGCCGTCGGCATGGGCAAGGCTCTGGGCGAGGCCTTTGCCGCCGCGCGCGAGGTCTATGAGGAGGTCGATGACGCGCTCGGCCAGACGCTCTCCAAACTCATGTTCGAAGGCCCGGCCGACCAGCTCACCCTGACTGAGAATGCCCAGCCCGCGCTGATGGCGGCGAGCATGGCGGTCGTGCGCGTGATCGAGGCCGAAGGCGGCGCATCCCTGGGCAAGACGGCAAGCTTCGTCGCCGGCCATTCGCTGGGCGAGTATTCCGCGCTCGCCGCGGCCCGGGCGCTCGATCTGGCCGACGCCGCGCGGCTTCTGAAGACCCGCGGCCAGGCCATGCAGGCGGCGGTGCCGGTGGGGGCGGGGGCGATGGCGGCGCTCCTGGGCGCCGAGCTCGATCTCGCCACCTCGATCGCCGAGGACGCGGCCCAGGGCGAGGTCTGCACCGTCGCCAACGACAACGGCGCGGGGCAGTGCGTGGTGAGCGGGGCTGCGGCCGCGGTGGACCGCGCCATCGCCCTGGCCGAGGACCGCGGCGTGAAGCGCGCCATGAAGCTTCAGGTGAGCGCGCCCTTCCATTGCGCGATGATGCAGCCCGCCGCCGATGCGATGGCCGGGGCGCTCGACACGGTCACGCTCAAACCGCCGGTGGTGCCGGTGATCGCCAATGTGACGGCGGCGCCGGTCTCGGACCCCGATACGATCAAGGGTCTCCTGGTGGAGCAGGTCACGGCCATGGTGCGCTGGCGCGAAAGCGTGCTGGCGATGCGCGCGGCCGGGGTGGACACCCATATCGAGCTTGGCGCCGGCAAGGTCCTCTCGGGCCTCGCCCGACGGATCGACCGCGAGCTCACCACGCTGAGTGCCGAGACGCCCGACGATGTCGAGGCGCTTTTGAAAGCGCTGTGAGCCGCCTCACCGTCGCCGTGTCCGGCCTTGCATGCGTGGCCCCGAAACCCCATCATCAGGGTGTCGAGGCGCGGCCGGTGCGTTACGCTGGCCAAGCGGGGGGAGAGTGTGTTAGGGAACGCCGCCCGTGGCGGCGCGAGCGCGCGGATGGGGCGGACTTGGACCGCCACTGCCGCTCCCTTGGAAGCGTCCATCCCACAGTCGAGATCGCTTGAGGATAACGAATATGAGTGATGTTGCCGAGCGCGTGAAAAAAATTGTCGTCGAGCATCTTGGCGTCGACGAGGCCAAGGTCGCGGACAGCGCGAACTTCATTGAAGATCTGGGCGCCGACAGCCTCGATACGGTCGAGCTGGTCATGGCGTTCGAGGAGGAGTTCGGGTGCGAAATCCCCGATGACGCGGCGGAGAAGATCGTCACGGTCAAGGACGCTATCGAGTACATCAAGAAGATCGCGGCCTGACCCTAAGCGGGACCTGCCCGGCGCTCGGTCGAAAGGAGCGCCCCGGCCTCTATGAACGGCCCACCATGAACAGCCAATGATAGGCGGATGAGACGGGTAGTCATCACCGGCCTTGGGATCGTGGCGCCGCTGGGCGTCGGGGTCGAGACTGTTTGGAAGCGCCTGATCGAGGGCGAGTCCGGGATTACGGGCATTCAGGCGTTCGACGTCTCCGATCTGCCGGCCAAGATCGCCGGCGTGTTGCCGCGCGGCGAGACCAGCGAGGGCCGCTTCAACGCCGACGACTGGATGCTGCCCAAGGACCAGCGCAAGGTCGATCCCTTCATCCTGTACGCCATAGCCGCCGCCACCCAGGCGGTGGAGGATGCCAGCTGGACTCCCGACGACGAAGCCGAGCTCGACCGCACCGGGGTGATGATCGGCTCGGGCATCGGCGGCCTCCAGGGCATCTATGACGGCTCGATCACGCTGCACGAGCGCGGCCCGCGCCGCCTCAGCCCCTTCTTCATCCCGTCGTCGCTGATCAACCTCGCCTCCGGCCAGGTCTCGATCAAATACGGCTTTCGCGGGCCCAACCACGCGGTCGTCACGGCCTGCTCGACCGGCGCGCATGCGATCGGCGACGCCAGCCGCCTGATCGGCTACGGCGACGCCGACGTGATGGTCGCGGGCGGGGCTGAGGCGGCGGTCTGCCGGATCGGCATCGCCGGTTTCGCCGCAGCCCGCGCGCTGTCGACCAACTTCAACGACGAGCCGCAGCGCGCCTCGCGTCCCTGGGACAAGAACCGGGACGGCTTCGTCATGGGCGAGGGCGCGGGCGTCGTGGTGCTGGAAGAGCTGGAGCACGCCAAGGCGCGCGGCGCCAAGATCTACGCCGAGGTGGTCGGCTACGGGCTCTCGGGCGATGCGCATCACATCACCGCGCCCGCCGCCGACGGCAATGGCGGATACCGCGCCATGGTCAACGCGCTCAACAGCGCCAGCCTCAACACCGACGATATCGACTACGTGAACGCGCACGGCACCTCGACGCCGCTGGGCGACGAGATCGAGGTGGGCGCGATCAAGCGTCTCTTCGGCGATCACGCCTACAAGCTCTCCATGTCGTCGACCAAGTCGGCGATCGGCCATCTGCTGGGCGCGGCGGGCAGCGTCGAGGCGATCTTCTCGATCATGGCGCTCAATACGGGGATCGTGCCGCCGACGCTCAATCTCGACGACCCCTCCGATGGCTGCGACATCGATCTCGTGCCCAAGCAGGCCAAGGAGCGGCCGGTGCGGCACGCGCTCTCCAACTCCTTTGGCTTCGGCGGCACCAACGCCAGCCTGATCTTCGCCCCAGCGCCCTAGGCCAATGCGGCGGGTTTACGCGGCGGTGCTCGGACTGTTCATCGGCCTCGCCGCGGTGGCCGTCCTGCTCGGCTATTGGGGCTTCAAGACCTACTCCGCCCCCGGGCCGCTCAAGGAAGCCGCCACCATCGTCATCCCCAAGGGCAGTGGGCGCGATGCGATCCTGCGCCGCCTGCTGGCCAATGGGGTGATCGAGGATCCGGTGATCTTCCGCATCGCGGTGCGCCTGACCGGCAGTGCCGGCAAGCTGAAGGCCGGCGAGTACCGCTTTCCCGCGCGGGTCAGCATGAAGCGGGTGCTGGCGCGCATCGTCTCGGGCAAGACCGTGCTGCGCTTCTTCACCGCCAGCGAGGGACGGACGACCTACGAGATATTGGAGCGCCTGAAGGCCACCGAAGGCCTTAAGGGCGACGTCTCCGAGCAGCCTCGCGAAGGCGAGCTGCTGCCCGAGACCTACAGCTTCGCCCTCGGCGACACCCGCAACGCTATCGTCAAGCGCATGCGCGAGGCGATGGCCAAGGTGATCGACGAGCTTTGGGAGAAACGCGCCGAAGGCCTGCCGATCAAGACCAAGCACGAAGCGCTGATCCTCGCCTCGATCATCGAGAAGGAGACCGGCAAGAAGGGCGAACGCCCGCGGGTCGCGGCCGTCTTCGTCAACCGGCTCCGCAAGGGCATGCGCCTGCAGACCGACCCGACGGTGATCTACGGCATCACCAAGGGCAAGGGCGCGCTCGGCCGGCGGCTCCTGACCAAGGATCTGGAGAAGAAGACGCCTTACAACACCTACCGCATCGACGGTCTGCCGCCGGGTCCGATTGCCAACCCGGGCCGCGCTTCGATCGCCGCCGCGCTCAACCCGGCCAAGACCAAGGATATCTACTTCGTCGCCGACGGCACCGGCGGCCACGTCTTCTCCGAGACGCTGGAACAGCACAACAAGAACGTCGGCCGCTGGCGCGAGATCCGCCGCGAGCGCGAAGCCGAAGAAGCAAAGAAAAAGGCGGAGGAGGCAAAGAAATCCAACGGTGACGGCAGCACCAAGCCGTCCGGCGGTGCCTCGAAGAACTAGCTCCGGGCGGCCGACGCCGCCGCGTGCGGTTCCAAATCCGCTTGTCCGATGGTCTTGTAACGCCGCCGGTAGCGCGCCGGCGTGGTGCCCGTGCTGCGCTTGAAGAGGCGGCGGAAGAAGGTCGGGTCCTCGTAGCCGATTGCGAAGGCGATGGCGTCGGTCGCCTCGTCGCTGGTCTCGAGCAGCTGCTTTGCCTCCTCGATACGCAGCGCCTGGACGTACTCGACCGGCGAATACCCGGTGGCCGCCCGGAACCGTCGCTTGAACGTGCGCTCGGCCAGCCCCGAGCGGTCCACCATCCGCGCGACCGGGGAGGCAGCGGCATAGTGCTCGGCGATCCAGGCTTGCGCGTCGGCGATCACCGCATCGTCGTGCCGCCGTGGCCGGCCAAGCGCCATGTAGGGCAGCTGGCCCTCGCTGCGGTCGCCGAACAGGAACACCTTGGCCATGCGGATCGCTTCTTCCTGGCCGCAATACCGCGCCACGATATGAAGCGCCAGTTCCTCCCATGACGAGGCGCCGCCGCTGGTGATGACGCGGTGCTCCGGCCCGGCCGGGACGAGGATGCGTTCGGCCCTCAGTTGGACCGTCGGATAATAGCGTTTGAAAATGTCGGCCGCCGACCAGTGCGTCGTCGCCTCGAGGCCGTCGAGCAACCCGGCTTCCGCCAACAGCACCGATCCCGTGCAGACCGAGCAGACAAGCGCGCCATCGCCATGTCGCTGGCGCAGCCATTCGGCCACATCGGGCCAGCGGCCGCGCGGATCGTCGTCGCCGGAAACGGCGATGTCGGTCACCAGCACGATATCCGTATTTTCGACGTCGCTCAGCGCCGCGTGGGGGGTGATCGGGGTGCCCGACGCGCAGGTGAACATGCCGGCCCGGGGCGAGACGATGCGCACATCGAAAGCGGGCTCGCCCTCATCGGTACCGGTCAGCATGCCCCAGACGGTGCCGGTCGAGGCAAAGACCTCGTAGAGCGAATAGAGCGCGGCCGGCGTGCTCTCGGGCAAGGCCAGGATTGAGACGGATGCCGGGCGATGTCGTGTGTTCGTGGCCATCGGGGGGATTTTGGCAGAAAAGTCCCGTTCGTGTCTATTTTCGCTCTAGCGGGGGTGAGGCGCTGCCCGTAGCGTCCGGCTCACGACGCCCGGCCGGCCGGATATGGCGCTGCGGGCCTTTCCCTCAAGCCTAAGGAGCAGAACAATGAACATGATCCATGCGGCCGCGCCCGCCTTCGATCAGCAGACCGCCGAAGCCTTCGCCGACCAGATCGGCGAGGTCATCAATCACGGCGCGGTGTCGGTGATGATCTCGATCGGCCATCGCACCGGCCTGTTCGACACGATGGCGACCTTGCCGCCTGCCACCAGCGTTGAGATCGCCGAGGCGGCGGAACTGTCGGAGCGTTATGTCCGCGAATGGCTCGCGGTGATGGTGACGGCGGGCATCGTCGATTACGCGCCGGCCGCGCAGACCTACCATCTGCCGGCCGAGCACGCGGCCTGCCTCACCCGCAACGCGGCGTTGGGCAATTTCGCCGTCTATGCGCAGTTCGTGCCGATGACGGGCGCGGTGCAGGACCGCATCCTCGAATGTTTCGAGACCGGCGAGGGCACGCGCTACGACGACTACCCTTGCTTCCACACGATCATGGCGGAAGACAGCGCGCAGTCAGTCGTCGCCTCGTTGTTCGACGTCGTGCTGCCGCTCGCCGATGGTCTGACGGACCGGCTGGAGGCGGGGATCGACGTCCTCGACGCCGGCTGCGGGGCCGGCCGGGCGCTTCTCGCCATGGCCGAGCGCTTCCCCAACAGCCGTTTCACCGGATACGACCTGTGCGCGGACGCCGTCGCCACGGCGCGTCAGGCGGCTTCGGCGGCGGGCGTGTCGAACCTGAACTACGAGGTGCGCGATCTGACCGGCTTCGAAGAGCCCGGGCGCTACGACTTCATCACCTCCTTCGATGCGGTCCACGACCAGAAGGACCCGGCGGGGCTGATCGCCGGCATTCACGGTGCGCTCAGACCGGGCGGTGTCTACCTCATGCAGGATATCGGCGGCTCGGCGGCGCTGGAGAACAACAAGGACTTTCCCTTTGCGGCCTTTCTCTACACCGCCTCGTGCCTCCACTGCATGCCGGTCTCGCTCGGTCAGGGCGGCCAAGGCCTGGGGACGATGTGGGGCTGGGAGACCGCCCAGCGCATGCTGGGTGAGGCAGGCTTCCGCTCGGTCGAGCGTCACGTGCTCGAGCACGATCCGATGAATGTCTGGTTCGTCTCGAAGAAGGACTGAGACGAGGTACCGAAAGGGGTGGCGGCTGCCGGCTATTTGCCGGCGGCCGCGTCCTTCTTGGGCAGTATGCGCAGCATCGGGTCGGTCAGCCGGACCGGCAGCCCGGCGATCAGGCGCACGAGGAAATACATGGGCAAGGGAAAGGCGATGCGTCCGCGGTTGCGGCGCAAGGCCCGCTTGATCTTGCGCGCCGCGCGGTCGGCATCCATCAGCATCGGCATCGGGAACTTGTTGCGCGCGGTCAGGGGCGTGCGGATGTAGCCGGGGCAGATCACGTTCACCTCGATGCCGCGATGATGCAGCTCGCCACGCATCGCCTCGCCGTAGGTCCGCACCGCCGCCTTGCTGGCGCAGTAGGTGGGCGCGCCGGGAAACCCCCGAAAAGAGGCGAGCGAGCTCATGATCGCGATCTGACCCCGCTTTCCATCGGTTCGCTTGGATTCGCGCGCTAGCATCGCTTCGACCGCCGGCAGCACGGTGTTCATCACCCCTTCGACATTGATCGTCCGCACATTGCGTGCCTGTGCCTCGCTTTCCGGCCCGCCGCCGGTGCCGGCCGAGACACCCGCATTGGCGATAACGAGATCGATCGGCCGTTGGGCCTCGATCTCCGCGATCCACGCCGCCATCGCCGCCGCATCGGTCACGTCGATCACGCGCGCGTCGAGCATCGCGCCCTTGTTGCGGCAGCGGATGCGTATCGCCTCCAGCCGCTCCGCGTCGCGCCCGGACAGCGCGAGGAAAACGTCGTGCTTGGCGTATTCGACCGCGAGCGCCTCGCCGATCCCGCTCGAGGCGCCGGTGATGAGGATGGTCTTCGGATCGCGCATCGCGCGCAGACTCCTTGGCCGCGAGATATCGGCCCGGTCATTTGTTTTCAGAGGGTGCGCTTGTTGGCGTACCGGGCGCGGGTTATAGAGGGTTGCGCGCGCTTAAGCCAGCGTGCGAGCGGCGAATCGGCGCCGGGGAAACGACCAGACACGAAAGGGGGGCGGGTGTCCATCGTCAGCATGACCGGGTTTGCCCGCGAGGAAGGGGCTGATGAGGGCGCCCAGTGGATCTGGGAGGCGCGCAGCGTCAATGCGCGCGGCCTCGACATCCGCTGCAAGCTGCCGCCCGGCCTCGACCGCCTGGAGGCGCCGGTGCGCGAGGCGATTTCGGCACGCGCCAAGCGCGGCAACGTTTCGGTCAATCTGACGCTGAGCCGCCGGGCAGGCGAGGGCGCGCTCCGCGTCAACCGCGCGCTGCTCGACGAGGTGATCCGCCTGCGCGACGCGTTGGGCGACATCGTCGATCCCGCCCCGCCGCGTCTTGAGGCGCTGCTCGCCGTTCGCGGCATCGTGGAGCTTGCCGAGGACGAGCGCGACGAGGCGGCGGAGACGGCACGGGACGCCGTGCTGCTCGCCTCGCTGGAGCGCACACTCGATGCGATGTCCGCGATGCGGCGCGAGGAGGGCGCGCGGCTCGCCGCGATCTTCGCCGACCAGATCGCCGAGCTGACAAAGCTTGCCAAATCCGCCAGCGAAACGGCGGCCGTTCAGCCCGATGCGATCAAGGCAAGGCTCGCAGAGCAGGTCGCGGCCCTGATGGAGGCCGATCCGGGCCTGCCGGAAGAGCGCCTGGCCCAGGAAGCCGCACTTCTCGCCGCCAAGGCCGATGTTGCCGAGGAGCTCGACCGCTTGCGGGCACATATCGCGGCCGTCAGCGATCTCATGTCGACGGGCGAGGCCGTCGGGCGCCGCCTCGATTTCCTCTGCCAGGAGCTCAACCGCGAGGCCAACACGCTCTGCGCCAAGTCCTCCGATATCGACCTCACCAATATCGGCCTCGCGCTCAAGGCCGCGATCGAGCGCCTGCGCGAGCAGGTCCAGAACGTCGAATAGCCCCTCCCGCGATGGCCAAACGCGCAAAGAACAAATCCGACAACCCAGCGATCTCCAGGCGCGGCCTGATGCTGGTCCTCTCGTCGCCCTCGGGGGCCGGCAAGACTTCGATCTCGCGCGCGATCCTGGCCGTCGACGACAACATCTCGATGTCGGTCTCGGTAACCACAAGGCCGCAGCGCAAGGGCGAGAAGGAGGGCGTCGACTATTACTTCATCGACGCCGCGCGCTTCGAGGCCATGGCCTCGGGCGGCGAGCTGCTCGAGCACGCCAACGTCTTCGGCAACCGCTACGGCACGCCGCGCGGGCCCGTGGATGCGGCTTTGGAGGCCGGCCGCGACGTCATGTTCGACATCGACTGGCAAGGTGCCAAACAGATCGAAGAATCCGCGCGCAGCGATCTGGTCAAGGTCTTCATCCTGCCTCCCTCCGTTGCCGAGTTGGAGACGCGGCTCAAGTCGCGCAAGCGGGATCCGGGCGACGTCGTGCAGAAGCGCATGGCGCTCGCCATGAACGAGATTAGCCACTGGTCGGAATACGACTACGTCGTCGTCAATGCGGTACTCGACGACGCGATCGCCCAAGTCCGCGCCATCCTGACCGCCGAACGCCTGCAACGCCGTCGCCAGACCGGGCTCAGGGAGTTCGTGGACCGGCTGCGCGAGCCCGACTAGGCCGCTGCGAGCGCCCGCGCCAGCGCGCAGAAGGCCTCCACCGGCAGGTCCTCGGCCCGCGCGGTCGGCTCGACCCCGGCTTCCGCCAGCAGGGCCACGGTGTTGCCACCCAACGATTTGAGGCTCGAGCGCACCATCTTGCGGCGCTGGCCGAAGGCGGCCGCGGTGACGCGTTCCAGATCGGCTATCCCGGCCGGCGCCAGCGGCTCTGCGCGCGGCGTCAGCCGCACGACCGAGGAGGCCACCTTGGGCGGCGGCACGAACGCTTCGGCCGGCAGGTTGAACAGGCGCTCGACGTTGCAGAGCCACTGGGTGAGGACGGACAGCCTCCCGTAGGCCTTGCTGCCCGGCTTGGCGATCAGGCGTTCCGCAACCTCCCTCTGGAACATGAGGGTGAGCGACGCGAAGGCGCTTGCCTGCGCCAGCCAGTTGGTCAGCAGCACCGTCCCGATGTTATAGGGCAGGTTGGCGACGATGCGGATCGGCAGGCCGCTATGCTTCCCGGCCAACG
>CAZBRE010000003.1:48970-66853 GCA_964494065.1 uncultured Alphaproteobacteria bacterium
TAGGGCAGGTTGGCGACGATGCGGATCGGCAGGCCGCTATGCTTCCCGGCCAACGCGGCCGGATCGGTTTCCAGCGCGTCGCCCTCGATCACCGTGAGCCGCCCGGCGGCTGCCGCCACCAGGTCCTGCAAGGCCTCCACGCACCGCGTGTCGCGTTCCACGGCGATCACATGGGTGGCGCCCGCGTGCAGCAGCGAGCGGGTCAGCGCACCGGGCCCGGGGCCAACCTCGAAGACGAGCGCGCCCTCCAGCGGCCCCGCCGCGCGGGCGATCCGGTCGGTCAGGTTGAGATCGGTGAGGAAGTGCTGGCCGAGCGCTCCGCGCGCGCGCAGATGATGCCGCGCGATCACCTCCCGCAGCGGCGGCAGCGCCTCGATCGCGGCGGCGATATCGCTGTTATCGCTCAAGGGCCGGTCGGCGGCGGCACGCGAGTCGTCATGATCCCGTCATGAACCGTCATGGGCGCGCCGTCGGGCCGCCATGTCGCCGGCCATCGCGATCGCCGCGATCAGGCTCGCCGGGTTCGCCTCGCCCCGTCCGGCGATGGCAAGCGCGGTGCCATGGTCCGGCGAGGTGCGCACGAAGGGCAGGCCGAGGGTGATGTTGACCCCGTGGTCGAAGTCGATGGTCTTGAGCGGGATCAGCGCCTGGTCGTGATACATGCAGAGCGCCGCGTCATAGGCCTCGCGCGCGCGGGCATGGAAGAGGGTGTCGGCCGGCGCCGGGCCGCTCACCTCGATGCCCTCGCCGCGCAGGGTGTCGATGGCGGGCATGATGATCGCGGCTTCCTCCTCCCCGAGCGCGCCCGCCTCGCCGGCATGGGGGTTGAGCGCCGCCACGGCAAGGCGCGGCGCGGCGATCCCGAAATCGCGATCCAGCGCCGCGGCGGTCGCCCGCCCGGCGGCGACGATCATATCGCTCATCAAGGTTTCCGCGACACGGGCGAGCGCCAGATGCACCGTCACCGGCACGACCCGCAATCCCGGGACCGCGAGCATCATCTGCGGCGGCGCGCCGCCGGCGAGCGCGCCCAGATATTCCGTGTGGCCCGGATAGGCGAAGCCGCCCGCATACATCGTCGCCTTGTGGATCGGGTTGGTGACCACGGCGGCGGCGCGCCCGGAGCTCGTGAGGGCGACGGCCTGGTCGATTGCGGCGATCACGCGGGGCACGTTGGCGGCATCGGGCTCGCCTGCCACCGCGTCGGCCGCGAGCGGGCAGGGCAGTACGGGCAGGCTGGCATCGAAGGCCGTGGCGGCATCCTCCGGCGCCGCGATCTCCACGACCGGCACGGTCAGATCGAGCTGTCGCGCCAGCACGCTCAGCCGCGCCGGATCGTCGATCACGAAAAACGGATGGGTGTCGCTCTGCCGATTGCGCCAAGCCTTGAGGGTGATCTCGCCGCCGATCCCCGCCGGCTCTCCCATGGTCAATGCGATGGGCGGGGCCGTGCCCGCGGTCATACCCTCACGTCGAGATAGGCGGATCGCCGGAGGTCGCGCAGATAGCGGCGGGTCAGAATGTTGAGCTGGCGCGCCGCCAAGGCCCGGCGGATCGCGACCACGCGCTTGCGGTCAGTGCCGACATCACGCTTGCAGACCATCACGACGGTTACGCCCTCCTTCGTCTCAATCGGCGCGCTCGCCTTGCCGATCTGGAGCAACCGGGTGGGACCGCGCAAATGCGGCGCCAAGCTCGCAAGCTGGACATTCTTGAGCCGCGTGGTGCCCGAGATTCCCAGATCCTTGCTGACCTTCTCCAGGTTGTCGCAGCTGGAAGCGGTGTCGGCGATCTTCTTCGCCGTTTCGAGCTGGCGTTTGCGGTCGGCATCCTTGGCCTTCGCTGGATATTTCAGCACCACCTGCGCCAGCGACACGGTCGGCGCTTTCGCCGCTTCCAACTTGATGACACGGGTCTCCCGGAGCGCCAGGATGTAGTATCCGCTAGCGGTGCGGACCGGGCCGACGACGTGGCCAGGCTTCATTTGGCGCAGGCGGTCATCCAATTCGCTCGGCAGCGAGCCCTGATCGATCCAGCCGAGATCGCCGCCGACGCGCGACGTCGGGCTTTGCGAGAACTGGGTGGCGATCCGCGCAAAGCTCACGCCGCGCTTGATCTGTTCGAACAGCCGTTGCGCCGTGGCGCGCACCTCGCGTTCCTGATCCGGCGTATCGACGCTCAGAAAGATCTCCGAAACCCGGTAGCGCGATTCGCCCTGATTGGCTTTGACCCGGGCGATATACTCCTGCACCTCGTCGTCGCTAATGCGCACCCGCGGACGGATCTTGCGGATGATGACGCGCCGCCATGCGATCGCCGCATGAATCTGCTCGATGATCGTTCGTGTGTCGATGCCGCGGCTTTTGAAATACGGCAACAGCTTGCCCTTGGGAATGTTGTTGTTCCGCTCCAGGCGGGCGACCGAGGCATTCAATTCCTTCTTCGACACCTTGATGCCGAGCCGGCGCGCCTCCTGCATCTTCAGCCGCTCTTCGATCAGCGAGCGCAGAAGCTGTTTCGACAGGCGCTTGCGGGTCTCGGCATTGTCGCGAATACGCGAAGTCTTGAGAACGAAGTCGAGGCGCGCGCGCAGATCGCGCACGGTAATCACTTCCGAATTGACGACCGCCGCGATCCGAAGCTCGTTGGGCGCCTCTTTCTTGCCCGCGCCCCGGCGGGATACCCGCTGGGCGATCTGCTCACCGCCGGACAGCACCCCGCCTGCCACAGCAAGCCCCGTCCCCGGACCGCGCCACGCCGCGACCGCGCTCAGACACGCCAATACGACAAAAGCCGCTTTCATTCGCCTTCTCCGCCTCGATTGCCCAGCGGCGGCGGATATATATCCGCACGCAGGGTCAGATTGCAAATGGGAGGATCGGAGCCGGCTCACCGCCTCATCGACGAGCGGACTATAATCCGGTCGAGATTTCGCCCAAATGCTTCAACACTATACGCAGGAAAAACCGGTTACTTGCCTTGATATCGCGATCGCTCGTGAACGATCGAGTGAAATTGAAGTCTATGTTGCAGCACTCATTCTGGTATCTCGTCCCGACGCTCCAGGACAGCGCGGAATCGGCGTACAGATCATAGCGTGAGGTCGCAAGAACCGCCCAGTTCTTGGTCAAACGGGCGACCAAAGTCCCGTAGATCTCTTCGCGCTCGCCGAACTCAGCATTGTTTTCATTGCCGCGGAAATAGAAATAGCCGATCCCGGCGCGCAGCCATTCCGGGCCGGCCGATGCGCTCACCTCATGGCGCTTGCGGCGGAACCTCTGGGTGCCGAGGCGGAAGCGGTAGAGGACTTGCAGGAACTTCGATGGCTGGATGTCGATGCGCCCGACCAGATCGGAAAACCGGTCATCGAGACCCGAATCCGAGGGGAACTGATGGCGATTGGTGAAGCGATAGCTGTTTCCCAGGAAGATCTCGGTCTTGCCACCGCGGTTTCCGTACAAGGCCGAGCTGATGCCGTAGACGACGCGCGTGCCTTGGTCGACCCGGTCCAAACCGTTGAACCGGTTGATCGCGAAGACGTTGGCATCGTCGAGCTCGACGTCGAGGCTGTCTTCGTTGGGAATCTTGAAGGGATTGCCGGTGTTCGGCCCAACGATGAAGGACACACGCGGCTCGAGCACATGGCGCACATTGCCCAGCTCGCGCACCAGGGGATAGCGCCAATCGACGTAGCCTTGCGGGAAGAACCGCCCGGTCACGCCGGAGAATTTGTTTCCCGGTGGCGGCGCGTCCGGATCGGAGACGACCTGCGCCCAATAGAGATCCGCCTGCACCAACGCGCCGACGCGGAAAACGTGGCCGGTTTCGGTCGTATGCGGTATTTCCCAGCCGCCTTTGAGTGAGAGGCGCCGGCTGTTCGTTCCGTCGACGCGTGTCAGCGCCATCACATTCGCGTCGAACGACCAGCGGCCATAAGCGCCGCCGGGCCCGAGCGGCTTTCCAAGGGTGGAGAAATCGAGCAGCGGAAATACGATCGGCGTCTTGGCGTAGTCGTCCTCTTCGCGCAGTCCCTGGAAGTGATAGAGCCGCGCCGATGCATAGCTTCGTCCGTTGAAGCCTTCGGTGAAGACCGTTGTGACGATCGAATTGAGGGAATTGATCTCGTATCGGCGCATATAGGTATCATCGGTTGTCCAACCGCCGTCCCAACCGAAGCGCCACATGCTGTCGATATCGAACAGGCCGCGGGTGAGGATATGCCCGCGCGTCTGGTTGCCATCCGTCTTCTCGCCGGCGGCATCAAGGCGTGTGACATTGGTGATGCTGCTGCGGATATCGTAGGCGCCGTTGGGGACGCGATGCCGCCAATCGACGAATAGGGCCGGCCGCACCTTGGTAAACAGCATCGGTGTAAGGGTGATGTCCTTGTCGGGGCCGAGCTCGATGAAATAGGGAATGCGCGTGAACAGTCCCAGCTGCCCGTCGCTGCCATAGGTCGGCGCCAGAAGTCCGGTGCGCCGTTTGACCGTTGGATCGGGATGGCGGAAATAGGGCGAGTAAGCGATCGGCACGCCGTAGATCTCCAGCCAGCCGTCAAAATACTCGATGTCCTTGGTTTCCTGGTTGTGCACGACCCGGCGGGCCTTCAGCTGCCAGAGCGGCGGGCGATTGGGGTCCTTTGCGCAGAGCCGGCATGGCGAGAACACCACCTTGTTCATCGCCGTCTTCTTGCCTTCGCTGCGCACCGCCGCGTTTGCCGCCAGCCGCGTATTGTCGTTGAACAACATGCGGAAATTCTGAATCACGCCGTCGCGCAGATCGTCCTTGAGGACGATCCGGTCGGCGAAAACCACGTGACCGCCAGGTTCGCTCAGGCTGACCTTGCCGACCGCCGTCACGGTTTTTGTCTTTTGGTTGTAGACGACGCTGTCGGCGCGGAGCACGCGGGGGCCCTGCGAGATCTCGACATTGCCTTTGGCGATGACGAGCGAGCGCTCGCGGTCGTAGTTCACTTCGTCGGCGGTGATGAGGATGGGCGTGGTCTTGGCGGCGCTTGGCAGCGATTGCGCGCGCGCCGGCGATGCCGCGGCCAGCAGCATCAGGCAAATCACGAGAAGTGCGCGCCGCACCATCACTCTAGCCGTCCTCGAGATGGAAGAGAGCCGTGAGCCCCAGCATGGCGCAGGCGCCAGCGGGAATCCACGCCGCCAATACGATCGGCAAGCTACCCGAGCCGCCCAGGTTGAGGATCAGCTTGGAGACGAAGAACAGGAGGAAGCCGGTGACGATACCGCCCGCCACGGCGATCACCGCGCCCGATTTCCGGTTGTGCCGCAGCGAGAAGACGGCGCCGATCAGCACCATCGCGCAGAGCAGCAACGGCTCGGCGGTCAGCGAATGAAAGTGCAGCCGGTGGCTGAGCCCCGAGAAGCCGGCTTTTTCCAGGTTCTTGATGAAGCGGGGCAGCTCCCAGAACGAAACCGTTTCGGGCGAGGCGAAACTTTCCTGAATCTTGTCGAGCGTGAGGTCGGTCTTGAGGCGATAGCTCTTCACCTTGCTGGTACCACGCTTGGGCGAGAAGAGCTGCGCGTTGCTGAGCACCCAATAGCCGCCGCGCAGCACCGCGGTTGACGCATCGATCCGTGATGCGAAGCGGTCTTCGCCCTGGTAAAGCAGCACCATCACCTGATGCAGGACGAGCTTGTCCGCCGACACACTGGAGGCGTGGATGACGGTGTGGCCCTTCTTGTCGATCTGGCGCAGCCAGACGCCCGTGTTGGACAGCGCCAATATGCTCGATCGGCGTTTCAGATACTGAGATTCGAGCTCCTGCCAGCGCGCATACATGACCGCGGCGACCGGGTTGAGGATGGCAAGCCGGATCGCGCCGATCAGCAGCGCAACGATCAAGGCGGGGGCGAGGAACTGCCAGACCGAAACGCCCGCGGCGCGGATCGAAACGAGCTCGCTGCTGCGGTTCAAGCGCCAGAAGCACATCATGCCGCCGAACAGGATGGCGAAGGGGATCGTCGCCTGCGCCAGGAAGGGCAGCTTCATCGCCGCCATCGCCAGCACGAGTTCGAAGGAAACATCCGCTTTGCCGGAGGAGCGGCGCAACAGCTCTATCATGTCGATCATGAAGATCAACGTGATGAACAGCGTGAACGTCGCCCCGAACCAGATCACGAACTGGCGGGCGATATAGACGAACATGATGGCGGATAGCCTGGTCTTCATGCCGCCGCCCTCACGCCGCGTAGTTCGCCGGGATATGGCGGCCCTTGGTGGGCCGCATCCTGTTGGCGCGCAGGAGCAGGATGAAGCCGACCACGATCGGCACAATCGGGTTCATATACATGAGCGGGATGGCTTCAGGCACCTTGGCCGCGAAATTGTGCAAGCCGATCGCCGCCCCCTGGATCGCACCGGCAGCGCCGATCGCCAGGACGATCCGCTTGGCCTGTCCGCGTTTGTCGAACTGCCCGTAGAGCAGGGCGATCAGCGCCACCATCACCATGGCCAATGGCAGCATCGGCGTGACGATGCGGTTGTGCCCGGCAGCGATCAGCTTCTTGTAGTAATGGCGGTCATAGCCGTTGGTCGGGTCGGGGTTCAGCAGCTGGCTGAGCGAGCGTTCGGCCGGCTGATAGAGACGGTTCTTCTGCGCCTGGCTCAGCGCGCCGAGCTCGAAGCTGTACCGTTCGAAGGCGAGGTAGGAGATCCGGTTGGTCGCCCGGGTGAGCTCCATGCGGCTGCCCTGGACGAGCACGACCCGCGGCCCCGTATCGGAATGAACGAGGAGGCCGCGCTCGGCCATCATGGTGACGGGCTTCGTCTTGTCGCGCCGGTCCTGTACCAGGATGCCGCGCATCTCGCCCGATTTGTGACGGCTGCGGACATAGATCATGAAGTCGGAGCCGAGGCTGTTGAAGCGGCCTTCCTGGATCAACACCGCGGAAAAGTCGTTGCGGATGGCGAGCTCGGTGTCCTTGAACTTCCGGAACGACGCCGGAACCATATAGAACGCCAGCACCAGCACGATGCCGCAAACGACGACGCCGAGCCCGAGCGCCGCGCGCGAGAGCCCGGCATTGCTCTGGCCGACCGAGCGCATGATGACGATCTCGCGGTCGGTCAGCAGGCGGTTGTAGGTGTGCAGAACCGCCAGGAAGAGCGCGATCGGCAGGATGATCAGCATGAACGCCGGAAGCAGCAGCAGCGTCAGCTCCAGGAAGGTGCCGAACGACATGCCGTGATTGACGATCAGGCGAATGAGTCGCAGCGATTGGGTTAGCCAGATCGCTAGGGTCAGCGCGATGGTCACGAAGATCGTCACGAGCAGCAATTGGCGCAAAATGTAACGGTTGATCGTGTCCGCCATCTCACTCCCGCCGCGCGCCACGCCCGCGATTCTGGGGGTTTGCCGGTTGCCTTGACACGTCCCGTTTCCGGCCATCCCGCCCCCAGGGTGGTCGGTGAAGTCTTGTGCGACGTGTTGGCGTCTCTTGCCCCTTGTTTGTCGGTGTAAAGTAATCGGCTTGTCGGCGAAAGTCCGCGATTATTTTGAGCGGGCCGCAGTCGTCACCAAAAAAGTCGTGACGTGTGTGCATCACTCCACAGCTATTAGTGTGCAGCGCGATTTCGTATTGCAGGGCGCGTCGTCAGCGCTCGCGCTTCTGCCAGTGCTCCAGCCAGGCCTGGAACGTCAGAACGTTCCACAGCTCCTGGCGCCAATTGCGTCCGCCGGACATATGCTCGCGCCAACGCTGCCGTACCGGAGTGGCGGCAATCCAACCGTCGCGCTTCAACTTCGACGGATCGAGCAAAGCTTCGGCCCAGTCGCGGAGCTCGCCGCGCAGCCAGGTTTGAAGCGGCGGATCGAAGCCCGATTTCGGGCGATCGGTCAGGCTATCGGGCACGTAGCGCGAGAGCACGCGGCGCAAGGCGATCTTCGTCCGCTCGCCGCGCAGCTTGAAGTCGAGCGGCAGCGACCAGGCGAACTCGACGATCCGGTGGTCGAGCAGCGGCGCCCGCGCCTCCAGGCTGGTCGACATGCTGGCGCGGTCGACCTTGACCAGCAGATCGTCGGGCAGGTAGCCGAGTGCATCGACCACCATGGCCCGATCTGCCACGTTGCCAAGCGTGTCGAGCGCGAGGTCGCGCTCGAAGACCGTTTCAAGCGACGGCGCGCCTGGCACCAGATCCGCCACGTCGCCCCAACGACGCACCGCGCTGCGATAGAGCGCCATCGGATCGTCGCAGGCGGCCCGCTCGAGCCGACGTCTGAGCTTGGTGCCGACCCGCGCCCGGCGCTTTTTCGGCCCGACCGCCGCCGTCGTCCATCCAAGCGCGCCGTCGAGGGCCGCTGCGGGCAGGTTCCGCGCGGCCGCGCCGGCGGCGGCCTTGAGGGCCGGCGGTCTTGCGCGGGCGCGCTCCCAGTCCCGGGCCAGCCGTCCGTAGCGCGCATAGCCGGCAAACAGCTCATCCCCGCCATCGCCGGTCAGGCCGACCGTCACGTGTTGGCGCGTGAGCCGGGACAGCAGCAGCGTCGGGATCTGCGAGATATCCGCGAACGGCTCGTCATAGACGGTGGGCAGGTCGCGCAGGCACGCAAGCGCATCCCCCTCGCTCGTATAGAGCTCGGTGTGATTCGTGCCGAGATGCGCGGCGATCGCGGCGGCATGCGGAGCCTCGTCGAAGCGCGGGTCGTCGAAGCCGATGGTGAAGCTGTTGACGGGCTGCGCCGACACGGCCTGGGCGATGCCGACCACGGTCGCGGAGTCGACGCCGCCGGAGAGAAACGCGCCAACCGGCACGTCGGCGACGAGGCGGAGGGTGATCGTCTCGCGCAGCAACGCCTCGAGCGCGTCCACGGCCTCGTCTTCGGACCCAACGAAGGGCGTGGCTGCGCAGTCGAGTGCGCGCTCCGCCGCCGGCCAGTAGGGCTCAGGCGCGGGCAGGGCGCCCGGCGCGAGCCCGGCGGCGGGCAGGGTCACGAGCTGCCCCGGCGGCAGCTTCCAGACGCCCTCGAAGATGGTGTGCGGTCCGGGGATGTAGTCGTTGCGCAGCAGCAGATCGACCGCACCCCGGTTGATCGGCCGGTCCCAGCCGGGATGGGCCGCCAGCGCCTTGAGCTCGGAGCCGAAGAGGAGCACGGACCCGGCATCGGCCCCCTTCGACCAGCCGTAATAGAGCGGCTTCTCGCCCATCCGGTCGCGGGTCAGGGTCAGCGTGCGCGTCTTCCGGTCCCAGACCGCGAGCGCGAACATGCCGTTCGCGGCCCTAAGCGCGGCCTCGATCCCCCATCGGGCAATAGCCGTGACCAGAACCTCGGTGTCGGACGTGCCGCGCCAGGTATCGACGCCGTCCTGCTCCAGGCGCGCGCGCAGTTCACGGTAGTTGTAGATCTCGCCGTTGGTCATGACCACGTAGCGGCCGTCGGCCGAGCGCATCGGCTGGCTGCCCGTCGGCGTCAGATCGATGATGGCGAGGCGGCGGAAGCCGAAGGCGATGCCGGCCTCCTCGTCGGCCCAATGCTGTTCGGCGTCGGGCCCGCGATGGCGGATGGCCTCGGCCATGGTGCGCGCGATTTCGCGCATCTCCGGCGCCTGCATCGAGGCTCGGGGATCGAGAAAGCCCGCGATGCCGCACATGACCGGCCGTCAGCGTTCAGGCAGGCCGTGTGTGGGCGGCATCAGCCGCGCGCACGGCGGGCCGGTTGAGGATCGGGCTCGTCATCGCGGTCATCGGCAAGCTGCATCGCGTAGAGCCGGGCATAGGCGCCGTCCTGCGCGATCAGCGCATCGTGATTGCCGGACTCGATCACCCGTCCTTCGTCGATCACGTAGATCAGATCGGCGTCCAGCACCGTCGAAAGCCGGTGCGCGATTACGAGCGTCGTGCGCCCCTCCATGAGCTTGGTCAGCGCCGCCTGCACCTGCCGCTCGGAGGCCGTGTCGAGGGCGGAGGTCGCCTCGTCGAGCAGCAGGATCGGCGCATTCTTCAGCATCGCGCGGGCGATCGCCACGCGCTGGCGCTGGCCGCCTGACAGTTTCGCGCCCTGGCCGCCGACCTCGGTGTCGTAGCCGTTGGGCAGCGCCAGGATGAAGTCGTGCGCCGCCGCGCGCTTTGCCGCCTCGACGATCTCGTCCTCGGTGGCCTCGGGCCGCCCATAGGCGATGTTGGCGCGCACCGTATCGTCGAACAGGCTGATCTCCTGGCTCACCAGGCCGATATTGGCCCGCAGCGAAGCGAGCGTCACGTCGCGGACATCGGCGTCGTCGATGCTCACGCTGCCCTTGTCGACGTCGTAGAAGCGCGGGATCAGGTTCATGATCGTCGACTTGCCCGCGCCCGACGGCCCGACCAAAGCGACGGTTTCGCCGGCGGGCACGGTCAGCGACACGCCCCGCAGCGCCGGCACGCCTTCGCCGTATGAAAACTCCACCGTCTCGAAGCGGATCTTGCCCTGGGAGACCACCATCGTCTTGGCGTCGGGCTTGTCTTGGATCTCCGGCTTCATGTCGAGCACGTTGAAGACCCGGTTGGCGGCCGCCAACCCCTCCTGCAGGCTTGCGTTCAGGAGCGCCAGCCGCTTCATCGGCGCGTAGGCCAACAACACCGCCGTGATGAAGGAGGCGAACTCCGCGGGCGACTTGGTGCCCTCCGACACCTGGTGGCCGCCGTACAGAATGACCGCCACGATCGCCAATCCGCCCAGCGTCTCCATGATCGGATGCGACGCCGAGCGCGTCCGGAAGGATTTGTAGTAGAGCCGAAAGACCCGCTCGATCACTTCGCGCGCGCGATTGGTTTCGTAGCCTTCCATCCCGTAGGCTTTGACGTGGCGCGCGCCCTGGAAGGTCTCGTTCAGCAGCGATGTGAAACGCCCGAGCTCGACCTGGCTTTCGCGCGAAACCTTGCGCATCCGTTTGCCGATCCGCACGATCGGCAGGATCGCGACCGGAAACACGAACGACGTCACGCTCGCCAGGACCCAGTCCTGATAAAACATCACGCCGACGAGGGCGGCGAGCGTGGTCAAGTGCAGCCCGAAGCCGGTCAATGCGTCGGATACGGCGTAGCGCATGCGCGCCACGTCGTTGGTGAAGCGGGAGATCAGCTCGCCGGTCGGGTTGTTGTTGAAATAGGAGAGATCGGCGCCGATCACGTGGGCGTAGAGCCGTCGCTGGATATCGGCGATGACGCGCTGGCCGGTCCAGTTCATCGAGACGTGATGGCCGAAGGTCGCCAGTCCCTTGATGACGAAGATCACAAAGACGGTTCCGGCGGCCCAATAGATCAGGCTCCGGTCCTTTTCCTTCAGCATGGCCTCGAAGATCGGCTCCATGAACCAGGCCATGGCGGCCGTGGCCGCCGCCGACAGGCTCATACACAGCAGCGAGAAGGCGATCACCCGCAGATACGGCCGTACATGCTCGCCGACGAGCCGGCGAATCAGGGCCCAGGAGGCCGAATCGAGGCGATACGCCGACTGTTTGCTCAAGGAGACCGGTCCATGGGGTGAACGAAGCGGGACCCTAGCATAGGTCTATCACCCGGCAAACGCCTCGGGCGGACGCTTGATGATGTGGAAAACGCCTCCGAACCGCGACTGACGCACACCCTCGACGGCCTTTCGGGCGGAAAGGAAGTCGTGAACGGCCCGGGTACAGCCGTCCCAGACGAGATAGTCGTCGATGATGATTACTCCGCCCGGAAGCATCTGATCGTAAAGCGCCTCCAGACAGTCCATCGTCGAGCTGTACCAATCGCCATCGAGGCGGAGGAGGGCGATCCCCGATTTTGCTTCGAACCCCTTCAGGGTCTCGCTGAACCAACCATTGCGCACATGCACCGTCTGGTCGCCGCGCGCGACGCTGCGCACCAGGGCCTCGAAGGCCGAGCGATCGGCGCGATTGTTGTCGTGGTATTCGGGCGCGTGGGTGTTCTGCTGCCACTGAAGTGCGCGCTCGCCGTCGACCGGTTGGGGCGGCGGCAGGCCTTCGAAACTATCAAAGAAGTAAAAATCCCTCTGTCCCCGGCATACCGAAAGAAGTCCGGCCGACATGCCGCCTTTCCAGGTGCCGCATTCGACGATCGCGCCTGCTGACAGGCTCTTGTCGGCGAGCGTGGTTTGGCTCAGGTGGAGATTGCCGATATAGGCCCGGCGCGACACCATGGTGCATTTGCGAAAGCGCCGCCAAATTCGGTCATAGCGCGGATAGTCGAAGGCGAAGCGAACCCGCTCCGAGGGATGCCAGTCTACGAGGGTCATTGCCCGTCGCCCGATTCCTGCCGAGCGTGGCTCTTGCTGAACGAGCGAGCAAGCGCCTTTTTGCCCATCTTGAACCAGCGCCCGAAACCGGGCCGCGTCAGTCGGACAATCTCACCGTATCGGTGCGGGTGCACCACCGCGAGCGGCGGGCCATGGGGTGTGGCCTGACGGGCCGCTGCGAGCTTCGCGTTCGCCGCCAGCGTGGCCTCGGTGGCGAACAGCAAGAGATTCTGCTTGTACCACCAGGTCACGGAGTCGTCGGGCCAGATCTGCCAGCGCAAGGTATCGATCACCTTGTACCCGCGTTCCTCGAACAGGGCCGCCCAATAGGCGGGCCATTGCTCATTCACGTGGTTGAGGCCGCCTTGATCGGGTATCGCGGCCGAGAACAGCACGACCGGTGCGAGCCGCGTCAGTTCGCTGACGAAGAGCCCCGCCCGATCGCCCGGAATGTGCTCGGCGACCTCCAGCGATATCGCCAGATCGAACGCATCATGGACGGGGAGTTCCTCGCCAAGCACGCATCGCACCAGCCGATCGCGGTCGATCAGCAGCTGGTCGTCGCGCACCCAGTTGCCATCGACGCCGAGGACGGTGCTCGTGCCGCTTTCCGCCAAGGCCTTCAGCCATCCGCCGTCGCCACAGCCGACATCGACAGCGCTGTCGATACGCATGAGATCGCGCAATATCGGCACAACGCGGCGCGCCGATGGCAACGCCGTCTCTTTGAGGTCGTCGTAAAACTCTCGTGGATAGTCGTCCATCTCGCTGCCGCCGATGCCTCAACCGCCGCTCAGTTCGGTCGTCGCGGCTACACCCGTATCCGCCGGCACGCGATCATATACCGCTGCACAGCGCTCCACGAAATCGCCGGCGGGTCCCGTCAGCCCGAGCAGGCTCCGGACATAAAGCCGATACCAGGGCGAGCCGAGCCCCGCGCCCATATGCCTATGCGCGAACTTCCAGGCCCGTCCGGCGGCGCGCCGGCAGGCAAAGCCGGCGAGCGCTGCCGGCACGTCGGGATTGTCATGCAGGAAACTGGCGCAGGCGAGCGTCACGCGCTTCAGTTGCCTTGCCTGGTTGTCCGAAAGGCGCCCGGGCGCAGCGTAGGGCAGATAGGCCACCGTCGCGTCGAGCTTCAGGAAATCCCACTTCGCCGCCAGACGCAGGGTGAGCGAGTATTCCTGGCTGAAGACGATAGCCTCGTCGCAGCCGCCGACCGCGCGCACGGCGTCGGTACGGGCCAGGAACTGCGTCGGATTGAAGAGCGAGTTCTTCAAGGCGAGCTTGAGCGGCGCGCGCAGCCGGCGAACCGGCGGCGTTTCCGGCAGTGCTGCGCCGAGATCGGGCGGCGCATCGGCCTCGAAGTCCTGCGCGTCGCCATAGACGAGGCACGCATCGCTGTCGTGGAGCGCCGTCTGCAAGCGTTCGGTCGCGTCGTGAGCCAGCAGATCGTCGGCATCGACGAATTTGACGAAGGGCTGCGTGGCCAGCGCGACCGCGCGGTTGGTCGCATGCGCCGAGCCGTGATTGCTCTGCGTTTCGATCACCGTATCGGGCCAGCCCTCGGTCGTGCGCCGGACGATCTCCAGCGAGCCGTCGCTCGATCCGTCGTCGACGAACACGTACTGGCGCGGAAAGGCGCCGCGTTGGGCGCGGATCGCCGTCAGCACGCCTTCGAGATAGGGCGCCTTGTTGTAGACCGGGACGATAAAGGAAACGCCCGGCAGGGAACGGTCCGTTGCGGTCGGCATAACGGCCCCTCCTTAGCGGCTCGCCCGTGCGGCCGCCACCGTTTTCGAGGCCCACGCAACGGTGATCAGGGGTGCGCCGGCCCCGGCTTGCGCATTCGCGTCTGCTGGCATATTGCTTCCCCCAAGTCACCGGCGCGAGATCGTTACCGCCGTCGCGCGCATGTCCTTTCCAGCGAGTAGAGCCCTCATGAAGATTGCCTTCACCCAGCCCGCCATGCCCAAGCTCGGCACGCTCGTCGTCGCGGTCGCCGAGAACCGCGCGCTCACACCCGCCGCCAAGGCACTTGACGATACCCTCAAGGGTGCGCTCCGGCGTGCCATGGAGGTTTCGCGTTTCAAGGGATCGATCGACCAGTCGCTCGACATCCTGGCGCCCGAGGGGATCGAGGCGACGCGCGTGCTGCTGGTCGGCATCGGCAAGGTCGGCGAGTTTGACGCGCTGAAGGCCGAGGCCATCGGCGGCAACGTCGTCGCCAATCTGAACGCCGCCGGCGTGGTCGACGCAGCAGTGCAGGTCGACGGGCTTGAAGACGCCAAGATCGACGAGGCCGAGACCGCCGCGCGCATCGCCCTCGGGGCCACGCTGCGCAGCTACCGCTTCGACAAGTACCGCACGAAAGAGAAGAAGGAAAAGAAGCCAAGCCTGCGCAACTTCACCGTGATGACGACCGACGCCGCCGGTGCCAAGACCTACTACGCGCCGCTCGCCGGGATCGCCGAAGGCGTGGCGCTGACCCGCGACGTGGTTTCCGAGCCGGCGAACATCATCAATCCGAAGAGCTTCGCCAAGGAGGCCAAGAAGCTCGAGCGGATCGGCATCAAGGTCGAGATCCTCGACGAAAAGGAGATGGCCAAGCTCGGCATGGGCGCGCTTCTTGGCGTGGCGCAGGGCAGCGCCAACGAGCCACGCCTCGTCGTGATGGAATGGAACGGGGCGGCCAAGAGCGCCAAGCCCGTCGCGTTCATCGGCAAGGGCGTGACCTTCGACACCGGCGGCATCTCGATCAAGCCAGCGCAAGGTATGGAAGACATGAAATGGGACATGGGCGGCGCCGGCGTCGTGCTCGGTCTCATGAAGGCGCTGGCCAAGCGCAAGGCCAAGGTGAACGCGGTCGGCGTCATGGGCATGGTCGAGAACATGCCCTCTGCGACGGCGCAGCGTCCGGGCGACATCGTCACCTCGATGTCCGGCCAGACCATCGAGGTCCTCAACACCGATGCCGAGGGCCGGCTCGTGCTGGCGGATGCGGTCTGGTACACGCAAGACCGCTTCAAGCCGCAGCTCATGATCGATCTGGCGACGCTCACCGGCGCCATCATCATCAGCCTCGGCTCCGAGCATGCCGGGCTCTTCTCCAACAACGACACGCTGGCCGAGCGGCTGATGAAGTCCGGCACGGCGGTCGGCGAGAGCCTCTGGCGCATGCCGCTGGGCGATGCCTACGACAAACAGATCGACAGCGACGCCGCCGACATGAAGAATATCGGCGGCCGCGAGGGCGGCTCGATCACGGCGGCGCAGTTCATTCAGCGCTTCGTCAACAAGGTGCCCTGGGCGCATCTCGACATCGCCGGCGTCACCTGGTCGAAGAAAGACACGGCCACCGTGCCCAAGGGCGGCACCGCCTTCGGCGTCCGCCTGCTCGACCATTTCGTGAGCACGCATTACGAAAAGTAGTGGGGGCGAAACGTAGGGCAGGGCAGGTGCCGGGATGACCGAAATCGGCTTCTATCATCTACAGCGCTCGCCGCTCGAACGGGCCCTGCCGATGCTTCTGGAAAAGGTGCTCGAGGCGGGCAAGCGCGCCGTCGTCGTCGCCGGCTCCGACGAGCGCATCGAACAGCTGAACGGCGTCCTCTGGACCTATCGTCCCGACAGCTTCGTGCCGCATGGCAGCGCCAAGGACGGCAACGCCGAAGCTCAGCCGATCTGGCTCGCCACCGAGCCCGAGAACCTCAACGACGCCGACATCCTGGTCCTGACCGACGGCGCCACGGCGGACGGTTTCGACGGTTTCGAGCGCTGCCTGGAAATGTTCGACGGCAATGACGACGCGGCCGTCGCCGCCGCGCGCGAGCGCTGGACCGCGTACAAGGCCGCCGGGCACGACGTCGTCTACTATCAGCAAACCGAAAGCGGCGGCTGGGAGAAGAAGGCATGAGTGGGGATCTGGTCGGTGCCTGGCGGTTGGAACGCTTCGTCTTCACCGACGAGGAGGGCAGCGAGCATTTGCCGCTGGGCGAAAGCCCGCAGGGTTTCGTCACGGTCACACCCGACAATTATCTGAGCCTGAGCTTCATAGCCGGCGAGCGCGACGGCTTTGCCGAGAACGACGTGCTGGGCGGCAGCCTGGCCGAGCGCGACGCCGCGGCGACGAGCTATGTCTCCTTCGGCGGGCCCTGCCGGATCGAGGGCGAAGACGTCCTCGTGGTCGATGTCGAGGCGGCCTTCCATCCGAACTGGACCGGCACCGTCCAGCGGCGGCGGTTCAGCCTGGACGGCGATACGCTGACCTTGATGACCACCGGCGCCATCACGATCGAAGGCAAGGCGCTCACCGGCCAGGCGGTGCTGAAACGCGCCGAGGCGGGCTAACCGCGGAAGAACACCCCGTCGAACTGGAGCTGCCGGCCAAGCCGCCGGCTGAAATTCCCCGACAGCACCAGGTGCAGTTCGAAGCCGAGCGCGTCGAGCTGCTGGAGCACGGGAAGATAAGTCGCCTCGCCCTCGTAGAGCGGCAGAAGCGACAGCTCGAGCTGGAACCCGGCGATGCGGTCGAGCACGCCTTCGGCGCCGCGCAGGATCTCCGCCTCGAAGCCCTGCGTGTCGATCTTCACAAAGGCTCTTCGAGCCTCTTTCCCGATGAGTTCATCGAAGACCGCGTCGAGCCGCGCGACCTCGACCGCATCGGTCCCGGCCGCAACCGCCTTGGGGAACGCCTCGCTGGTGACCGCCGCCATCGGCTTCAGTGAGTTCATGTCGCTGCGGTTGGAAAGATGGAGCGTCGCCTCGCCCGCGCTTTCGCCCAGCGCCATGCGCGGCGCCACCCTCCAGTCGGGATCGGCGGCGCTGGCCGCGCTCAGGGCGGCATGCGCTTCGGCGCCGGGCTCGACCGAGACGATGGGGCCGCGATAGCCCGCCGCGCGCAGGCGGCCCGCATATTGCCCCTCATTGGCGCCGATATCGATCACCGCGTCGACCGAATGGAGCGCCAGAAGCTGGACGATCCGCTCGTTCTCGCTGTCGACGCGCGCCAGTTTCGGCTGCTTTTTCTTCCGCCCGAACACCGATTGGACTTTCCTGCACCCTGCCACGACGTGGCCGTTCGGCGGACCATGCGCGAATGCCCGGCGGCGGGCAAGCCGTGACAAACCGGCGGCCCTATCCGGCTGTTGTCCGCGCCGGGCGGAGCCGCTATAAGCCCCCGAAATTCCCCGAATATCGAAACCCGGAAGGACCCTCGGCCATGGCGCTCGAACGCACGCTCTCGATCATCAAGCCGGATGCGACCCGGCGCAACATCACCGGCAAGGTGAACGCTATGCTCGAAGGGGCGGGCCTGCGCATCGTCGCGCAGAAGCGCCTGAAGCTCAGCGAAGAGCAGGCCAAGGGCTTCTACGCCGTCCACAAGGAGCGGCCCTTCTACAACGATCTCGTGGCGTTCATGACGTCGGGGCCGGTCGTCGTCCAGGTGCTGGAAGGCGAGAACGCGGTGGAGAAGAACCGCGCCGTGATGGGCGCCACCAACCCGGCCGAGGCGGCCGAAGGCACCATCCGCAAGGCCTTCGCGGAATCGATCGAGGCCAACTCGGTGCACGGCTCCGATTCGGCGGAGAACGCGAAGATCGAGATCGACTTCTTCTTCAAGCCCGACGAGATCGTCGGCTGAA
>CAZBRE010000004.1:0-66056 GCA_964494065.1 uncultured Alphaproteobacteria bacterium
GCGACGACGGCCTCTATGACGTGATCGATCTCGATTCGACCGTCGGGAGCTTTATTCTGGAGAACGGCGAGTGGGTGCAGTTCGCCCAGGTCACCGTCGAGCCCGACGAGCCGATCCGCCTGGGCGAGCACAAAGCGACGATCGCGCGTCTGCTCACCGGCGGCGATCCGCTCTCGCGCGTGACCGGCCCGACGCTGAAGGACGTGGAAAGCCTCTCCCGCCTCGCCACCGCGGGCGGCGGCGGCAGCCGCTAGAGCTCGACGCTAAGGCTTGGCTCTAAGGCTTGGCGCCAGGTCCTGACTTTCGCCAGCCCGCAGGCAGATCGGGCACCATCAAAGCACTCAATCGAAGACGTGACTGACGGGCG
This sequence comes from uncultured Alphaproteobacteria bacterium, assembly GCA_964494065.1. Lineage (GTDB taxonomy): Bacteria > Pseudomonadota > Alphaproteobacteria > JAPULJ01 > JAPULJ01 > DATKZM01. The sequence continues at coordinate 368 of CAZBRE010000004.1, forward strand.
TCAGCTGGGCGTCTTGCCGCAGCACGAGACACCGGGCCATGCGGTCGTGAAGGCCCTGCTTGTAGGGCGGCACCGCGACGAAGATGCATGAGATCACCGCGGCCAACTGGAACGCATCGCTCAACTCTTCGGCGCCGACGAGAATGGCGATAATGCCGGACACGGATGTGCCATAGGCCGGCCAGCTACGCGCCAGTGAGCGCGCGAAGGAAATGCGCCGGCCGTACAGATCGGTCACCACGATCCCAACTGCCAGCTTGCCCGGCGTGGCCTGCAGCCGGGTACTCTCGCACAGGGTCTTGTAAAGGATTTGGAAGACAATGGCCGCGGCATAGAACCACATCAACATCTCGTTCATACGGGCCAGATTGGCCGCGTAGTTATCTTGCGTGACGTTGAATAGGCTGATGAATTCCCGGCCGAACAACAAATAGGCCGGCAGCACGAACACGATCATCACGATGATCGTGTCGATTATCGAGGCGAGGACGCGACGCCAGAAGCCCGCATAGGCTTCCGCCGGATACGCTTGTCGCGGATCATCGGCCATGGCGCATGCGCTTAAGCCATTCCTCGATGGTGAAGGATCGGCAATTCGCCGGCCGGCCTACTGAAGCTCCCGCACGTCGGCCAGGGTGCCGGTGACGGCCGCCGCGGCCGCCATTGCCGGCGAGACCAGATGCGTACGCCCGCCGCGGCCCTGGCGGCCCTCGAAATTGCGGTTCGAGGTCGAGGCGCAGCGCTCACCCGGCTCCAGACGGTCGGCGTTCATGGCAAGGCACATCGAACAGCCCGGCTCGCGCCAGTCGAAGCCCGCCTCGACCAGCACCTTGTCGAGCCCTTCCTGCTCGGCCTGTTCCTTCACCAGTCCCGAGCCCGGCACCACCATCGCATAGACGCCCTCGGCGACCTTGCGGCCCTTGGCGATCGCGGCGGCGGCGCGGATATCCTCGATGCGGCCGTTCGTGCACGAACCGATGAAGACCTTGTCGATCGCGACCTCCTTCAGCGGCGTGCCCGGCGTGAGCCCCATATATTTGAGCGAGCGCGCGATCTGGTCGCGCTTGCCCGCGTCCTCGGCCGAGTCGGGATCGGGCACGGCGCCGGTGATCGGCACCACGTCCTCGGGGCTCGTGCCCCAGGTGACTTGCGGGGCGATGTCGTTCGCATGCAGGGTCACCTCGGTATCATAGGTGGCGCCCTCGTCGCTCGGCAGGGTCTTCCAGTATTCCACCGCCTGCTCGTAGGCCCCGCCCTTGGGCGCCATCGGCCGGCCCTTTACATACTCGAAGGTGGTCTCGTCGGGGGCGACCAGGCCGGCGCGGGCACCACCCTCGATCGACATGTTGCAAACGGTCATGCGCCCTTCCATCGAAAGCGCGCGGACCGCCTCGCCGGCATATTCGATCACATGGCCGGTGCCGCCGGCGGTGCCGATCTTGCCGATGATGGCGAGGATCATGTCCTTGGCCGTGACGCCGGTCGGCAGCGCGCCGTCGACCGTGATGCGCATATTCTTGAAGGGCCGCATCATCAGCGTCTGGGTGGCCAGCACGTGCTCGACCTCCGATGTGCCGATGCCGAGGGCGAAGGCCCCGAAGGCCCCGTGCGTCGCCGTATGCGAATCGCCGCAGGCCATGGTGACGCCGGGCAGGGTGAAGCCCTGCTCCGGGCCGATGATGTGGACGATGCCCTGGCGCACGTCGTCCATGCCGTAATAGGGCACGCCGAACTCGGCGCAGTTGTCGCGCAGGGCCTCGACCTGAATGCGCGACTCCTCGTCGTCGATGCCGTGGGCGCGGTTGGAGGTCGGCACATTGTGGTCGGCCACCGCGAGCGTCGCCTCGGGCCGGCGCACCTTGCGCCCGGCCATGCGCAGCCCCTCGAAGGCCTGCGGGCTGGTGACCTCGTGGACGAGGTGCCGGTCGATATAGATGAGGCAGGTGCCGTCATCCTGCCGATCGACCAGATGGCCGTCCCAGATCTTGTCGAACAGGGTGCGCGGTTTCGCCATGTCGCCTGGTTCCATTTAGCCTGGATTTGGGTCGTCTCGAAAATGACCTGATACCGCGCGGGTGCTATGGCAAGCGCGCCCGTGCGGGCGCTAGACGTAGCCTTTCAGACCGTCACGATCAATCCCGTCAGGCCACGGGGCCGTCCGGCCAGGCGCCGCCGCGCGCCACGGTGACCGGCACTTCGTTGATCGGATAGCCCGCCGCGGCCGGGATGCAGACGGCCTTGTCGCCGCCGCGATCCTCGATCTTGGGCTGGACGGCAACGATTTCGCGGGCCCGCGCCGCCGCAACCGCCGCCTCGACGCTCGCCGTCTGGGCCAACAGCATGAGATTGAGCCGGGTCGGAAAGACGATCGGCCGGGTCCCGGCATTGGCCTCGACCAGCGCCGCTTCCGGGCGGATCCAGATCGAATCGACCGTCTCGCCGCCATCGTGCAGCGCCGCCTGATCGGCGGGCGCCACGGTCAGGTAGAAATGCGTGTCGAAGCGCTTGGGCACGATCACCGGCGTGATCCAGCGCGCAAACGGCACTAGCGCATCGCAAGCGAGACGGAGGTTGTGCGCGCGGACGAAGTCCGCCATCGCCAGCGCCCCGGTCTCGAAGGGCGCGCGGTAGTCCTGAAGCGCCTCGACCGAGGCCGCGTCGAGCAGCCCCGTCTCGCCCTCACGCCGCGCCAACAGCACGCCGCACTCCTCGAAGCTCTCGCGGATCGCCGCCACCGCCAAAGCGAGCTCGGTATCGTCGAGCCCGTCGGCGCCGTCGCAATGGTCGCGCAGCAGAGGATCGCCGTCGCCGTTGGCCAGCTTGCCGCCCGGAAAGACCGAGGCGCCCGAGGCCGTATCGATCTCGTGATGGCGCACCACCATGAATACTTCGAGCCCCTCCGGCGCGTCACGAACCAGCAGGATCGTCGCCGAGGGCAAAGCGGGGGCCGGTTCGGAGATCGTCAAGGAATGCGCCTTTCGTGAGGATCCGCGTCGATCATGGACTTTGGACCCGGCCGGGTCCATCTCTCACAATATCTTGGGTGTCGGGCGTTGCGCTTTTCGCGCATCTGCCATGCACCCGTACAAGATTGAAAGCCCGCGACGTGGGGCGTAGTTCGCCTTCAATGTTTCCTACCAGGATTGCGTGATCATGACCGACGCCGTCAAAACCTGGCGCACGCCGACCATCATCATTTTCGCCGGCTGCCTGATCACGATCGTCAGCTTCGGCACCCGCGCCGGCTTCGGGCTGTGGCTCGATCCGATGTCGAAGTCGCTCGGCTGGGGCCGCGAGGTCTTCTCGCTCGCGGTCGCGATCCAGGTGCTCGTCTGGGGCGCCGCCCAGCCCTTCGCCGGCATGCTCGCCGACAAATACGGCAACGCTCGCGTGCTCTCGATCGGCGCATTGCTCTATGCCGCCGCCGTCTATCTGATGGCGATGTCCGATACGCCGGTCATGCTGAACCTCTCGGCAGGACTGTTGCTTGGCCTCGGCCTCGCCGGCGCCTCCTTCTCGATCGTGCTCGCCGCCTTCGGGCGCATGGTGCCCGAGGAGCGGCGATCGACCGCGCTCGGCATCGGCACCGCCGCGGGCTCGATGGGCCAATTCCTGATCGTACCGATCAGCCAGTTCATGATTTCGCGCTTCGACTGGCAGACGGCGCTGATCATCGCCAGCGCCTTCCCGCTGCTGATCATCCCGTTCTCGATGGCGCTGGCCGGAAAGTCCGAATTCGACGGCGTCGGCCAGGACCAATCGATCGCCGCCGCGATCCGCGAGGCGAGCCGGCATCCGTCCTATATCCTGCTGGTGATCGGCTTCTTCGTCTGCGGTTTCCACGTGACCTTCATCCAGGTCCACCTGCCGCCCTACATCACCGATGCGGGGATGGACGCGTATGTCGGCGCCTGGGCGATCGCTGTCGTAGGCGCGCTCAATATCGTGGGGTCGATCACAGCCGGCATGCTGGGCGATAGGTTCAGCAAGAAATATCTCCTGAGCGGGCTCTATTTCACCCGCGCGGTGGCGATCGCGATTTACGTGATGATGCCGCCCACCGTGGTCACGACGCTCGTCTTCGCCGGCGTGATGGGGCTGTTGTGGCTATCGACGGTGCCGCTCACCAGCGGCCTGGTCGCACAGATGTTCGGGCCGCGCTATATGGGGATGCTGTTCGGCTTCGTCTTCTTCAGCCACCAGGTCGGCGCCTTCCTCGGCGTCTGGCTCGGCGGCAAGCTCTACGACACCACCGGCTCTTACGATGTGGTCTGGTGGATGGGCGTGGCGCTCGGCGTTGGCGCGGCGCTTATCCATTTCCCGATCAACGAAGGCCGCGTGGCGCGGCTGGCGCAGCAGCCGGGTTAGGGCGAGCGCAGAACCGGCCGGCTCAGCTTTCGCCGGCGTCGTCTTTCTTCTCTTCTGCCGTTTCTGCGGCCTTATCTTCGGCGGGCGCCTCGGCAGCCTTGGACTCCGCCGCCTTCGCCTTGGCCGCGGCCTCCTCGAGCGCGAAGGCCTCGGCGGCGGTCGCGACCTCCTCCGGCTTCACGCGGGCGCGGCCGGTCGTGCGCTCGGCGATGCGCGCCGCCTTGCCGGTACGGCCGCGCAGGTAATAGAGCTTGGCCCGGCGGACCCGGCCGCGGCGCACCAGCTCGATATCCTCGATACGCGGGCTGTAGAGCGGAAAGACACGTTCCACGCCCTCGCCGTAGCTCAGCTTGCGCACGGTGAACGAGGAGTTGAGCCCGGCATTCTTGCGCGCGATGCACACGCCCTCGAAGGCCTGGATGCGCTCGCGCGTGCCTTCCACCACCTTGACCATCACGCGCACCGTGTCGCCGGGCGCGAAGTCGGGCAGGCTCTTATCGGCCGTCAGTCGATCGATCTGCTCTTGCTCGATTTGCTGGATGGTGTTCATCGCTCGCTTCCTTCTTCTATCCGGGCCGTCTTCCGGGCCGCCTCGTAGCGGGCCCACAGATCGGGCCGCCGGCGGCGTGTGATCTCCTCCGCCTGGGCCAACCGCCAGGCGCGTATCTTCTCGTGGTGGCCGGAAAGCAGAACCTCCGGCACCGCCCGTCCCTGCCATTCGGCCGGCCGGGTGTAGTGGGGATACTCCAACAATCCCCGCTCGAAACTCTCCTCGCCCAGCGAGGCCGCAGCGCCCAGCACCCCGGGCAGCAGGCGGACCGTCGCGTCGATCAGCGCCAGCGCCGCGGGCTCGCCGCCCGACAGCACGAAGTCGCCGAGGCTCACCTCGTCGAGATCGCGCGCCTCGATGGCGCGCTGGTCGATCCCTTCATAGCGCCCGCACAAGATGGTGACGCCCGGCCCGGCCGCAAGATCCTCGACCCGTCGCTGGTCGAGTGGCGCGCCGCGCGGCGTCATCAGCAGCACCGGGCCCGGCCGATCGGCCACCGCTTCCAAAGCCGCGTCGACCACGTCGGGCCGCATCACCATGCCCGGACCACCACCGAAGGGCGCGTCGTCCACGGTGGCGTGCTTATCGCGCGCAAAGTCGCGGATGTCTACCGTTTCGAGCGCCCAAATGCGCGATTCGAGCGCCTTGCCCGCTAACGATTGCGCGAGCGGCCCCGGAAACATCTCCGGGAAGATCGTCAGCACGGTTGCGAGCCACGGTGCAGGGGTCTGGGCGGCGCTCATTGCTCGTCCTCCCCGACTTCGTCCGGCGGCGAGACCACGATGCGCCCGCCGGCGATGTCGATCACCGGCACCGCCGCCTTGGTGAACGGCACCAGCAGTTCGGCGCCCTCGTTCGAGCGGATCTCGATCAGCGTGCCGGCGCCGTGATCGTGGACCGCGCGCACCGTGCCGAGCGGCGCGCCATCCTCGTCCTCGGCCGCGAGCCCGATCAGGTCAGCGTGATAGAACTCGTCCGCATCCGGCTCGGGCAGCGCCGCGCGCGCGACATAGAATCGCGTGCCTTTCAGCGCCTCCGCGGCGTTGCGGTCGTTTATCCCGTCCACCTTGATCACCAGGTCTCCGCGTGCTTGGCCGACGATGCGGAGCGTGAATGTGCGCGTCCCCGCCTCGTCGGTGACCGGCCCGTAGGCCGCAATGTCTTCAGGTTCGGCGGTGAAGCTCCTGACCCGCAGTGCGCCGCGCACCCCGTGCGCGCCCGCCACGGCCCCCAGGCACACACGCGCCTGGTCGGGCTTGTCCGCGTCCACCATCGGCCGCTAGGCGTCCTCCTTCTTCTCTACCTCGGCAGCCTCTTCGGCCTTTGCTTCCTCCACAGGGGCCTCTTCCGCCGGGGCTTCCTCGACCTTTGCCTCCTCGGCAGGCGCTTCTTCAGCCGGTGCCTCCGCAGCCGCTGCCTCGGCAGGAGCCTCCTCTGCAGGAGCCTCCTCTGCAGGCGCTTCCTCTGCAGGTGCTTCAGGGGCCGGGGCTGCGCTCTCCGCGGCGGCGGCTTCCTCGGCGGCTTTCTTGGCCTCCTCGGCGGCCTGCATGCGCTCGACCGTCTTCGGCCGCGGCATATGCTGCTTGGTCTGCTCGCGCCGCTCGGGCAGCGTGATCAGGTTGGCCGCGCCCAGAAAGCGCGCGACGCGGTCCGACGGCTGAGCCCCATGGCCGAGCCAGTGCTTGATCCGCTCCTCGTTGAGCTTCACCCGGTCGGGGTGGTCCTTGGGGACCATCGGATTGTAGCTGCCGACGCGCTCGATGAAGCGCCCGTCGCGCGGCGTGCGCGAGTCGGCGACGACGATCCGATAGTACGGTCTCTTCTTCGCCCCTCCCCGGGCGAGACGGATTCTAAGCGACATGATCGTGGGGTCTCCTGTGCCTCTGGTGTCGATTTAGTGTCGATTGGTCTCGTGTATTGCCGTCAATTCGCTGGTCAACGACCCGGCATGCCGCCGGGCGGGAAACCGGGGGGCAGGCCTCCGGGCGGCATCCCGCCGCCGGGCGGAAAACCGGGCGGCATGCCGCCGGGCATCTTGCCCTTCTTGGCCATCTTGCCCATGCGTTTCATCATCTTCGACATCTCCATCCACTGCTTCAGCAGCTTGTTGATGTCCTGCACGCTCGAGCCGGAGCCGCCGGCGATGCGCTTCTTGCGCGAGGCGTGGATGATCTTGGGGTTGCGGCGCTCCTTGGGCGTCATCGAGAGGATGATCGCCTCCTGGCGCTTCAAGAGATTCGGGTCGATATTCGCCTGATCGAGCTGCTTCTTCATCTTGCCGATGCCGGGCAGCATACCGAGGAGCCCGTCGAGCCCGCCCATCTTCTTCAATTGGCGGAGCTGCTTCAGCATGTCGTCGAGATCGAACTGGCCCTTCTGGATCTTCTTGGCGAGCGCCTCGGCCTCGTCCTGCTCGATCGTCTCGGCGGCCTTCTCGACCAGGCTGACCACGTCGCCCATGCCGAGGATGCGGTCGGCGATGCGGTCGGGGTGGAAGACCTCGAGCGCGTCGGTCTTCTCGCCGGTGCCGAGCAGCTTGATCGGCGCGCCCGCGACCGCGCGCATCGAGAGCGCCGCACCGCCGCGGGCATCGCCGTCGATGCGGGTGAGCATGATGCCGGTCACGCCGACTTTTTCGCGAAATTCCGTTGCGATGGTGACGGCGTCCTGGCCGGTCATGGCGTCGGCGACCAACAGCGTTTCCGCCGGATCGACGGCCTTGGCGACCGCCGCCACCTCGGCCATGAGCTCCTGGTCGATGGCGAGCCGGCCCGCGGTATCCAATAGGACAACGTCGTAGCCTTCGAGCCGGCCTGTCTGGATCGCGCGCTTGGCGATCGCGATCGGCGGCTCGCCCGCGACGATGCGCAGCGTCGTCACGCCGGTCTGGATGCCGAGCTGGGCGAGCTGCTCCATCGCCGCCGGGCGCCGCGTATCGAGCGACGCCATCAGCACCTTTTTGTGTTCCTTGTTGGTAAGCCAGAGGCCGATTTTGGCGGTGCTCGTGGTCTTACCCGAGCCCTGCAGGCCGACCATCAGGATCGGCACGGGGGCGACGGCGCGGAGGTTGATCTCCTCGCCCGCGCCCAGCGTCTCGACCAGCGTGTCGTGGACGATCTTGATGACCTGCTGGCCCGGGGTCACCGACTTCATGACCTCGTGGCCGACCGCCCGCTCCCGGACCTTGTCGACGAAGTCCTTGACCACCGGCAGCGCCACGTCGGCCTCGAGCAGCGCCACGCGCACCTCGCGCAGCGCCTCGCCCACGTCGGCTTCGCTCAGCGCGCCGCGCTTGGTCAGGCGGTCGAAGATGCCGCCCAGGCGCTCGGTCAGGCTCTCGAACATCGCGGCCTCAAATCCCCTCCAATTCCGGATCACCCAAACCACGAACGCGCCCGTGCGCGAAACTCGCGGACGGACGGGCCCCCTCGGGAGCGGATCACAAAGCCAAGGCGATCCGGAAAGTCGTGCGGAATGTATGGAGGGGGCGGGGGGCTGTCAAGGCGGCCAACCCGCCTATCGACATACCCCGATACCCCGCAATCCCGCACGATTCCTGGCCACCTAACAGTTTCTTAACCCCAGCGGTGGCCCAATGCCGGCGCCGGCAGATGCGCGTGGCCTCGAGGGTTCGGAGCCGCCACGCTGTCGCTCGCGCCAGAAGTCTGGGCTGAAGAAGGTTCGCCGCCATGATCTCGCGCTTCAGCGCAGAGTTCACAGATCCATCGATGGAGCAGGCGTTTCGCGAGGCGAGCTTCGTCGATGCGCGGCTGCTCAACCGGACGACCGCGGCCATCGCATCGCTGATCTTCGTCGGCTTCGCGATATTCGACTACATCGTGCTGGGCACGAGCCAGCTCTTCTACACGCTTTTCGGGCTCCGTATCGGTCTGGCCGGCACGGCGGTTCTAGTCATCGCGCTGACGAACGATCCCAAGCGCTACCGCGTCGCAGACATCGCGATTCTGGTGCTGCAGCTCTACATCGTCGGCATGTTCCTGGTCGCGGTCTCGGTTCGGTCACCGTCAGGGCTGCTCTATCCGCCGAACGTCTCATCCTACGGGATCGTGATGATCGTGCTCGGCAATTACGTCTTCATTGCCACACGGTTTTCGTTCTCCACCCTGGTCGCGCTGCTGGCGTCGCTCAGCTACCTCGCGGTCAGCCTCCTCTTCCGGCCCTTCACTTCCGTGGACATGGCGTTGGAGGGCACGCTGCTGCTCGGCTGCAACATGCTCGGCGTCTCGATGCTGCACCGGATCCAGACATTGCAGCGGCGCCAATACGGCATGCTGAGGGAAGAGCGCCTGGCCGGCGAGCGCCTGCAGGCCCAGTCGCGCGAGCTCAAGACGATCGCCCGCGATCTCGCCCGCGCCCGCGACGAGGCCACCATCGCGAACCGCGCCAAGTCGGAGTTCCTGGCGCATATGAGCCACGAGTTGCGCTCCCCCTTGAACGCCATCATCGGCTTCACCGAGGTGATGACCTCGGCCATGTTCGGCCCGGTCGAGCCGCCGCGTTACCGCGAATATGTCGGGGATATCAACGCCTCCGGCGTCCATCTGCTCGCGGTGATCAACGATCTGCTCGATCTCTCCAAGGCCGAATCGGGCCACATGGAACTGAACGAGACGGTGGTGCGCATAGAAGATGCGGCCGCCTCGGCGATGCGCCTCGTGCGCGAGCGCGCCTACGAGGCGACGGTCAAGCTGACTCTGGACGTGCCGGAGACGCTGCCCGATCTCCGCGCCGACGAGCGCATGATCAAGCAGATCGTCCTCAATCTGCTCACCAACTCGGTGAAGTTCACCCAGCCCGGCGGCACTGTTGCCGTGAGCGCGCGCCTCGACGACGAGGGCCGCCTGGTGGTCGTCGTCGCCGATACCGGCGTCGGCATCGAGGCGCAGGATATCCCGAAGGTTCTGGAGGCCTACGGTCAGGCGGACGTTGCCCGGTCGCGCTCCAGCGAGGGCACCGGCCTCGGCCTGCCGCTCGTCAAGTCGATGGCCGAGCTGCACGGCGCCAGCGTCGAGCTCGACAGCACACCGGGCGAAGGCACCACAGTCACCGTCGGCTTCCCGGCGGAGCGCCTCGTCAGCAGCACCAACGCCGGCGAGGACCGCGTCGCCTGAGCGCGCCTGCCCGCTTGGCATTCCGCGCCGACCGGGCCATATAAGCCGCATCACCACTTGGATAGCGGCGGCATGAGCGCCATGAGTGCCACGAAGGAACGCCACTTCATCAAGATGCACGGCCTGGGCAACGACTTCGTCGTGCTCGACCGGCGCGCGAACGGCGGGACCATCCCGGCCGAGACCGCGCGCGCGCTCGCCGACCGCCATCGCGGCGTCGGCTGCGACCAGGTGATCGTCATCGGCGAGAGCGGCATGGCGGACGTGGCATTGCGCTTCTTCAATCCCGATGGCGGCGAGTCGGGTGCCTGCGGCAACGGCACGCGCTGCGTCGGCGCGCTCTTGATGAACGAGCGCGGCGCCGACCATCTGGCGGTGGAAACGCTGGCCGGTGTGCTCGATATCGAGAAGGCGTCGGACGGCCTGGTCAGCGTCGATATGGGCCTCGCCCGCACCGAATGGGACGAGATCCCACTCGCCGAACGCACCGATACGCTCCATCTCGGGATTTCGGAGGGCCCGCTCGCCGATCCGGTCGCGGTCAATATGGGCAACCCGCACGCGGTCTTCTTCGTCGAGGACGCCGTGGCCGTCGATCTGCCCAAGCACGGCCCCAAGCTCGAGCACCACAAGCTCTTCCCCGAGCGCGCCAATATCGGCGTTGCCCAGGTGATCGGTGAGAACCGGCTGCGTCTTCGCGTCTGGGAGCGCGGTGCCGGTATCACGCAAGCCTGCGGCTCGGGCGCCTGCGCCGCCACTGTCGCCGCGCATCGCCGCCATCTCACCGGGCGCAAGGTCGAATTGCAACTTGACGGGGGCCCGCTGGCCATCGAGTGGCTGGAGAACGGCCATGTCCTGATGACCGGGCCGGTCGCCACCTCGTTCACCGGCGAGCTCGACGCCTCGCTCTTCGCCGGCTGAGGGCGGCGACGATGAACGCCAATCCCGGACGCACGCCCGAAATCATCACCTTCGGCTGCCGGCTCAATACCTACGAGTCTGCGGCGATGGGCGAGCTTGTCCGCGCCGAAGGCCTCACCGACGCGGTCATCGTCAACACCTGCGCCGTCACCGCCGAGGCCGAGCGCCAGGCCCGCCAGGCGATCCGCAAGGCCCGCCGCGAGCATCCGGGGGCGGAGATCATCGTCACCGGCTGCGCCGCCCAGATCGACCCCGCGCGCTACGCCGCCATGGACGAGGTCGACCGCGTGCTCGGCAACAAGGAGAAGCTCGAGGCCGCATCGTTCACGGCCGGTACTGTCGCGCCCGTCCAGGTCAGCGACATCATGGCGCTCACCGAGACGGCGGGCCACATGCTGGGCGGCTTCGAGGAGCGCACGCGCGCCTTCGTGGAGATCCAGCAGGGCTGTGACCACCGCTGCACCTTCTGCATCATCCCTTACGGGCGCGGCAACAACCGCAGTGCGCCGATCGGCGCCATCGCCGAGCAAACGCGGGCGCTGGTCGCGGCCGGATACAACGAGGTCGTGCTGACCGGCGTCGACATCGCCGGCTACGGCAAGGACCTGCCGGGTGCACCCTCGCTCGGCCAGCTCGTCCGCCGCCTGCTCGCCGCCGTGCCGGAACTCAAGCGTCTTCGCCTGTCCTCGCTCGATCCGGCGGTCGTCGACGACGATCTTCTGCGCGCGGTCGCCGAAGAAGATCGCCTGATGCCGCATCTGCATCTGAGCCTACAGGCCGGCGACGATTTGATCCTGAAGCGCATGAAGCGTCGGCACAGCCGCACACAAGTTGTCGCGCTGGCCGAACGTCTGCGCGCGCTGCGCCCCGACATCGCCTTCGGCGCCGATCTGATCGCGGGATTCCCAACGGAAAGCGTCGAGGCGTTCGCGAACACCCTGGCGCTCGTCGAGGACTGCGGCCTCACCTATCTCCACGTCTTCCCCTATTCGGAACGCCCCGGCACCCCGGCCGCGCGGATGCCGCACGTGCCGAAGCCGGTGCGCAAGGCGCGCGCCAAGACGCTTCGTGCCGCGGGCGAGGCGGCGCTCGGCCGTTTTCTCGATACCCGTATCGGCCAGACCGAAAGCGTGCTGATCGAAGCCGGTGGAAAGGGCCGCACCGCCCACTACGCGCCCATCCGCCTCGACGGCGATCACCCGCGCGGCACAATCGTTAAAGCGATCGTGACCGGGCGCGGGTGCGATCATCTGATCGGCCGGGTGCGCTGATGTTCGGCCGCAAGAAACAGGAGGGCGAGACGGAGTCCGAACCGCAGCCCGACGCGAAGAAGGGCTGGTTCTCCCGCCTCAAGGACGGGCTCACCAAGTCGACCGACAAGATCACCGGCGGCATCGACGCCGTGATCGACGAGGCCCCCGAAGAGGCGGCGGCCCCCGCCGAGCCCGCAACGGAACCCGTCCCCACCACCGCCCCGGAGCCGGAAAAGCTCAAGGCCCCGGCCCGGACGCCAGCGGCGACCCAGACAGACGAGACAGAGGAGCCGGCCCGCCCTGGCCTGGCCGAGCGCATCGTCCGCTTCGTGCGCCGCCGCAAGCTCGACGACGCCGCACTCGAGGCGATCGAGGATGTGCTGATCACCGCCGATCTCGGCCCCGCCGCCGCGGCCAAGCTCACCGCCGACCTGGCGCGCGACAAGTTCGACAAGGCGGTCTCCAGCGAGGAGATCCGTGAGGCGCTGGCCGAGAACGTGGCGGCAATCCTGGAGCCCGTCGCCCAGCCGCTCGCCCCCGATCCGGCGAAGCATCCGCATGTCGTGCTCGTGGTCGGCGTGAACGGCAGCGGCAAGACCACGACGATCGGCAAGCTCGGCAAGCAATGGACCGATCAGGGCCTCACGGTCAGCTTCGCCGCCGGCGATACCTTCCGCGCCGCCGCGGTCGAGCAGCTGAAGATCTGGGGCGAGCGCGTTGGCGCGTCCGTGCTCGCGCGCGACACCGGGGCGGATGCGGCCGGCCTCGCCTACGATGCGCTGCAGGGTGCCGCCGGGCGCGGCGACGACGTGCTGCTGATCGACACTGCCGGGCGGCTGCAGAACAAGGCCGATCTGATGGCGGAGCTGGAAAAGATCGTCCGCGTGCTGCGCAAGCTCGACGCCAGCGCGCCGCATTCGGTCCTCCTCGTGCTCGACGCCACGGTCGGCCAGAACGCCCACAGCCAGGTGCAGATCTTCAAGGAGATCGCCGAGGTCTCGGGCCTCATCGTCACCAAGCTCGACGGCAGCGCCAAGGGCGGGGTGATCGTGGCGCTTGCGGAAAGCTTCGGCCTGCCGATCCACGCCATCGGCGTCGGCGAGGGCGCCGACGACATGCGTCCCTTTAAGCCCCGCGACTTTGCAAGGTCGCTTATGGGGCTGGAAGAATAGCCGCGCCTGTTTGCAGGGGCGGGTTTGAAACCCGCCCCTGCAACGACGCGTTCATCGGCCGGTCACCAGCGCCGCGAAATCCGCGGCCGCCGTTGCTTCGCCGATCAGATAACCTTGCGCCAGATCGCAGCCCTCGGCGGCCAAGAAATCGAGCTGGTCCTGCTTGCTCACGCCTTCGGCCACCACGCGCAGGTTGAGCGCGGCGGCAAGGCTGACGATCGCCCGCACGATGGCGACGTCCTCGGCGTTCTCCGGCAGCTCCTCGATGAAGGCGCGGTCGATCTTGAGCGCATCGACCGGGAAACCCCGCAGATAGGCAAGCGAGGAATAGCCGGTGCCGAAGTCGTCCACCGTGATCGAGACGCCGAGCGCAGCCAGCGAGATCAGCGTGACCGCGACCTGCTCGGGATCGCGCATCAGGCTCGACTCGGTGATCTCGATCTCGAGCCGTGCGGACGGCAACCCAGTCTCTTGAAGCACACCGGCGACCGTCGTGGCGAAGGCCGGCGCCTCGAACTGCTCGGCCTCGACATTGACCGCGACGCTCGCCTCCGACCACGCGGCGGCATCGGCGCACGCCTGACGGAGCGCCCATTCGCCCAACGGCCCGATCAGCTCGCTCTCGCGCGCGACTCCGAGGATGAGGTCGGGCGCCACCCGGCCCCGCTCGGGATGCTCCCAGCGCAGCAGCGCCTCTGCCCCGGTGATCCGCCCGGCGGCGATGTCGAGCTTGGGCTGATAGCCGAGGCGAAGCGCATCCGTTTTGAGCGCGGTGCGCAGATCGCGCGCGAGACCGACCCGGTCTTCCGCTTCGACGGTGACCGCGCGGGCGTGATAGGCAAAGGCCGCCCCGCGCTCCCGTGCCCGATCGAGCGCACCGCCTGCGAGCGCGGCCAACTCGTCCGGCGCGCGGCTGTCGTCCGGGTAGAGCGCGATCCCGACCGCGGCCTCCGGCCCCAGCCCGTCGAGCAGCTTCTGGGCCAGGAAGGCCGCTTCGTCGAACCGGTCGAGATCGGTCTGGATCACCGCGAAGCGCGCCGCATCCAGGCGTGCCACCGTGTCGGTCGCCCGCACCCGCTCGGAGAGCGCGGCTCCTGCCGCTTTGATCGCATCGTCGCCGGCGAGCGAACCCGGATCGACCACGAGCACCGCCAACGCGCCCTTCCGCCGGTCAGCGCGCGCCATCGATTGACGGAGCCTGTCGCCAAACAGTGCGCGGTCGGGGAGGCCGGTGAGGGGATCGTAGAGCGCCATGGGACGGCGACGTTTATACCACCGTGTCACAAAAATGACTCGGTGTAGTTCCCTCGCGCACCCATCAGCTCAGCCGAAGGACAACCCCAGCCCGTCCCAGACGAGCTTTATCCCGGTGCCGAAGAGCAGCAGATAGGCGATGCGGTAGAAGATCGCCTCGGGCACCCGCTTGTGCAGCCAGACGCCGACCCAGACCCCGAGCGGCGCCAGCGGCAGCAGCACCAGCGCGGTCGTCATGTTCGCCGTCGAAAGCTGGCCCAGCATCGCATAGGGCACCAGCTTCACGTAGTTGTAGACCATGAAGACGACCACCATCGTGCCCTGGTAGAGCGTCTTGTCCATCTTCTGGGGCAGCAGGTAGATCTGCGCCGGCGGGCTGCCGGCATGGGCGACGAAGCTGGTGAAGCCGGCGACCGTGCTCCAGAACCCGCCGCGCCAGATATGCGGTTCGGTCGCCGGCATGTCGCGGCGGCCGAGGAGCGGCGCGCCGACCCAGCGATAGAGCGTGAAGGAGAGCGCGATCACGCCGACGATCAACCGCACGATGTCGTCGGTCAGATGATCGAAGCTGACCCAGCCGATGCCGATACCGACCAGCCCCGCCACGATCATGATCGCAGTATTCCGGCGATGCCAGGTCTTGCGGTAGGCGACGAGCCCGGCGATGTCCATCAGGCAGAGGATCGGCAGCATGATGGCGGCCGCCTGCACGGGCGAGATCAGGAGCGCCATGATCGGCACGGCAACCCCGCCCGCACCGCCGAAGCCGCCCTTCGATATGCCGGTCAGCATCACCGCCGGCACCGCGGCGACATAGAACCAGGGATTGTCGATCAACATGGGCGCGCGTCTTCTCCGGAGCACCTTCGTCTGGCGGCCGCCGCCGCGCCTTTCGGCAGCCGCCGCCACTGGCGCACCAAACGCGCGCGGCCTATATACAGCCGTCATGAACCCGATCGTCAAATTCTTAGTCGAGGTCGGCCCGCTCGCCGCCTTCTTCATCGCCTATTCGAGCTGGGGCGGCGAGGACGACAAGGCGAAGCTGATCGCCGCCACCGCGATCTTCATGGTCGCGATCGCGGGCTCGCTCGCGGTTTCGGTCTGGCTGGAGCGGCGCGTTCCGCTGATGCCGCTGGTCAGCGCCGCCGTGGTGTTCGTCTTCGGCGGCCTCACCCTCGCCCTCGACAGCGAGATCTTCATCAAGATGAAGCCGACGATCATCAACGCGCTCTTCGCGGTGATCCTGTTCGCCGGGCTGGCGCTGGGCCGGCCGTTCCTCAAGCATCTCTTCGGCGCGGTGATGAACCTCGACGAGGTAGGCTGGAAGAAGCTTTCGATCCGCTGGGCGTTCTTTTTCTGCGCCGTGGCGGTGTTGAACGAGATCGTCTGGCGGAATTTCTCGACCGACCTCTGGGTCAACTTCAAGGTCTTCGGGATCCTGCCGCTGACGCTCGTCTTCGCGCTCTCGCAGACCCCGCTCATCCAGCGCCACACGGTCCCCGAGGACGCGCCCGCCGGCAAAGGCTGAGCGCCGTCCCCGCTACCGCTTCCGCATGTCGCCGGTCTCGCCGGGCGGGTTGGTGCGCACGGTGTGGTCGCCCGAGGCTTCGCTCTCGCGGAAATGGTTCAGCACCCAATGCACGCTCGGGAAGGCGAGCTCGTCCCAGGGAATGTCGTCCCAGGCGAACAGCGCGACCTCCTGGCTTTCGGGCCCCGCGGCGAAATCGGGCGCGGGCAGATGCGCGCGGAAGAACATCTGCACCTGGCTGAGGCGCGGGATGTTGTAGACCGCGAGCAGCCGCTCGATCTCGATCCTGGCGCAGGCCTCCTCAAAGGCCTCGCGCGCCGCGCCCTCGGTGATCGTCTCGTTGAGCTCGAGATAGCCGGCAGGCACCGTCCAGAAGCCGCGCCGCGGCTCGATCTCGCGGCGGCAGAGCAGAAACTGCTCCTCGAACGTGACCACCGAGCCGACGACGATGCGCGGATTGTCGTACTGGATGAAGCCGCAATCGGGGCAGACCAGCCGCTCGCGGTCGTCGCCGTCGGGCACGGTGCGCACCGACGGGCCGCTCATGTTGCCGCTCGCTGATTTAGGAGGCCGGGAATCTGCAGGTACGCGCGCGCTCATGACGCTAATCTGGCCAGCGACGCCGCGCCAGGCAAGTCTGCGGGCCTGCGCCGCGCCGCAGGCACGCCAAATGTCTTGAATTGACACGCCCCGCGCGCGACCTTGGTGCGCTGCAACAACCAACGGCACCGAACCGCAAAACGCATGGCCGACCCTCCCCGCGAGCCCCCATACAATCCGACCACGGCCGCCTTCTCCTCGCCGATCCCCCACGTCGCCGAGCTCGGCATCGAGCTGGTCGAGGCGGGCGGCGGGCGCGGGCTGATGCGCCTGCCCTGGCGGGAGAACCTCGTCGGCAATCCCGAGACCGGGGTGCTGCATGGCGGCGTCGTTACCACCCTGATCGATTCGATCTGCGGGCTTGCCTGTCTCACCGCGCTGGAGAAGCCGCAGCCGATCGTCACGCTCGATCTGCGGATCGACTACGTGCGCCCGGCGACCCCGAAGCTCGACATCTTCGCCGCGGCGGATGCCTACAAGGTCACGCGCCAGGTCGTCTTCCTGCGCGCCACCGCCTATCAGGAGGACCCCGACGATCTCGTCGCTGCCGCCGTCGGCACCTTCATGCTGAGCGGCCGGCTCGGCATCCGCCCCACAAATGAAGGTGCCACGAGTGAGGGCGGATCATGAGCGCCTTCGTCGACCTGATCGCCGAAGCGAAAGCGAGCGGCGACATCCAGGGGTTGATCGACGCCATCCCCTACCACGCCTATCTCGGCATCCGGGCGCGCGAGGAAAACGGCGCGCTCATCGCCACCCTGCCCGAGAACGAGAAGATCATCGGAAACCCGGTGCTGCCGGCGATCCATGGCGGCGTGATTGGCGCCTTTCTGGAAACAACCGCGATCTTCCACCTTCTATGGACCGGCCAGACGGTCCACGTGCCCAAGACGATCACGATCACCGTCGACTATATGCGCTCGGCCGGCGTCCGCGACACATACGCGAAAGCTCAAATTACAAAGCTCGGATCGCGTGTGGCGAACGTGCGGGCGCATGCCTGGCAGGACGATCCCGAGAGGCCCATCGCGGCGGTCAATGCCAATTTCTTGATTCAACCTGCTGACAACGGCTAATCCGTTAATTATAAACAAAAATTAGCCATGGCGGACGGCGCGCATCTGCTCGCAAAGCGTCTTTGGCCACCCGAAATACAACCGCATTTCCATTAACCTCCTGACTAATTTTATTAATTCTTTGGTAAGTCCTGCCCCCGAATAATCGACCCGAAGCCGCGAGGAAACGCGGCCGTGAACCACCGGAACGCGCTGGCGCATGTAGCGTGGCGGGACCGGGTGGAAAGAGAGGTTTTGGGTAAGGAGAGCGGCGGTGCATAGACGCACCATTTCACAAATGGCCTTCGGGGCCCGCGGACCGCGCCGTTTTGCGCGCGGCCTTCGCGCGTGCGCGCTCGGGATTATGGAGACGGAGCGATGACCGCCGTCGCCCAAGCCGCGCTCATGGCCGCGCCCGATATCGCCAATCTTCTCGACCTGGCCCGCGACCACACGCGTGCCGGCCGCGCGACCCTGGTCGATGCGGTAGGCAATCTCTTCATTACCCGCGAAGGCGGCTTGAGCGCCCGCGAGAGCGAGCTCATTTCGGAGATCCTGTGCCGGCTGATCGAAGACGTCGAAGTCTCGGTCCGCCAGACGCTCGCGGAACGTCTCGCCGACCGGAGCGACGCGCCGCGCGATCTGATCGTGCATCTCGCCAATGACGAGATCGAGGTGGCGCGCCCGCTGCTGGTAGACAGCCCGCTGCTCGACGCTCCCGAGCTGATCGAAATCGTGCGCCACCGCTCGCGCGAGCACCAACTCGCGGTCGCGCTGCGCACCGGCATCAGCGTGCCGGTCTCCGATGCGTTGATCGCCAGCGGCGACGGCAGCGTGATCAAGACGCTGCTGGAAAACGATAGCGCCGAGATATCGATGCTGGCCTTCGAGTATCTGGCCGAGCAGGCGCGCCGCACCGACGCGTTCCACGAACCGCTGATCGATCACCGCCACCTGCCGGCCGAGCTGGCCTCGAGGATCTATTGGTGGGTCTCGGCCGATCTTCGCGGCCGCATCATCGGTAAGTTCGACATCGACCCGATCGCGCTCGATGAGACCTTGCAGCTCGCCGTCCGCGACATGATCGCCGAAGCCGATGAGCAGGTGAGCGGCGACTCGGGCAAGGCCAGCGAGCTGGTCGAGCATCTCTGGCGCAGCAATGCGCTCGATGCGAAGCTGCTCATCCAGGTCCTGCGCGAGGGCGAGATCCCGCTCTTCGAAGCGATGTACGCGAAGATTACCGACCTGCCCGTCGCGACCATAAAGATCCTGCTCTACGAGCCGGGCGGCGAGCAGCTTGCCGTGGCCTCGAAGGCGGCGCAAATCTCCAAGCCCGACTTCGCCTCGATCTTCCTGCTGAGCCGCCAGGGCCGGCCGGGGGACCAGACGGTGGACCCCGAGGAGCTCTCGCGGGTGCTGGCCTATTACGACACGCTGAACGGCGACGTGGCCGTCGACGAGGTGCGCCATTGGCGCGTCGATCCCGATCGCATCAGGATCGGCCAGGCCCCGACCACGATCAACTGATCGCTTCTACCTGAACCGGGTCGCCCGGAGTCGCGTCCTTCAGCGCGCGCACATCATCGGCCGCCCGCGCCCAGATATTCGTAGGCGCAGCAAGCCGGATCTCGTCGCCCTCGGAGATCGGTGTGCGGCCATAGCCGATGGCGATCGCATCGCCCTCGACCCAGAAGGCAATCTCCCCCGGCTCGACCACGGCGCGGGCATCGGCCTCGCGCGCGACCGAGACCGGGGTCTCGAAATAGACCTCCTCGCCCCATGTGAGCGCCTGCGCCTCGATGGGCAGCGCCGCCAGGACGGCCGCCGCCGTGGGCGTGTCGAGCGTCTCGGCCTCGATGGAGACCGCGCCCACTGTGATCCTGATCCGCGCCATCCGTGTCAGCCCTCCGCCCGCCCCTTGACGTCACGTCGCAGGGCCTCGACGCCCGGCAGCGCTTTTCCTTCCAACCATTCGAGGAAGGCGCCGCCAGCCGTCGAGACGTAGCTGAAGTCGTCCGCCACCCCGGCATGGGCCAGCGCCGCGACGGTGTCGCCGCCACCGCCCACGGTCAGCAGCTCGCCGGCCTTGGTCCGCGCCGCCGCCGCGCGCGCCACGGCCACGGTCCCGGCATCGAAGGGCGGCACCTCGAAGGCGCCGAGCGGGCCGTTCCAGACGAGCGTCCGCCAGTCCTCCATTGCGGCCGTTAACACCGCCACGCTGGCCGGGCCGACATCGAGGATCATGGTGCCCGCCGGCACTTGCCCGATCGGTACGGTTTGGGTCGCAACGCCAGCCTTGAGCTCGGCCGCGACTACGCCGTCCTCGGGCAGCAGCAGCGTGCAGCCCGCTTCCCTGGCCGCGGCCTCGACATCCCGCGCGGTGCCGACGAAGTCGGGCTCCATCAGCGAGGCACCGACATCGATCCCGCGCGCATGAAGGAAGGTGTTGGCCATCGCCCCGCCGATCACGATCGTGTCGACCTTGGCCGCGAGGTTTTCCAGGACGGCGATCTTGGTCGAGACCTTGGCGCCGCCGATGAGCGCCGCGAGCGGCCGCTTCGGCGCATCGAGCGCGCCCGAGAGCGCTTCAAGCTCGGCCTGCATCGCCCGGCCCGCCGCCGCCGGCAGGAGATGCGCGATCCCCTCGGTCGAGGCATGGGCGCGATGTGCGGCCGAAAAAGCGTCGTTCACATAGAGGTCGCCGAGCTTCGCCAGCGCCGCCGCGAACGCCGGATCGTTGGCTTCCTCGCCGGGATGGAAGCGCAGGTTCTCAAGCAGCGCCACCTCGCCGTCGCCGAGGCCGTCGATCACGGATGCCGCCGCGTCCCCGACGCAGTCGGGCACGAAGACGACCGTGCGGCCGAGCGCCGTCTCGAGCGCCGGCGCGACGGGCTTGAGCGAGAACTCCGGCTTGGCCTCACCCTTGGGCCGGCCGAAATGCGAGATCACGACGACCTTCGCGCCCTTCTCCGCCAGCTCGTTCACGGTCGGCGCCAGGCGGTCGAGCCGCGTCGTGTCGCTCACCTTCCCGTCGGCCATCGGCACGTTGAGATCGCCGCGGACCAGCACCCGCCGTCCGGCCACGTCGAAATCGTCGATCGTCTTGAAACGCCCCACGCGTTGCCGCCCTTCGTCTTGGTTCTAAGAGAGTGCCTATTCCATATCGATCGAGGCCGCGCCCGCAACCGCATATTCGCTGGGGCCGATATCGAAGATGTTGCGGATCGGATCGCCGAGCAGGCCGATGGCGCCCGGCTGGCGCGCGCCCTCGATGATCGTGACGTCGCCCAGCTCGCCGCCGACATTGTCGACGCGCAGCCAGTGGACGAGGTTGCCGGTCTCGATGTCGATCACCGCGACCGCGCATTGCGGATTGGCCCGCGCCTTGGCCAGGGTCTGGGCGATCGGCAGCTCGTCGAAGCCGGCCTCGCGCCGCGGCCGCGACAGAGTGACGACGGCATAGCGTCCGACGAAGGAAAGCCCGCGCAGAAACCCCGGACACAAAGCCACGCGCTCGAACCGGCCGGTGGCCGTGTCGACGAAGCCAAGATAGCCTGTGCCCGATTCGAGCAGCCACAGCTTGCCCCGATAGACGCGCGGGCTGTGCGGCAGCGAGAGCCCGCGGGCGATGACCGTCCCCCCGGCGACGTCCATCACCACGCCGCTATCGGCGCGCCGGTCGCGCCAGCCGCCTGCGGTGTTCTCGCTCGCCAGCGCGGTCACATAGCGCAGCTTGCCCTCGTCGACGGCGATGCCGTTCAAATGGCAGCGGTCCTCAGCGACCAGCGCGCTCACGAAGGGCGGCCGCCAGACCGGCACGAAGTTGTAGAGATCGCGCAGCTCGGCCACGCAGGAGAAGAGCGGGTTCGCGAACAGCACCCGCCCCTCGCCATCGACCGCGATGTCGCCCGGCCGGATCTCGCCCGTCGTGTAAGCCGCCTGCGGAATGAAGAGCCGGTCGTAGCCCGCGACCGTCACGCCGTCGGCGAGCCGGTTCTCCATCCGCCAGATCTGGTAGCGCGTGGCCAGGAAGATGCTGTCGTCCACCGCCTTCACGGCGTAAGTGCGGCCGAAGGCGCGGCCGACCAGCGCGATCTCGCCCTCCGAGGTGAGCCCGACCAGAAAGAACATGCCGCCCGTGCGCGTGGTCAGCGCCAGGCCGATATGGCGCGCGGTCAGCCAGTCGGCAAAGCCCGACGAGCGGCTGAGCTTCGGCCGGTCGATCGTCTCATCGGCGCGGTGATTGCCAACTGTGCTGTTCATCGTCGTCGGGCCGGCGCGCTAAAGCTCCCGGGAGGTTGCCCCCCGGAATAAGGTTTGGATGGGCGCCGCCGCCGCCGATCCGAATAAAAAATCGTCCAATCAAATCAATCGATTAACGAATCACATCACTCCCAACGCCGCTCCAGCCGCCGGAAGCTGTTGGGCTTGCGCGTCGCCTCCGCCGGCGCGGGCACGCCCATCGTCTGCAGGAGGACGCCCATCGTCGCGAGCGTGCGGAAGACGCCGAACTTGACGGTGGAGTCCTCGGTCACGAGCTGGCTGCGCGTGGTGAAGAGCTCGTTCTGGATGTCGAGCAGATCGAGCAGCGTGCGCTGGCCGAGATCGAACTGCTTGGAATAGGCATCGCGCACCTTGGCCGTCGCCGCGACCTGATTCTGCAGCGCAACGCGCCGCCCGCGCGCGGCGTTGAGCGCAGCCCAGGAGGTGCGCACCTGCTGCACGACCTCGCGCCGCGCCCGGTCGAGCGTGTCGCGCGCTTCCGACAACCGCGCCTTGGCCTCGCGAAGGCGCGCCGTGTCGCTGCCGCCGTGGAAAAGGCTCCAGCGCCCGACGACCAAGGCCTGGCCGTCGAAGGTGCTGCCGCGCACGCCGTCGACATTGCGCAGGCGGTTGGCCGCGGCCTCGATGCTGACCTTGGGGAAGAACTCCGAGCGCGCGACGCCGATCTGACCCATCGCCGTGTTGATGTCGGCCGCGGCCGCAAGGATCGCCGGCGCCGTCTTCACCGCGATGTCGGACGCCGCATCGACATTGGCCGGCAGCTCGAGCTCGGGCGCGGTGACCGGCGCGAGGCCCTCCGGACGCTCGCCGACGATGGCACGGTAGCGCGCGACGGCATCCTCGTAGCGGCCCTGCGCCGTGGCCAGATTGCCGGTCGCCGCATACATCCGCGCGCGCGCCTGCTCGACATCGGAGCGCGGGCCCCGGCCGCCGCGCGCCCGGGCGGTGACGCGCCGCAGGATCGCCTGATGGGCCTGGAGATTGCGTTTCGAGAGCGCCACCACGCTCGCCGTGCGCAGCACGTCGAGATAGGCCTCGATGCCCTTGAGCGCCACGGCCTGCGCGGTGTCGCTGACCCGGTAGCGGGCGGAGTTCACGCGCGCCTTCTGGCGCGCCACCTCGCTGTCGGTGAAGAAGCCGTCGAAGAGCCGCTGCTGGACCACGACGCCCCCCTCCTGGCGCGGCATGCCGTCGAAGCCCGACTTGCCGCGTCCGCGCGTCGCCGCGTTCAGGCTCGCCTCGGGGCCGACCGCGCCGCGCACGTCAACCTGGGGGAAGTAGAGCCCGCGCGCCGCGCGCAGCTCGTGGCCGATGGCGCGCCGGTTCTTGCGCACCGCGCCGATCTCCGGGTTGGTCGTGACGATGATCCGCACCGCTTCCTCCAGCGTGCGCGCCGAAGCGGTCGCCGCCGGCAGCGCCACCGCCAGGGCTCCGATCGCCGCGCACACGATCGACGCACCGGTCCGCCGCGAACAGGATGATGTTCGGATCAAGACCATCGATCAATAGTGCCGTTGAACCTGGAGATCAGAATCGGCATTTCTTTTGAGAGAACCAAAGTAAATCACCAACCGCGCACGTTAGTCGCATTTGAACATAGGTTCAAGCACGGCTAATTAACGCTGATTACAGAAATGAATTCTTACCAGCAACAATTTTCAGTTTGATTCGACACAGCGTGCGCGTATTAAGCGCACGACGTTGCATTCTCACATCACGAGGTCGCGAATCTACATTTACGTCGTCAAAGTGATTCGCGAATCAAGGCGCAGGACTGAATTGAATATTTAGACCTTGGCCAAGTATATTGAGATCGTCAGGGCTCACGCCCAGTCATGGGCGCATGACATTTGAGTCTTCGTTGACGTCTCGACTAATAATTCTCATAGGCGGCGGCGCTGCAGAGTCACCAAGACTCAGCACCACAACATCTGCCCAAGTAATTCGGTGCAACCACCAAATATTCGAATGAACTGGCCCCACGGGCCCGCCGATTACGCCGCGCCGCGGACCGGCGCCGGTGTGAAGCCGAGGCGGAGCGAGCGGACGCCGCGGAAGGAAAGTGAATCCACCCAGTCGGGCTCGGGCCCGCGCGGCTCGAGATGGGTCAGCCGCCGCGCCAGGATCGGGAAGGCGATCCGTGCTTCCAGCCGCGCCAAGGGCGCGCCGAGGCAGAAATGGATGCCGTGGCCAAACGTCAGGTGCCGGTTCTCCTTCCGCGCAATATCGATCGTCTCGGGCTCGGGGAATTCCTCGGGGTCGCGGTTCGCCGCCGCCACCATGGCGAAGACGCGCTGGCCCGGCTCCAACCGCTTGCCATGCATCTCAACCGGCTCGGCCGGAATGCGTGTCATCGCCAGGCCCGGCCCGTCATAGCGCAGGATCTCCTCCACCGCGCTCGCCGCCAGCGCGGGATCGGCGACCAGCGTCGCCAGCACGTCCGGGTTGCGCGAGAAATGATAGAAGCCGTTGCCGATCAAATTCATCGTCGTCTCGTGGCCAGCGAAGAGCAGCAGCACGCAGGTCGCGAGCAGCTGCTCGTCGTTCAAGCCGCCCTCCTCGTCGGAGGCGGCGATAAGCCCCGAGATCAGATCCTCGCCGGGGTCCTTCCGCCGCGCCGCGAAGAGATCGCCGAACAGCCCCTCGAGCGCCTTCACCGCGTCCTGGGCGCGGGCGCGCTTGTCGGGCGTCATCTGCGCCGAGCCGACGAAGGTGGCGAGGTCGTCCGACCAGCGCTTGAACTGGTCGGTGTCGTCGAGCGGCACGCCCATCATATGCGCGATCACCATCACCGGCAGCGGGAAGGCGAAATCGGCGATGAGGTCGGTCTCGCCCTCCTCGATGAAGCGGTCGATCAGCTCGTTCACCAACGCCTCGACGCGCGGCTTCAGGCGTTCCACGGCGCGGCTGGTGAAGGCCTGGTTGGCGAGACCGCGCAGCCGCGTGTGCAGCGGCGGATCGTTGAACACCATCCAGTAGCCGAGGTCGCGCAGCAAATCGGGAATGCGGTTTCGCTCGCCCTCGCTCAGACTGTTGCGGAAGGGCGAGATGCGGTCGGCGGAGAACTGTTCGCTGGTCATGCAGCGCTTGACGTCGTCGTAGCGCGTCAGCACCCAGCCCTTGAGCGCCGGGCTCCAATGCGCCGGGTCGTCCTCGCGGAGACGCCGGAAGGCGGGATAGGGATCGGCCTGGATGCCGGGCGCGCGGGTATCGAAAATGAACGGTTCGGTCATGGTCGCCTAGCCTTTCCTGCCCCGATAGTACGCATTCAAGCGATCTCAATCACACGATTTCGATCACATCGGGATCGCCGCCGGCATAGATCTTCGCAACCTGATCCGGGCGGTTGTCGAGCACGGCGCGCTGGTTCACGTAGCCCTTGTCGGTGATCTCGTTGGCGTCGATCGAGGGCGGCTCGGCCATGATCAGCGCGTAAGCGAAGCGGCGGCTGTTGGCGCTGTTCTCCGCGTTATGCGTCTTCAGCCCCTCCTTGAGCGCCTCGCGGACCTCCGGCCGGGCGATCAGCTCGGGAAGCGGCAGATCGTCCCCGCCCTCCTTCACCAGCGAGGCGCAGCCCGCGGCGTTGGGGAAGATCAGCAGGCCAATCTCCTCGCGATCGTGGCCGGTCAGCACGGCGTCGGCGACCACCGGCCAGCCGGCGTCGATGGCCTTCAGGCGCAGCTCGCCCGCATGCACCCAGGTGCCGGACATGAGCTTGAAGTTCTCCGCCGTGCGCCCGTCGAAGACGAGGCCCTTGGCGGGATCGTCGGGGTCCTCGAGCTTGCCCGCATCGCCCATCTTGAAGAAGCCGTCCTCGTCGAAGGCCTCGTCGTTCAGCTCCGGCCGGCGCCAATAGCCGGGGGTCACGTTGGCGCCGCGCACGCGCAGCTCCATCTTGGTGCCCGAGGGCGTGAGCTTGATCTCGGTGCCGGGCAGCGGCACGCCGATCACGCCGGCTTTTTCGATCAGCCAGTGGACCGTGGCGGCCGCCGGCGCGGTTTCCGTTGAGCCCCAGGAGGAGATCATCGGCACCCGGTCGCCGCGCGCCTTGATCGACAGCGCCTCGAGCTTGGCCCACAAGGCCGGCGGCAGGGCGGCGGCGGCGTAGAACAGCATGTCGAGATTGCTGAAGAAGTTGTTCCGCAGCTGCTCGTCCTTCTCGAGATACGGCGCCAGCACGTCGTAGCCGCGCGGCACGTTGAACGAGATCGTCGGCGCGACTTCTTTCAGGTTCGCCACCGTCTGCTCGATGATCCCCGGCGCCGGCTTGCCCGCATCGACCCAGAACTGGCCGCCATGCAGCAGCACGGTGTTGAAGTTATGACTTCCGCCGAAGGTGTGCGACCAGGGCAGCCAGTCGACCAGCACCGGCGGGCGCTCGTGGATGAACGGCCAGACCTGCCCCATGGCGGTCACGTTCGAGGTCAGCATCGACTGCAGCGTGATGACGCCCTTAGGCATGCCGGTCGAGCCCGAGGTGAAGAGCACCTTGGCGACCGTATCGGGCGTGATCGCTGCGTAAGCGTCGCGCACGGCCTGGCCCGGCTCGGTCTTCATGAGATCGGAGAGGAGCTCCTGGCCCGGCCCGGCATTGGCGCTCACCACCACGGCCGCGTCGCCGAGATCGAGCGCGGCGAAGGCCTTGGCGAAGCGCTCGCCGTCGGCGGCGTAGACGAGGCCCGGCGTCAGCAGACCGTGCACGTATTTGAGCTTGCCGTGATCCGTCGACATCAGCGAGTAGGCCTGGCTGATCGGCGAGGCCGGTACCCCAGCCTCCATCGCCGCGAGCTGGACCAGCGCGTTGTCGACCGCGTTGTCGGAGAGCAGCATTACCGGCCGCTCGGGCGTCACGCCCCTATCCAGGAAGGCCTGGCCCAACCGTCGTACCAGATCGCCGCCCTCGCCGTAGGTCACTTTCCGCCACGGCGCATCGCTCACTGGCGGGGCGGTCCGCTCGGCGATCCACAGCCGCTCCGGATCCTCCTTTTCCCAGCGATGCAGCATCGCCGGCACATGCGGAGGCGTCTCCGCCAGCGTGTACGGGGACCGGAAGATCATCGTGCCGTCGTCGCGCGTCTCGACGTTCACGCCCGGCGGCGCAAAGGAGATCTTGGCGAAAGGCGGCTTGTTCATGCGGGTGCTCCTCCCCAGGGCGGCAGTCGCGGCAACGGTTTCCCCGTCGCTTCGTCGGCCACGATCTTAGCGCAGCCGCCCGGCGGAAAGAAAACCCCTCGGTGCAGACAAATCCACGCACGTCATTCCTGCGAAAGCGGGAATCCATGGAAGACGGCGGACACTGCCGCCCATGACTCTGGATCCCCGCTTTCGCGGGGATGACGAAGAAAAAATGCGGGGTTAGACGATCCGCCTAGTTCGGCTGGACGTGCTTGGGCAGGTAGCGCCCGTCCTCGGGTCCCTCGAACAGATCGCCGATCTGGGGATGGCGGCAGGGCTGGCCGGTCTCGTCCTGCAGCAGGTTCTGCTCGGAGACGTAGGCGATGTAGGTGGTCTCGTCGTTCTCGGCGAGCAGGTGGTAGAAGGGCTGGTCCTTGCGCGGCCGCACTTCTTCGGGGATCGACTCCCACCATTCCTCGGTGTTGTTGAATTCCGGATCGACGTCGAAGACCACCCCGCGGAACGGGTAGATCCGGTGTTTCACAACCGCGCCGATGGGGAATTTGGCTTCTCGCATCGAGAACTCCGGCCGTCGTGTGACGATCGAATGACCTGTATCCGGCATGCGCCCCAACCTGCTCCATGGCGCCCGCGGGATCAAGCCTGCGCCCAGATATCCCTTGCCGCCCGCTTTTTTTGGACGAATATGACTTTCGGCAGGGACGACCTGCATACTCTACGAGAATGGTTAAAAATCCATCCAAGGAGAGGAGATTTGCCGCCATGGCCAAGGCAATGTTCGCAGCCGGCTGTTTCTGGGGCGTCGAGACGGCGTTTCGGCGCCTGAAGGGCGTGACAAACGTGACCGTGGGCTATTCGGGCGGTACCCTGGAAAACCCCACCTACGAGAAGGTCTGCAGCGGCATGACCGGCCACGCCGAGGTGGTGCTGGTCGAATACGACGAGGCCAAGGTCTCCTACGACGACCTGCTGGCGCTCTTCTTCCAGATCCACGACCCGACCCAGATGAACCGCCAGGGCCCCGATGTCGGCACCCAGTACCGCTCGGCGATCTTCTATTACGACGACGCACAGAAGGATGCGGCGCAGGCGATGAAGGATCAGGTGGGCGAAAGCGCGCGCCGCCCGGTCGCGACCGAGATCACCGCCGCCGGCCCCTTCTGGCCGGCCGAGGACTATCACCAGCAGTACGAAGAAAAGCGCATGGGCGCCACCGCGCGCCTCTTCGGCGGCTGGAAACGGTAGCGTCCGAAGACGCGCGCGCATGTCGGGGTTCGCCGTCAGCCATCTCGAGTTCCGCGTTCGCGACGCGGCGGCGATGGAAGCGTTCTACACGGGCGCGCTCGGCTTCACGGTGACCGACCGGGGCGACGGACCGGACGGCATGGTGTTCCTCAGCCGCAGCGCCGACGAACATCATCAGCTCGTGCTCAACCCGGTCGGGGACAAGGCCGGCTCGCCCGACCGGCTCGACCATGTCGCGTTCCGGGTGGACTCGCTCGAGCGGCTTCGCCGCTTTCACGATGCCTTGAAGGACGCGAACGCCGCGCGGCTGGAGACCGTGTCGCACGGCAACACCTGGTCGGTCTATTTCCTCGACCCCGAAGGCAACCGGCTCGAGCTCTTCGTCGACACGCCGTGGCATGTCGACCAGCCGACGCGCTTCGCCATCGACCTGTCGCTGCCCGACGACGCGCTCGCCGCGGCGACCGAGGCGGAGATCCGCAAGCGCAAGGGCTTCCGCGGCGTCGATGCCTGGCGGAACGAACACCGTGAGCGGATCGACGCACCGGGCTGACGCGGGCATCAATTCCGCTCCCGCGCAAAATGGTCTAGCCTTGGGATCGACAAGAAACGATCCGGGGGAGGCGGCCATGTCGGCGCTCAAAAAGAAATTCTGGGGCTGGGGCTTCGAGGGCGAGACCGTCGGCGAGGACGAGGCGAAGCTGGTCTTCGCCGAGATCGTCCGCCGCCACGGCGAGATCGCCGAGGCCGCCGCCGACGTGCCTAAGGTCAGCGACTTCGATCTCCGCGCCCCGCGTGTCCAGGCGACGGGCGCGGCGGCAAAGTGCGTCACCGACGACCCGCACGAGCGGCTGCTGCACGCCTATGGCAAGTCCTTCCCCGACACGGTGCGCATGTTCCGCCGCGAGGTGCCCGAGCCGCCCGACCTCGTCGCCTATCCGGAAACGGAAGACGACATCGTCGCGCTCATGGATTGGGCCGACGGGGCGAATGTCGCGGTCATACCCTTCGGCGGCGGCACCTCGGTTTGCGGCGGCGTCGAGCCGGCGGTGGGCGACGCTTACGCCGGCACGCTCTCACTCGATCTCACCCGGCTCGACAAAGTCCTCGAGGTCGACAAGACGAGCCGCGCCGCGCGCATCCAGGCGGGGGCCGCCTGCCCGATCTTCGAGCGGCAGCTGAAGGAGCACGGGCTCACCCTCCGCCATTTCCCGCAGAGCTTCCTCCACGCCACGCTGGGCGGCATGATCGCGACCCGCTCGGGCGGGCACTACGCGACGCTCTACACGCATATCGACGACTTCGTGGAATCGACCCGGACCGTCACGCCGTCCGGCGTCATGGAGAGCTTCCGCCTGCCCGGCTCGGGCGCGGGCCCCAGCCCCGACCGCATGATGATCGGCTCCGAAGGCATCCTCGGCGTTATCACCGAGGCCTGGATGCGCGTGCAGGACCTGCCCAGGCACCGCGCCGCCGTCTCGGTCGGCTTCCCCGACATCTATGCCGGTGCGGAGGCGATCCGCGCGCTCAGCCAGGCCTGGCTCTTCCCCTCGAACTGCCGCCTGCTCGACGCCGAGGAGGCGCGGAACACCGGCGCGGGCGACGGCAACGCCGCACTCCTCGTACTCTCCTTCGAGTCGGCCGACCACCCGGTCGAGCCCTGGATGGCGCGCGCCCTCGAGCTCGTGCGCGATCATGGCGGCCGCTACGACGAGGCGGCGCTCGCCGACAAGGAGAGCCACAAGAAGGACGCCGCCGGCGCCTGGCGCAACGCCTTCATCCGCATGCCGTACTATCGTGAGGTTCTGACCCCACGGGGCGTCATCTCCGACACCTTCGAGACCTCGATCACCTGGGAGCGTTTCCCCGCCTTCCACGACGCGATCAAGACGCGCATGCGCGATGTGATCAAAGACGTGACCGGCAAGCCTGGCTCGGTGACATGCCGCTTCACCCATGTCTATCCCGACGGTCCCGCGCCCTACTTCACCTATTCGGCGCTCGGCGCGTGGGACGGGTTGATGGAGCAGTGGCGGACGATCAAGGCGGCGGCGAACGAGGTGGTCGTCTCCAACGGCGGCACCGTCACCCACCACCACGCCGTCGGCCGCGACCACAGACCGGGCGGCTACGACAAGCAGCGGCCGGAGGTTTTCGCGCGAGCGCTGGCCGGCGCCAAGGCGGCGGTCGATCCCAACGGGATTTTGAATCCAGGCGTGCTGATCGATCCGGTTGGCAAGAGCGTCGGCACGACGGGGGCGATGGCGGGGATGTAACCTCCCCTCCAGTGTCACCCCGGACGGAGCGAAGCGACGAGCCGGGGTCCATCGGGCAGAGTGATCAAGCTCAAACGGCGCGCCGTTGGCACGACCGTATGGATCCCGGGTCAAGCCCGGGATGACAGTCTTGTTGAGTGAATAATTGTAGGGGCGGATTTCAAACCCGCCCCTACAAATACACAACCGACCGCACCCACCCTCACGCCGCCACGAGAAGCTTCCCCGTCACCCCGTGCTTGTCGATCAGCTCGGCGACGAGGCCGCTCGCCTTCGCCTCCTCGACGAAATCCTTGAGAAATGCGGCAGCGGCCGTCTTGTGCTTCTGGGTGCCGATTGCCTGCTGCACGGCGGTGAAGCGGCCGTCGAGGATGCGCGCGCCGGGCAGCTTCTGAAGGTTGTCCATGAGCGGCGGCCGCAAGCCCGCCAGCGCATCGAACGGTTCCGACATGAAGAGATCGACCGTGCCGTCGAGGCCCTGGCCGCGCACCAGCTCGGCATGCTTGAGCGTGCGCGAGAGGTAGAGGTCGTAGGCGCTGCGCCCCGAGACGGCAATGCGCATGCCCGGCCGGTCGACCTCCTCGATCGTCCGGATCGGCGAGCCGGCCGGAACGAGATATGTCGCCTCGATCTCGGTATAGGCGGGCGTGAAGGCGATGGTCTCGGCGCGCTTCGCTTCGGCGGCGATGAGGCCGATGTCCCAGCTGTCGGTCACGGCCGCATCGGCAAGCTCGCCCGGCGAGGGGAAGATGATGTATTCGATGCCGAGGCCAAGCCGCTCGGCGATCGCGCGCGCCAGATCGGGCGAGACGCCTTCCGGATCGCCCGAGGCGCTTCGGCCCGTCACCAGCAGCACGTTGGAGAGGTTGATCCCGGCGCGCAGCACGCCGGAGGGCGCAAGCTCGGCGGCAATGTCAGCGGCACTTTCGGTGGGCGTATCGGCAGGCATGAGGGCGTCCGTGGGGTCGGTTTCCGATCCCTGCCCTCTATCACGCCCGCCCGCTCAAGGCCATGCGTCTCAAAGGAACCGCGGGTCGAGCCCGCCCTACTCGCCGAAGACCGCGCGCAGCACGAGCACGCTGTCGCGCTTCGGCTGCCTGAGGGTCTCCTCGAAGAAGGCGACCGCGAAGGCGCAGGCCTTCTCCTGGTCCTTGGCTTTGAGCCCGGGCTTCCATTGCACCAGGTTCTCGCGGCCCAGCCGCTCGGCGAGCCGCGCCAGCACCGCGTTGAGCGGCCGGCGATAGGCGTTGGGATCGGGCTTGCTGCGTTTCTGGCCCTTGCGGCCGTTGCGGCGCGACTGCACCACGATCTGGGTCATCGCCACGCCCATCCGGCGCCGCTCGATCCGGGTGAGCTTGCGGAAGATCCGCGCCCGGTCGTTGGACGAGCCCGCCATGTAGTCGTAGCAGTCCTCATACGAGCCGGCGCGCAGCACCGACAGGATGTCGCGGGTCATCCGGGCGAAGCCGATCACCGCGGCGTCGCTGGTCCGCGTGTAGTAGTAGGGGAAGTAATTCCAGCCCATGCGCGAGCCGAACTCGATCGAGGCCACCAGCATCGACGAGCG
The DNA here is from genome assembly GCA_964494065.1 of uncultured Alphaproteobacteria bacterium. Classification (GTDB taxonomy): domain Bacteria; phylum Pseudomonadota; class Alphaproteobacteria; order JAPULJ01; family JAPULJ01; genus DATKZM01. Next base: position 32,709 of record CAZBRE010000004.1, read on the forward strand.
GCCGCCAAAGCGCCGCGCCTCCTCGAGTTCGCGGATGAAGTTGGCGCGCTCGTGCGGATGGTCCTCGAAGAGGATGCGGAAATAGGCGCTCTTGCGCTCCATCTGCGCCACGATCCGCTCGGCGATCTGGGCCCGCTCGGCGAGCTGCGGGGCGGCCTGCACCGGGCCGACCAGCGCAAGTCCGAGGATGAGCAGCGCGGCCAGCACGGCCATGCGGCGGCGGGGGCTGGCGGAGCCGTCGCGCGTCCAGTCGAAGATACCCAGAAATCTGGAGAATATCTGCATGGCCCGGCCCTCCTGGCGGATGCCCGAGGCTTACAGGAGGGGGACGAATATTCGCTTAATGTCGGCAGCGGGCGAGGCCGGCAGCTGATCGTCATCCCAACGAAAGCGGGGATCCATGCCGGATCCCGAACTCCGGCGCGAGATCGCTGGATTCCCGCTTTCGCGGGAATGACGATGAAGGAAATGAGCGTATTTTTTTACATATACGTAAATTCCCCAGTTGACGCCCGCCGCGATTCCGTCTGACATTCTCCCGACAGCCTCGTCCCGTGGGGAGGGGACAATCATGGCGAGCGCCGCAAACGCACCGTTCATCGATCTGCCCTTCGCTAAGCCGAAGGTGACGCGGACCAGGCGCGACGACGGCAGCACCGTGCTCGCCTCCGGCTACGCGCTCGCCGACTACCCGCCGCACATGCTCGCCTATCTCGACCGCTGGGCCGAGGCGGCGCCCGACCGCGTCTTCCTCGCCGAGCGCGACGCGGAGGACAACTGGCGCGAACTCACCTATGCCGACGCCGCCGAGCGCTCCGGCCGTCTGGCCCAGACGCTGCTCGACCGCGGGCACAGCGCCGCGCGCCCGATCATGATGCTGTGCGACGCCACGGTGAACATGGGCGTCCTGAAGCTGGCGGCGATGCGCGTCGGCATTCCCTTTGTGCCCGTCTCGCCGGCCTATTCGCTGATGTCGGAGACCTTCGAGAAGCTGCGCGGCGTGGTCGAGATGATCCGCCCCGGCCTCGTCTATGTGTCCAAGCAGGCGATGTTCGCCCGCGCGCTCGAGGCGGCGGGACTGCGCGAGGTGCCGCTGATCGCCGACGAGCCTGCGGACGGCGCGGCCACCGACAACATCCAAAGCTTCGAGAGCTGGCTTAGGCCGCCGCCAGGCCCTGCCGTTGCCGAAGCCTTCGCGGGCGTCGGCCCCGACACGGTCGCCAAGATCCTGCTCACCTCGGGCTCGACCGGCACGCCCAAAGGCGTGCTGAATCCGCAACGCATGCTCTGCTCGAACGGCGTTGCGGTCGACCAGCTCTGGCCCTTCCTCGGCGCGCGGCCGCCGGTGATGGTCGACTGGCTGCCCTGGTCGCACACCTTCGGCACCAACTTCAATCTCGGCCAGATCCTGCGCCACGGCGGCTCGCTCTATATCGACGCCGGCAAGCCCGCGCCGGGCCGCATCGAGACGACGCTGAAGAACCTGCGCGCGGTGCGGCCGAACCTGCTCTACAACGTGCCGCGCGGCTTCGACATGCTGCTGCCGCATCTGGAGGCCGACGACGACTTCGCCGCGCATGTCTTCGGCGATCTCGACATCATCTTCTACGCCGGCGCCGCGCTGCCGAAGACCCTGTGGGACCGGCTCGAGGCGCTCTCGGTCTTCGTGCGCGGCGCGCGCGTGCCGATCCTCTCCTCGCTCGGCGCGACGGAAACAGGCCCCGTCGCCACGCTCTCCCATTGGGGGCCGGAGATCGCCAACAGCATCGGCCTGCCGATCCCCGGCACCGAGGTGAAGCTGGTGCCGAGCGGCGACAAGACCGAGATCCGCGTGCGCGGGCCCAATGTCACGCCCGGCTATTTCGATGCGCCCGACCTCACCGCCGCCGCCTTCGACGAGGAGGACTTCTTCCGCCTGGGCGATGCGGTGACATACATCGATGAGGCCAAGCCCGAGCGCGGCCTCCTCTTCGATGGCCGCGTGGCGGAGAACTTCAAGCTGCTGACCGGCACCTGGGTCGCGGCGGGGCTCCTGCGCATCGCCGCGATAAGCGCCGGTGCGCCGGTGATCCAGGACGCCGTCGTCACCGGCCACGATCGCGAGGAGGTCGGATTACTGATCTTCCCCAATCCCGCCGGTTGCCGCGCGGTCGCCGGCGACGTCCCCGAGGACGAGCCGCTTGATGCGCTGATCGGGCGCGAGCCCGTGCGCAGCGCGCTTGCCGCGGGCCTCGCCCGCCACAATTCCGAAAACCCCGGCAGCAGCACGCGCATCGCCCGCGCGCTCATCATGACCGAGCCGCCCTCGATCGACGGCAACGAAATCACCGACAAGGGGTACCTGAACCAGCTAGCCGTCCTGGCGCGGCGCGCAGAGTTGGTGGAACGGCTTTACGCGGAGCCGGCGGCGGAGGATGTGGTGTTGATCGCGTAGCGCCTAACCACCTCGTCATTCCCGCGAAAGCGGGAATCCAGAAGCATCAGGGCGCCAATCTTTCCGGCTTCCCTGGACCCCCGCTTTCGCGGGGGTGACGGTCAACCAAGCTCGGTGCGCCGGGCGCCGCCCTAAAACGCCGCTTCCTCCAGCTCCATCAGCGGCTTCGCGCCGCCGGTCATCGTCGCAAACAGCCCCGCCGTCTCGGGCAGCACGCGCGCCATGTAGAAGCGCGCGGTGGCGAGCTTGGCTTTGTAGAAATCCTCCTCGCCGTTCGCGCCGGCCTTCAGCTTGTCGCGCGCGATCTTCGCCATGCGCGCCCACATATAGCCGATGGCGACGAAGCCGAAGGCGCGGAGATACTCGCTCGCCGCGGCGGCCGCGTCGTTCTGATCCTTCATGCCGGCCTCGGCGAGCCACAGCGTCGTCTGCTGCAGCTTGGCGAATGATTTCATCAGCGGCGTGACGAACTCCGCCATCTCCGGATCGGAGGCGTTCGCCTCGATGAACTTCTGCACGGGGTGGAAGAAGCGGCGCAGGAACCGGCCCATATGCGCCGGCAGCTTGCGGCCGATCAGGTCGAGCGCCTGAATGCCGTTGGTGCCCTCGTAGAGCTGGGTGATGCGCGCGTCACGCACGAACTGCTCGATGCCGTGCTCGGAAATGTAGCCGTGGCCGCCATAGACCTGGACGGCGAGGTTCGCCGCCTCGAAGCCGTGATCGGTGAAGAAGGCCTTGATGATCGGCGTCGTCAGCTCGATCCAGTCGGAGGCCTCTTCGCGCACCGCCTCGTCGGGATGCTTCAGCATCTTGTCGATCTCGTAGCCCGTCCAATAGGCAAAGGCGCGCGCACCCTCGGTCAGCGAGCGGGCGCGCAGCAGCATGCGCCGCACGTCGGGATGGACGATGATCGGATCGGCCGGCTTGTCGGGCGCTTCGGCGCCCTTGAGCCCGCGGCCCTGCACGCGCTCCTTGGCGTAGTCGACGGCATTCTGGTAGGCGACCTCGGCGAGGCCGAGCCCCTGCATGCCGACGCCGAGGCGCGCGGCGTTCATCATCGTGAACATATGCGCCATGCCCTTGTGCGGCTGGCCGACCAGCCAGCCCTTGGCCTCCTCGAAGTTGATGACGCAGGTCGACGACGCCTTGATGCCCATCTTGTGCTCGATCGCGCCGCACATGACGCCGTTGCGCGGCCCCGCGACGGTCTCGCCGTTCTCCTGCTTGGGCAGGAACTTCGGCACCAGGAAGAGCGAGATGCCGCGCACGCCCTCGGGCGCGTCGGGCAGCTTCGCCAGCACCAGATGGACGATGTTGTCCGTCAGGTCGTGCTCGCCGGCGGAGATGAAGATCTTGGTGCCGGTGATCTTGTAGGAGCCGTCGGTATCGGGCACCGCCTTGGTGCGGATGAGACCGAGATCGGTCCCGCAATGAGGCTCGGTGAGGCACATCGTGCCCGACCAGGTGCCGTCGACCAGCTTCGGCAAGTACTCGTCCTTGAGCGCGTCGGTCGCATGGTGCTCGATCGCGTTGTAGGCGCCGAGCGAAAGCCCCGGATACATGCCGAAGGACATGTTGGCCGAGCAGATCATCTCCTCGAAGACGAAGTTGATGACCTTGGGCAGGCCCTGACCGCCATATTTCGGATCGCAGGCGATGCCGCACCAGCCCGACTCGGCGAAAGTCTTGTACGCTTCCTTGAAGCCCTCCGGTGTACGTACGACACCGTTCTCGTACGTACAGCCCTCCTGGTCGCCCGAATAGTTGAGCGGCTGCAGCTCGTTCTCGCAGAGCTTGGCCGCTTCTTCGAGGACCGCATCGATGATGTCGGGCGTCGCCTCCTCGTAGCCTGGCATCTCGGCCAGCTTCTCGACACCGAGCATCTCGTGCAGCACGAAGCGCATCTCGCGCAAGGGAGCCTTGTAGGTCGCCATGGGTACGGTCTCCTAGTTCCTGAGCGGCTTGCCGGTGGTGAGCGTGTGCTCGATCCGGGCTAGCGTCTTTTCGGTGCGCACGAGCTTCATGAACTCCTGCACTTCGAGCTTCAAGAGCTGATCCTCGGTGACGGTCTCGGTGATGTCGGTGTCGCCGCCCGACAGCACCGTCGCCACTCCGCCGGCCACGCGCGCATCGTGCTCGGAGGCCTGGCCCTGCTGGACGAAGCCCGCAACCGCGAGGTCCATTGCCGCCTTGGCGGTCGAACCCGGCAGGTTGAGCTCCACCGGCTCGGGCGGTGTGTAATCCTTGGCGAGCGCCAGTGCTTTCGCCTTGGCATCGGCCAGCAAACGGTCGCGGTTCATGGTGATGCCGTCGCCCGAACGCAGGATCTTCATGTCCTGGGCGAGATTGGCGGAGCGCGAGACCGCGGCGGTCGAGATGTACTCGAAGGCCTTACCGACCGCGGGCATGTAGCCGCCCGGCCGCTTTTCGTCGACCGCCCAGCGCGTCACCATCTCCTTGCAGCCGCCCCAGCCCGGCACGAGCCCCACGCCGACCTCGACGAGGCCGATATAGGCTTCCGCGCAGGCCTGGATGGCATCCGAATGCAGCAGGATCTCGCAGCCGCCGCCGAGCGCCATGCCGGCCGGCGCGCCGACCACGGGGAAAGGCGCGTATTTGAGCTTCTTGTACGTGCGCTGGCCCTGCTCGAGGCCCTGCTCGATCATCGGCCAGACGCCGACATTGGCGGCGAAAAGCGCGAGACCGATATTGGCACCGACGGAAAAGTTGTCCGCCTCGTTGTACACGACGAGCGCGGTCATATCCTTCTCCACGACGGCGATGGCCTTCTCGATCATGGCCATGATGTCGCCGTCGATCGCGTTCATCTTGGAATGGAATTCCAGACAGGCGACACCGTCGCCGATATCCCAGAGCGAGGCGGAGGCGTTCTTCGCCAAAGGCTCCGATGCCCGCTTGATGTCTTCGAGCTTGATGACGCCTTCGGGCCGCTCGACGTCGTGATATTTCCCGTCGGTGCCGAAGAACTGCAACTTGCCGTTCTCCACCCGGTAGAAGGTGCCGTCGCCGACCTTGGCGAGCAGCTCCGGCACGGGCCGGCCCTCTTCCGCCAGCTTATCCGCGAACCACTTCGCGCCAAGCTTGTCGATCAGCTCGAACGGCCCCCATTTCCACGCATAGCCGAGGCGCATCGCCTCATCGACCTTGACGATATCGTCAGCGATCTCGGGCACTAAGAGGGCGGCGTAAGACAGCGTGTGCGAGAGCACCGCCCAGGCATAGCCGCCGCCCTTGTCTTCATGGGTGACGAGCGCCTGAAGGCCCTTGCGGCCGGCGCGCACGCTGGCGAGCTGCGCCTTCACCGACGGCTTGTATTCGCCCGTCGCGAGATCGATCGATTCCTTGACGCGGCCGCCGCCCTCGCGGTTGAGGCGATAGAAACCGCCCTTGCCCTTCCGTCCGGTGTAGCCGTCGGCGATCATCTTCTCGATCTTGTCGGAAGACCGGTAGAGCGCCTTGTAGGGGTCGCCCTCGGGCACGTTGTCATAGAGCGATTTGGAGACATGCGGCATCAGATCGATGCCGACCAGATCCATGAGCCCGAAGATGCCGGTCTTGGGCAGCCCCATCGGCTTGCCGGCAATGGCGTCCGCTTCCTCTACGGTCAGCCCGCGGTCGACCGCCTCGTTGATCGCGACCTGGCCGAACAGCGTGCCGATGCGGTTGGCGACGAAGCCCGGCGTGTCCTTGGCGTCGACGATACCCTTGCCCAGGCGTACGTCTCCGAACGCACGTACGGTGTCGAGCACGTCTTTCCGCGTCTTCGGTCCGCCGACGATCTCGAGCAGACGCAGATAGCGTGGCGGATTGAAGAAATGCGTGATGACGAAGTCTTTCTGGAAGGACTCCGGCAACCCATCGGTCAATTGCTTCAATGGAATCGTCGAGGTGTTCGACGAGACGATCGAGCCCTTCTTGCGATGCCCTTCGAGCGTCTTATAGAGGGTCTGCTTGATGTCCACGCGCTCGACGATCGCCTCGACGATCCAGTCGACCTCGCCCAGCGCGTCGAGATCGTCCTCGACATTCGCCGGCGTCACCAGCTTCATCGCGCGCGGATGCATGAAGGGCGCGGGATCCATCTTCTTCATCGCGTCGATGGCCTTGCGCGCCACGATCGAGCGGTCGTTCGCGCCCTCCGGCACGATGTCGTAGAGCAGCACCGGCACGCCCGCATTGGCGAGGTGCGCGGCAATCCCGCCCCCCATCACGCCCGAGCCGATGACGGCGGCTTTCTGGATTTCCATCTCTTCGCTCCTCGGCGTTCGGCGCGGGCTATACGGCTTCAAGCACGGTGGCGATGCCCTGACCGCCGCCGATGCACATGGTGGCGACGGCATACTTGCCGCCCTCGCGGGCGAGGTTCGCGGCCGCCTTGCCGGTGATCCGCGCGCCCGAGGCGCCGAGCGGATGGCCGAGCGCGATGGCGCCGCCGTCGAGGTTCACCTTCGCCGGGTCGATGCCGAGCTCCTTGATGCAGGCGACCGACTGCGAGGCGAAGGCCTCGTTCAGCTCCATCACGTCGATGTCCTCGATCTTGAGGCCGGCGCGCGCGAGCGCCTTCCGCGTCGCCTCGACGGGCCCCATGCCCATGATCTCGGGTTCCAGGCCCGTGCCCGCGATCGCCTTGATGCGCGCGAGGATCGGCAGCTTGTTCTTCTTCGCATAATCCTCGGTGCAGACCAGCACCGCCGAGGCGCCGTCGGTCAACGGCGACGACGTGCCCGCGGTTACCGTGCCGTCCTTGTCGAAGGCGGGCTTGAGACCCGACAGCGTTTCCTGGGTACTGTCGGCGCGGATGCCGCCATCGGTGTCGACGACGCCGTTGTTGGGCGTCTCGATTGGGACGATCTCGTCCTTGAAGCGGCCGCCCGTGCGGGCCGCTTCGGCCTTCTGATGGCTGGCGATGGCGAAGTCCTGCTGCACCTCGCGGGTCACCTGATACTTCTTGGCGACCTCCTCGGCGGTCTGGCCCATCGAGAAGTAGGTCTCGGGCCAGCCCTTCGCGAGCGCAGGATTCGGTGAGGGATTGTAGCCCATCATCGGCACGCGGCTCATCGACTCCACGCCCGCGGCGATGAAGGCCTCGCCGGCGCCGAGCTGGATGTCGCCCGCGGCCATGTGGATCGCCTGCATCGAGGAGCCGCACCAGCGGTTCACGGTGATGCCGCCCGTCTTGACCGGCAGATCGGAGAGAAAGACGACGTAGCGGCCCATGTTGAAGCCCTGCTCGGCCTCGGGCACGGCGCAGCCGAGGATCAGCGTTTCGATGTCGTCCTTGTTGACGCCGGTCTTGTCGATCAGCGCCTTGACGACGGTGGCGACCAGATCGTCCGGCCGCACCTTGGTCAGCGTGCCCTTATGCGCGATACCGAAGGGCGAGCGGGCGTAACCCGCGATGACGACGTTCGTTTCCATGGTCGCTTACCTTCCCTCACTGGCGGGGCTCGCAGCCCCGTATTCCAGATAGCGTTGCATTGAATTGCGTCACGACGGCGACAACGCCGCCGACGTCCTCAGTCCAACCCCTCAGTCGAGCAGCGCGACGATGTCGCGGCCGGCCCGGCGCAGGATCTCCTTGTCGCCCGTCAGCCCCATGATCATGATCGCGCCCTGCACGCGGGCGATCGAGTCCTCGGCCAGCTCGCGCGCGCGCTTGTCACCGTACTTGCCGGCGAGCAGCTTCGTCAGCGCCCTGGCCCAATCCTCGAAGTAGATGCGGATGCGCTCGACGAATTCCGGCACGCTGCCGCCGACCTCGAGCGCCAGATTGCCCATCACGCAGCCGCCCTCGCGGCCGATGAAGTAGCGCTCGACCGCATCGGCCAGCGCCTGGAGGCGTTCCTTCGGCGTCCGTCCGTCATCGTTGGCGGGGTCGTGCGCCGGATTGAACAGCTTGACCCGCCCGTCCTCGATCACCCGGTCGAGCGCCGCCACCGCGAGCTCCTTCTTACCCGGGAAGTAGTGATAGACGCTGCCTTTCAACAGGCCGCAGGCGCCGCTGATATCCGACATCGACGTGTGGTGATAGCCCTTCACCCGAAAGAGGTTGAGGGCCCCGTCGATGACATTGTCGCGATCGGTCTTCTTGACGGCCATGAGCGGATACGGGCTGACGCGGAGGGGGCTGATGCGCTGACGAGAAAAGGCCGGATCCCCGGCCCCGCTGATCAGGAAAATCATCCAACCAAACGGTCGGTTGGTTCGCGAGAAACATACGCGCGTTTGATTGGGCTGTCAAGCATCGCTTGAAGGAGGGTACGGAAATCATCGAAACGCCCCACGATTCCGCCAAATAGCGGGCCTTTAAACCTCGGCCAGTCCTCGCAAACCCCAGACAATTCGGGCCCGTCCGTCCTGGACGGGCCCGTTTCGTGCCGGCTGGAGAGATCCGGGCTTACGTCGTCACATCTCCCGTCGTCACCTGGTCGTCACGCCTTCAACTGGTCGCCAATCGGCAGGTTGCGGATCCGCTTGCCGCTGGCGTTGAAGATCGCGTTGGTGAGCGCCGGGATGAAGGGCGGCACCATCGGCTCGCCGATCCCGGTCGCGTGCACCGAGAAGGGATGCTCCACGACATGGGCGTGCACCCGACGCGGATAGTTGCTCGAGCGCACCATCCGGTAGTCGTGGAAGTTGCTCTGCGTCACCGCTCCGTTCTCGTAGTTGATGCCGCTATAGAGCGCCGCCGTCATGGCGAAGACGCAGGCGCCCTGGACCTGCGAGCGCACCCGCTCGGGGTTGGCCACGAAGCCGCAATCGACGGCGACATGAACCTCGGGCACGGAGAGATTGCCCGTGTCGTCGACCTTCGCCCGCACCACCGTCGCGACATAGGTCACGAAGCTGCGGTGCCCGGCGATGCCGAGAGCCTCACCCTTGGGCAGCTGCTTGCCCCATCCGGCCTTTGAGGCCGCGAGCTCGATCACGTTGCGCAAGCGCCCCGTGTCGAACGGGAACTCGTCATAGGGCTCGCCGTGGTTCCACATCGGCTTCTTGAGCCCCATGGCCTTGTAGTCGAGCTTGCGCGGCGGGCCGAGCAGCTCGAGCAGCACCTCCTTCTGGTCGCGGCCGAGCTCGGCGGCGAGCTCCGCTGCGATCGACTGCACCGCAAAGGCCCGCCCGATGTGCGAGACCGAGCGGAACCAGCCGACCCGGGTATGCGCGAGCGCCTTGCACTGCTCGGCGCGCACATTGGCGATGTCGAACGGCATATCCTCCAATCCCATACCGATTTCGATCGGGTGCTGCACGCCCTTGTCGGGCACGAAGGTCGAGAGGAACGACGGCTGGGCGCTCCGATGCCGCCAGGCGATCGGCTTGTTCTTGGCGTCCAGGCCGATGTCGATCCGCTCCACCGTGGTCGTGTGGTGGAAGCTGTGGCGGATGTCGTCCTCGCGGGTCCACTGCACGCGCACCGGCGCGCCGACGAGCTTGGACAGGAACGCCGCCTCGGTGGCGAAGTCCCCCTTCGACTTGCGGCCGAAGCCGCCGCCCAACAGCGTCACGTTCACCCTCACCGCGTCGGGCTTGATGCCGAGATAGGCTGCCGTGTCGGTGCGCACCGCATAGGGGCTCTGCACCGGCCCCCAGATCTCGCAGCGGCCGTCCTTGAAGCTGGCGATCGCCGCCGGCGGCTCCATCGGCGCGTGGACCATATGCGGCTGGTAGTACTCGCGCGTGAAGACCTTGGCGGCCCCCTTGAGCGCCTTCTCCGCATCGCCCTGGTTGCGCACCGGCGTGCCCGCCGCGCGGGCCGAGGCCCGAAGCGACTTCTCGTAGGCGGACGTGTTGTACGTGCCGTTCGGGCCCGGATTCCAATCGATCTTGAGCGCATCACGGCCCTGGATCGCCGCCCAGGTGCTGTTCGCGACCACCGCCACGCCGCCGAGCGGCTTGAACTTCGAGCCGAGCCCGGTCGTCGGGATGACCTCGACCCGTTCGACCCCGGGCACCTTGAGGGCCGCAGCCTTGTTGACCTTCTTGATTGTGCCGCCGACCACGGGCGGACGCGCGATCACGGCATACTTCATGCCGGGCAGGCGCACATCGGCGCCGTAGGTCGCTTTGCCGGTGGTGATGTCGTGCAGGTCGACGATCCGCACCGTGCCCTTGCCGATATAGCGGAACTCGCTTTCCTTCTTGTGGCGCAGGCTCTCGCGCGCAGGCGCGGGCAGGCCCATCGCCACCTTGGCGAGCCGGCCGTAGCCGACACGGACGCCGAGCGACTTGTGCACGACCTCGTGGTTGATCGCCTGCACCTCGCTCACGTCGGTCTTCCACAGCTTCGCCGCGGCCTGCTCGAGCATGAGGCGCACCGAGGCGCCGATGTCGCGCGCCGGCTGGATGTGGTGGCGCAGGCTGCGCGAGCCGTCGGTGTCCTGGTTGCCGTATTTGGGCTCGTCGCCCTCGGCCTGGACGACCTTCACGCGGCTCCAGTCCGCTTCCATCTCGTCGGCGATCACCATCGGGATCGAAGTGCGCGAGCCCGTGCCCATCTCCGAGCGGTGGGCGACGATGGTCACCGTGCCGTCGGGATCGATCGAGACGAAGACGTGCGGCTTGGCGACGATGCCGTGCGGCATGTCTAGGCCGCCGTGCTTGTAGGTCTTATAGGCGTGCGCGGGCACGACCTGCATGGCGACGACGAAGGCTGCCGTGCCGGCGAGGAACGACCGGCGGCTCACATTCTCGCAGACGGCTTGCCCGAGCTGCGGAATGGGCGTGCTCGAGAGCTGCTCATTGAGATAATGCAACATGGCCTCATGCTCCCGTCGAGGCGTGCCGGACGGCCGCCACGATCCGCTGGTAACAGCCGCAGCGGCAGATGTTGCCCTGCATGCCGTTGAGGATTTGCTGGTCCGATGGTTTCGGGTTCGCCGCCAGCAAGGCGGAGGCCTGCATGATCTGGCCGGCCTGGCAGAAGCCGCATTGCGGCACGTTGAGCTCGCGCCAGGCGATCTGGACCGGGTGGTTGCCGTCCTTCGACAGCCCTTCGATCGTGGTCACCGACTTGCCGGCGGCTTCGCTCACCGTCGTCAGGCAGCCCTTCACCGCCTTGCCGTCGACCTGCACCGTGCAGGCGCCGCACAGCCCCGTGCCGCAGCCGTATTTCGTGCCGGTCAAACCAAGCTCGTCGCGCACATACCACAAGAGCGGCATGTTCGGATCGCCGTCGAACTTTCGTTCGACGCCATTCACTTTGAGTGTCGCCAAGGGGACCTCCCTAGTTGTCGCGCCGTTTGCCCGGCCCGAATTTCTGTGCTTGTCGCCGACGCCGACTCTCCACGCGTGCGGCCTCAGTCAAGCGGTCTTGACGAGGGGTCGGCCCGTTCACTTTGAAATCGAAGACAAAAGCGCCGCCTGCGCCGGCCTTCCGCCCCTCGCCGTCCAACAACCAGAGCAAGAAACCGCAGCGCTATTCGAAAACACTATCATCGCGCCGAATCGCGAGCCATTTGAAAACGGGATTTGCCAGGTAAAACTGATATGCGTTTCACCACTACTGGCAAAAGTGAACGTCGTCGGCCGAATCCATTTGTTGTCATGAACAACATTGCGCGCGCCCAACGCACAACGCTGAGACGAAAATCAAAAACCGCCCAACGTTTTGTTGCGCTTCTGGTTGGCCCGCTTCGCTGCGCTCGCTAGACTGCGCGTCGTCGCCTAAGTCTCATAAGACGCATAAGTTTCAGGGGTGCGGTCTCGTAGGCGCGCACAGTTCAGCCAGCAGGAGCGGCCATGTGGATCTGGGTGGTGATCGGAGTTGTCGTTCTTCTCGTCGTCGCCGTCATCTGGATCTTCAACAAGTTCGTCCGTCTGCGCGCGATGTCGCGCGAGGGCTGGAGCGGGATCGATGTGCAGCTGAAGCGCCGCTACGACCTCGTCCCCAACCTCGTCGAGACCGTCAAGGGCTACAAGATCTACGAGCAGGACGTGCTGACACGCATCGTCAAGCTGCGCGGCGAGGCGGGCAAGGAAAGCCATCCCGAGGCGCGCGGAGCGATCGAGGGTGATCTGGCGCAGAATATCGGCCGGCTCTTCGCAGTGGCGGAAAATTATCCTGACCTCAAGGCGAGCAAGGTCTTTCTCGATCTTCAGGAAAAGCTAACCGAGGTCGAGGATCATCTGCAGTATGCGCGGCGCTACTACAACGGCACCGTGCGCAACCTCAACATCTACGTCCAATCGTTTCCGAGCAATCTGATCGCCACGATATTCGGCTTCAAACGCGCGGAATACTTCCAGCTCGATGCACCGGAAGAAGGTGCTGCGCCCGAGATAAAGCTGGCGAGCTGACGATCCCCGCATACAGGACTATGCGCATGGTTCAGCGCCTTCTTTTTTCGCCCCGCTGGCTCTTGTGCCTTGCCGGAGCCCTCGCGATCGCCAACGCTGCCTTCGCCCAGTCGGCGGGAGCGGGCGAGAGCGGTGACAGCCAGGGCACCACAGGCCGGAACCGCGCCGACGAGCGCATACTCGATTTCGTCTGCCGCTTCGAGATCGCCAGCGACGACAGCGTGGTGATCACCGATACGATACGCGTGGTCGCCGCGGGCAAACAGATCAGGCGCGGGATCTACCGCGATCTGCCCCTGCGCCAGGACAACCAACATGGCGGCTGGAGACGCGTCGACGTCAAGGTTCTCGAGATAAAGCGCGACGGCAAGCCCGACGCCAACCACGCCGTGATCCGCGGCAACTTCATGCGGCTCTATGTCGGGCGCAAGGACTATTTCCTGCCGCACGGGGTCCACACCTACACGATCAAATACCGCTTGAGCCCGTGGGTCCTGCCGCATGCCGACAATCACATGGTCCTTTGGGAGGCGACCGCCGCGAGCTGGCCGTTCCCGATCGAGCAGGCGAGCGCTACCGTTGTCTCGCCGCCGGGCACGCGCCTACTCGGTGGCAGCGGCGATACCGGCGCGCCGGGCAGGCGCACCGCGAACTATACCATGCGCCTAACCGGGCCGCGCACGATGAGCTTCCGCGCTACCAAACCTTTGCGTCCGGGGGAGCGTCTTCTCTTTGTGGTGGGCTTCACCAAGCACCCCTCCCGCATTCCGGCTTGGCGCAAATAGCCCCGACGATCCCCAGACACAGGACACAGCGCATGACTCAGCGCCACATCGCACCATTCGGCTGGCTCCTCTGCCTTGCAGGATTTCTCATGTTTGCCACCGCGGCGCTCGCCCAATCGAGCATGGAGGAGGGCGGCGGCGACCGCGGCAGTGGCGTCGACCGTGGAAGCGGCAGCAGCGGGGGCGGCGGCGCGGAAAGCGAGGGCGGTGGCTTCGGAAGCGGCGGGGCCGCACGTGGTGGCGGGGCATCGCGGCCCGTCACCAACCTCTCCTACGAGCGCATCGTCAACTACGACAGCCGCGTCGAGGTGAAGAAGGATGCGAGCGTGATCGTCACCGAGACGATCCGCGTGGTCGCGCTCGGCCGGCAGATCAGGCGCGGCATCTACCGCGACCTGCCGTTACGCTACCGTACGCCCAACGGCGCGCGCATGACGGTCGGCTTCAAGATTCTTGAAATAAAAAGAGACGGAAAAACAGAGGCTTACCATACGGAGAGCCGCTCGAACGGCATCCGCATCTATGTCGGCCGAAAGAGCTATTTCCTGCCGCGCGGCGTCTACACCTACACCATCAAATACCGGATGAGCCGCATTGTCGGCTTCTTTGACGGCTACGACGAGATCTACTGGAACGTGACCGGCAACGGCTGGGTCTTCGCGATCGAGCAGGCGAGCGCCACGGTCGTGCTGCCCGCGGGCGCCAGCGTTCGCCAAAGCATCGCCTATACCGGCCCCCAGGGCGCGCGCGGCACGGCGTATTCCAAAAGCCCGGGCGGCGCGGGCGAAATGGTGTTCCGCACGACCCGGCGCTTGCGCGCCCGCGAAGGGCTGTCGGTCGCGGTCGGCTTCACCAAAGGTATCGTGGTCCCGCCCTCGAGCACGGAGAAGATGGGCTGGTTCCTCGCCGACAACGCGCCGGCGATCCTCGGCTTCGTCGGCCTCGTCGTGCTCGGGATCTTCTATCTGTTCGCCTGGATCCGGGTCGGCCGCGATCCGGCCAAGGGCGCCATCATCCCCTTGTACGAGCCGCCCAAGGGCATCTCGCCCGCCGCCGCGCGCTTCATCCGCCGCATGGGCTTCGACAACAAGGCCTTCGCCGCCGCCGTCGTCAACATGGCGGTCAAGGGCTATCTCACCATCAGCGAGGACAAGAAAAAGAAGTTCACGCTCGAGCGCATCGACGAGGACAAGTCGAAGCTGTCACAGGGCGAGCGCGATATCGCCAAGAAGCTCTTCCGTTCGAAGGCGAAGATCAAGCTCGAGCAGTCGAACCACTCCAAGATCAGCGGCGCGCTGAACGAGCTCAAGGCCTATCTCCGCCTGGAATTCGAGAAGGCCTACTTCCTCACCAACCGCGGCTATGTCTTCGCCGGGCTCGGCATCACCATCGTTGCCGTTCTCGTCGCCCTGGTGACGGCAGACGAAGCCGTCGGGGCGGTCTTCATCGGCATCTGGCTCAGCGTCTGGACGATGGGGGTCTTCTTCCTCGGCATGCAGGTCTGGAAGTCCTGGACCTCGGGCAGCTATGCGATGGGCGTCGTCATGACGCTTTTCTTCATTCCCTTCTTCGGCGGCGAGGTCGCGGGCGCCATCGGGCTCGGTGCGATCATCGACTGGCTGGGCGTCGTCATGATCCTGGCGATGGGTTTCGTGAACGCGCTGTTCTTCCACCTGATGCGCGCGCCGACGCTCATGGGGCGCAAGGTGATGGATCAGCTCGAAGGCTTCCGGATGTATCTTTCGGTCGCCGAGAAGGACCGCATGAACCTGATGAACCCGCCGGCCGAAACGCCCGAGCTCTTCGAGAAGTTCCTCCCCTACGCGCTGGCGCTCGACGTCGAGCAGAAATGGAGCGAGCGCTTCGCCGATGTGCTGAAGGCCGCGCGCATGGCCGACGGCACGCCCTATCATCCCTACTGGTATCACGGCACGGCCTGGTCGACGCTGGGCGCGACGGGGCTCGCGAGCGGCCTGGGGGGCGCCTTCAGCAGCGCCATTTCCTCCTCCTCGACGGCACCGGGCTCCTCTTCGGGGTCGGGCGGCGGCGGCTTTTCCGGCGGCGGTGGTGGCGGCGGCGGTGGCGGCGGCTGGTGATCGTGCGCGTCGGAACCGGAAACTATTCCGCCATTCGGCGCGTATAACCTCATCATGAACCAGCTCGCCCGCACACTCCTTCTGCTGCCCGCCCTGGCGCTGCTCGCCTTGCCGGCCGCCGCGCGTGGCCCGCGCGACGTCGCCTACGGCCCCGATCCCCGGCACAAGCTCGACCTCTATCTTCCGGACGGCGCGGGCCCGGACGCCAAGCCGCGCAAGACCTTGATCTTCATCCATGGCGGCGGCTGGCGGCGCGGCAACAAGGACCGCTACGGCTTCGTCGGCCGCGCCTTCGCCGACGCCGGCTATGTGGTGGTGCTGATCAACTACCGGCTCTATCCGCGGGCGCGCTTTCCGGGCTTCGTCGAGGACGCCGCGCGCGCTGTCGCCTGGGTGCGCGAGAACGTGCGCCGCCACGGCGGCGACCCCGAGCATATCTACCTGATGGGGCATTCGGCGGGCGCGCATATCGCGGCCTTGCTGGCGCTCGACCCCGGCTATCTCCAGGCCGCCGGCGTGCCGCGCAGCAGCATCGGCGGCATGATCGGCCTCGCCGGACCTTACGTTTTTCACCCCGAGCAGCTACCGCGCCTGGCCAAGATCTTCGCCGCGCATCCGGCGCGCAACGCCCGGCCGGTCGTCTTCGCCGAGAATGGCGCGGCCACGACCAATGGGGGCGGTCCACCGCTGCTCTTGCTGTCGGCCGGGCTCGACACGGTCGTGGGCGCG
Source organism: uncultured Alphaproteobacteria bacterium (assembly GCA_964494065.1). Classification (GTDB taxonomy): domain Bacteria; phylum Pseudomonadota; class Alphaproteobacteria; order JAPULJ01; family JAPULJ01; genus DATKZM01. The sequence goes on from CAZBRE010000004.1 coordinate 49,073, forward strand.
CGCAACGGGCCCGGCCTCGCCGAGGCCTATCGCCGCGCCGGCGGCCGCGCCACCGCGCGCAGCTATCCCGGCATCGGGCACGGTCAGATCGTGATCGCGATCTCGAAGTTCTTCCACGGCCTGGCGCCGGTGCTCGACGACACGGTGCGGTTTATCGGCAAGCCCTGAGGTCGGGCCGAACGGTTTTCGAACAACAACCGGAAATCGCCGGGCTGTCTCAGCTGTCCCACCGCCGCTGTCTCATCTGTCCCGCTTTTTCGTCCCAACCGTCTCAACTGTCCCATTCGCCAGGCGAAGACGCGGACGCGCCGACCTCAACCTTCAATTGACTCCCCGTTTCGCGTTGCCCTAGCGTTTGATCGGGCGAAGACGACGCGCAACGGCAATCCGCACAAGCGGACTCACTCCTGGGAGGAAACGATGATGTCGGCACGGTTCTGGTCGGTTCGTTCAATCGGTGTTGCCTTGGCGCTCGGCGTCGCGTCGCTCATGCCGGCGGCGCAGGGCCAGGCGGCGGAGAGCGCCGAGGCGCGCTGCGTCGGCTTGCGCAATCTCCAGATCGATGCGGGCTTCGTGACGTCGGCGCGGGTCAACCGCGGCGACAAGGGCCTGCCCGCCTATTGCCAGGTGCGCGCGATTGCATTGCCGGCGATCTCGATCGAGGTGCGGCTGCCGCTCACCGGCTGGAACGGCAAGCTCTACCAGGTCGGCTGCGGCGGCTTTTGCGGCATCCTCGCCCGCGGCGACAAGTCCAAGGGCTTCATCAACGCGATGGGGCCGGGCTTGAAGAAGGGCTATGCCACCGCTGCCTCCGACAGCGGCCATCACGGCATGAGCGTGGTCGACGCATCCTGGGCCGATCACAATCCGGTCGGCGAGCGCGATTGGGGTTGGCGCTCGATCGGCGAGACCAACCGCGTGGCCAAGGCGCTGATCGCCGCCTTCTATAACGGCAAGCCCAGCCGCGCCTATTTCCAGGGCTGCTCGACCGGCGGCCGGATGGCGCATATGGCCTCGCTCAAATATCCGACCATGTTCACCGGCATCATCTCCGGCGCGCCGGCGATGGACTATACCGGGCTCGTCGCCACCAGCATGGCCTGGCTGGTCCAGGCCAACACCGATGCGCAGGGCAAGGCGATCCTAAAACCCGGCAAGGACAAGCTGATCGGCGACGAGGTGATGCGCCAATGCGATGCGGTCGACGGCAAGCGCGACGGCGTCATCCAGGATCCGCGCAAATGCAAGGTCGATCTCGCAAAACTCCAGTGCAAGGCCGGCGCGGACAGTGCCAAATGCCTGACCACGGCCGAGCTCGGCGTCGTCGCGAAATGGCGGCAGGGCGCGCGCGATTCCAAGGGCACGCCGCTCTTCGCCGGACAGATCCCCGAAGGCTCGGAGCGCTTCTGGTGGCTATGGCTCACCGGCAAGAAGGGCGGCGGCGGCAAGCTGATCCCGATCTTCGGGCAGAACTTCCTCGCCTACATGGCCTTCGCCGACGATCCGGGGCCGAGCTTTACGGCCGCCAAGTTCAACTTCGACACCGACCCGCCGAAGCTCAAAGCCATGGCCAAGGTCTACAATTCCGACAATCCGGACATCTCGAAGTTCCGCAAGGCCGGCGGCAAGATGATCGTCTGGCACGGCTGGGCCGACGCCATCGTGCCGCCCTACAAGACGCTGCAATGGTACGAGCAGGTGCAGGCGAAGATGGGTGGCGCGGAGAAGACCAAGGCCTTCGTGCGGCTCTTCATGATCCCCGGCATGGATCACTGCGGGCTGCTCAAGGGCGCGAACGGCGTCAACCAGCACAGCATCGACCCGCTGAGCGCGCTCGAGCAATGGGTGGAGAAGGGCAAGGCGCCGCAAACGATTATGAAGTAAGGGCGGGCGGCGCAGCGTAGCCCCCACGAAAAGGAACGGCCGCCCGCGGATACCATGCCACGGGCGGCCGAAGGCGCGCTTAGGGGACCACAGCGCGCGCTATTGCCAGGCGCGGGCAGCGGAGCTGCGGCCGATCACCTCGTCGATCAGCCCGTCGAGCGCTTCGCGTTGCGCCGCGTCGAGTGTGCGGTAGAGCGCCTCAAGGGCCGGTCGTAGCCGGCGGACCGCCGCCGAGACGACGTCGGCGACGTCAGCAAGACGGTCGAAGCGGGCGATCGTGCCGTCGTCGGAGCGGTCGAGCTCGACCCAGGCGATCTGCATCGCCTCGACGCAATCGTGGACCGTCCCGGTCAGATACTCCCAGGGCTCGTGCTGATCGCCGTCGATGGCGAGGTAGCGCTCGGCCAGGGCGATCAGCGCTTCGATCCGCTCCGGGCCAGTTGGCGGCGTGGCACGGCTGCGGCGGTCATGCCCGTGACATCCGAACCCGGGTTCGAGGTCCAACATCCCGGCCTCCCTCAGCGCCGGCCGGCGCGGTGCGAGATCAGCCCGTCGAGCGCTTTCTTCTGCTTGTCGCTCAACGTCGCGTAGAAGCGGTCGAAGGCCGGGCGGACGCGCTTCAGGATGTCGAGCCCGGTCGTCGCCATGGCCTCGAAGCGGGCGAGGCGCTCGGGCGCGGTGCGGGGCTCGCCGGCGGCCTGAAGCTCCTTGCACTTCTCGCCGACCGAGGCGCTGCCGGCGCGGATGGCCGCGCCCAGATCGTTCCACGCCGCCGTCTGCTCGGCGTTGAAGTTGACGAAGCCCTCGACGAAGGCGAGGCCGTGCTCGATGCCCTGATTGCGGCGCTCGCTGCAGACCGCCTGGAAACCGCGCCGGTGGCCACCTTGGCCCCAACCGCCGCGGAAGTGGGCGGCGACGGCGCCGACGGGCGCCTGCCCGACGAAGGCGCCGGCGGTGTAGCTGGGCGCGGTCGGCCAGGCGACGACGGTGGTGGTCGCGAGGATCGCGACCGCTGTTCCCACGCTGATCAGGATGTTGCGGGTCTTCATGACAGTCCTCCTTGGTTCCATGTGCTGCGAGCGCGGCGCCGGGCGCCGCCTCGCCAACCGGTATGGATCGGCGGTGTTGCACAACGATGTCGGCGGACGTGGGGTTTGGTAACGCCGTATTGCAGGGCCGCCGCCTGTTACAAAGCGTTACAAAGTTTTCCGGAGCGTATGCGGCGCGCGCCTATAATCCCGCGCCATGGCCCGGACGCCCCACATATTGATCGTCGACGACGACGCCGAGATCCGCGACCTGCTGGCACGCTTTCTGAAGAAGCACGAGATGCGGGTCGAGACCGCTGCCGACGGCCGCGCCATGGCCAAGGCGATGGAGGCGGCGCGCTTCGACCTCGTCGTGCTCGACCTGATGCTGCCGGGAGAGGACGGGCTCAGCCTCTGCCGGCGTCTGCGGGTCGAAAGCGCATTGCCGGTGATCATGCTGACGGCGCTCGGCGAGGAGACTGACCGCATCGTCGGGCTCGAGATGGGCGCCGACGACTATCTCGCGAAGCCCTTCAACCCGCGCGAGCTCCTGGCGCGCATCCGCGCCGTGCTGCGCCGGGTGGGCTCCGCCGCAGGGCCGGCGACAGAAGAGCGCGGGCGCAGGCTCGCCTTCGACGGCTGGATGCTCGATCTGGCGAAGCGTGAGCTGCGCGATCCGGGCGGCGCGCTGGTGGCGCTTACGGCGGGCGAGTTCGACCTGCTCGCCGCCTTCGCCGAGCATCCCAAGCGGGTCCTCAACCGCGACCAGCTGCTCGACCTCACGCGCGGGCGGGCAGCGGCCGCCTTCGACCGCAGTATCGACGTGCAGCTGAGCCGGCTCAGGCGCAAGGTCGAGGCCGACCCCAGGGACCCGCAGCTCATCAAGACCGTGCGCGGCGGCGGCTACATCTTCACCGCCGACGTGGAGGGCGTGTGATGCGTCCCCTGATACGCCCCCTGGCACGTCTGTGGCCCCGCAGCATCGCCGGCCGCAACACGCTCGTCCTGATCGCGGGCCTGTTCACCGTGATCTGCGCCGGGGTCATGGTGTGGTGGCTGAGCGTAGCCCGCGACGGCCCGCCGGGTAGCCGTTTCGTCTTCGAGACCGTGGCCAGCGTCGCGGCGATGATCGACCGGCTACCGCCGGAGGCGCGCGCTGCCGCGCTCAAAGGGGAAACGACCGATGCGTTCAAGCTGGTCTGGACGCGCTCGCGACCTGCCCGGCGGCTGAAGCGACGGGGCTGGGAGATGCGCTGGGTGGCACGGCAGCTCGAACGTTCGCTGGCCGCGCGCGGGCTCAACACGGTCGAGGTCGGCGTGCCGGCAGACAGTCCGCGCCGCAGGGCGCGAGCGGTGGAGGCCCATTTGCGACTGAGCGACGGAAGCTGGCTCACCATCTCGGGCCGCGATCAAATGCGCGGGCCTCCGCGGCCGCTGGCCGTGCTCGGCGTGATCGTGGTGATCGGGCTGGGGTTGACAGGGCTTGCGATCCTCGTTTCGCGCCGGGTAACGCGCCCGCTGCAGCGCTTCTCCGCCGCCGCGGTGCGGCTCGGCACCGACGTCGAGGCGCCGCCGATGGACGAGGCCGGGCCGACCGAAATCCGCGAGGCGGCGGAAGCTTTCAACCAGATGCAACATCGCATCCGCCGCTTCGTCGAGGACCGCACGCGAATGCTGGCGGCGATCAGCCACGATCTACGGACCATGCTGACGCGCTTCCAGCTCCGCGCCGACTACATCACGGACGACGAGCAACGCGCCAAGGCGGTCGAGGACATCGCCCGCATGCGCGAGATGCTCGACGCCACGCTCTCCTTCGCCCGCGACGATGCGGCGGCCGAGCCAACGACGACCGTCGACCTCTCGAGCCTCTTGCAGACCCTGTGCGACGACCTCGCGGACGCCGGCCGCGCGGTCGCCTTCGACGGCCCCGACAGGGTGACGCTCGCCGGCCGGCCGGTGGCGCTGAACCGTGCCTTCGCCAACCTGATCGACAACGCGGTCAAGTATGGCGGGGGGGCGGAGGTCGGGCTGGAGGAGCGTGCGGACGACGTAGTGATCATCGTCGCCGACCGCGGGCCGGGAATTCCCGCCGAACGGCGCGAGCAGGTCTTCGCGCCGTTCTTCCGCCTGGAGGAATCGCGCAGCCGCGAGACCGGCGGCACCGGCCTCGGTCTGGCGCTGGCCCGAACCATCGTGCGCGGGCATGGCGGCGACATCACGCTGGAGGACCGCGAGGGCGGCGGGCTCGTCGCGCGTGTCGTGCTGCCGCGGGGCGCGGACGGGTGAGTACCGGCTGAGAATACTTGTAGGGGCGGGTTTGAAACCCGCCCCTACAAAAAGATTGGGTGTGCCCCCTACCCCTTCGCCTCGGCCTTGGCGGCTTCCTCGGCGAGCAGCTCCTTCTTCAGGATCTTGCCGATCGCCGACTTCGGCAGGTCGGTGCGGAACTCCACCATCTTGGGCATCTCGATCTTGGAGATCTTGTCCTCCAAGAAGGTGAGGAGATCGGCTTCGCTGAGCGACTGGCCCTCGCCCAGCGCGACGTAGGCCTTCACCGTCTGGCCGCGATACTCGTCGGGAAGGCCGACGACGGCGCATTCGGACACCGCCGGATGCATGTAGATCGCCTCCTCGACGTTGCGCGGATAGACGTTGTAGCCGCCGGCGAGGATCATCTCCTTCAGCCGGTCGACGATGAAGGTGTAGCCGTCCTCATCCAGATAGCCGATATCGCCGGAACGGAAGCGGCCGTCGATGATCGCCTCCTTCGTCGCCTCTGGATTGTTCCAGTAGCCCGCCATCACCTGCGGGCCGGTGATGCAGACCTCGCCGTTCTCGCCGGTCGGCACGGGCTTGCCGGTATCGATCGAGACGATGGTGATCGTGGTGGCCGGCATGGGCAGGCCGATCGAGCCTTCCTTGTTGATGCCGGTGAAGGGATTGGCGGTGGCCACGGGCGAGGTCTCCGAAAGCCCGTAGCCCTCGACGAGCGTGCAGCCGGTCAGCTTCTCGAATTTCTGCTTGACCTCGAGCGGCAGCGCGGCGCCGCCCGACAGACAGTAAGCGAGCGACGACAAGTCGTACTGGTCGAGCTTGGGATAGTTGTTGACCGCGGTGAAGAGCGTCGGCACGCCGGGCATGATCGTCGGCTTGGCGCGCTGGATCGTCTCCAGCAGCTGCACGATCTCGAAGCGCGGCAGCAGGATCATGGCCGAGCCGCGATAGACGCTGCTGGTCATCACGATGGTCATCGCGAAGACGTGGAAGAGCGGCAGCACGCCGATCACCCGGTCGGGCTGACCCTCGGCCGCCGGGAACCACATGTCGCACTGCATCGCATTGGCGTAGAGGTTGGCGTGGGTCAGCATGGCGCCCTTGGGCACGCCGGTGGTGCCGCCGGTGTATTGCAGCACCGCGATGTCCTTCACCGGATCGACGCGCACCTCGTCGACCCGGCCGTCGTTCTTGATCAGGTCCTTGTAGCGGACGTGGCTGTCGTCGCGCGGGATCTTGGCGATCTCCTTGGCCTTGGCCAGCGGGAACAGCAGGTTCTTCGGGAAGGGCAGGATGTCCTGCATGCGGCAGATGATGACCTTCTTGAGGCGCGACTGCTTCAGCAGCGCCGGCACCTTGTCGTAGAGCACCTTCAGATCGAGGGTGACGAAGAAGTCGGTCTCCGAATTGTCGATCTGGTAGAGCAGCTCGCGCTCGGCATAGAGGGGGTTGTAGTTCACCACCGTGCCGCCGGCCTTCAGGATGGCGAAGAAGCCGATCACCGAATAGGGCGTGTTGGGCAGGAAGAGCCCGACCTTGATGCCGGCGCGCACGCCCATCTGCTGCAGGCCCTTGGCCATGCGGTCGACCTGGTCGCCGACATCGGCGTAGCTCATGGTCTTGCCGAGGAAGTCGATCGCCTGGTTCTTGGCGTAGCGCTCGACCGCGTGGTCCATCAGCGCATAGAGGCGGCGCTCGGGGATCTCGGTATCCCACTTGATGTCGGGCGGATAGGATTTGAGCCAGGGATGCTTGCTGTCGCCTGACGTGCCTTCGGGTTTGGCTTGGGCGCCAGCGCTCGTGGTGGCCTTCTCGGTCGCCATAGCGTCCTCCTGATCGCATGCGCAGCGGTTCGCACGCCAAGGCGCCCGACCACCGCTTTGGCGCAAGGCTCTGTCAGCCATGCGCGCAAGTCAAGTGGGCGTTGACGATAACGCGCGGGTCAGGGGCGTCCGCTCAGCCGCCGTTTCGTTCGAGCACTTGGTCGTGCAGGCGAAAGAGCGCGCGGTCGACGATGCCGAGCGCGCCCAGATGCTCGACCGTGTTATGGAGATATTCCGCGCACGCCCCCAGCGGGCCCGCCGCGCTCGCGATCACCTCGACCACCTGTTTCTCCGGCAAGAGGCCGGTATAGCGGTCATGCGCGTGATTGATGACGAAGGTGACGGCGCGGATGATGCCCTCGGGCGTGCGCACCTTGACCCAGCGCGGCGCGTAGGCGCCGCTCACCATCTCGCGCTTGAAGACGATGCCGAGCTCGGTTTCCGCCTGATCCTCGTCGAGGCGGAAGGCCACACCATGGCACGAGCCGCCGCGGTCGAGCGCCAGGGTGAGGCCGGGATTCTCGGGCGTGCCGCGGCCGGCATGGGTCCACAGGCAAAACCGCCGGTGAAAGCCGTGGATCAGGCCGACCCGCCGCTCGGCGTAATAGAAGGCCGGGTTCCACATCAGCGAGCCGTAGCCGAAGACCCAGACGTCGGCGCCATTGCGCGCCTCGAGCGTCTCCTGGAGCTTCGCTTGCAGCGCGTCCTCGCTCAGGATCGGGAAAGGATAGCCGCTGGCGACGATGCGCCGCCGCACCTCGCCCGAGGCGATCTGCTCGCGGGTGAGCGTCCAGCGCTTAAGCGGCCAGGGCGCGTTCGACATAATCCATCCGGTCGGAGCCGAAAAACATCTCGTCGCCGACAAAGCAGGTGGGCGCACCGAAAGCGCCGCGCCTGACCGCCTCCTCGGTGGCCGCGATCAGGCCGTCCTTGACCGATTGTTCCTGGATGCGCGCGGCAAAGGCGGCCGGGTCGAGCCCCGCGCCTGCCAGAACTTTGCCGATCACCTCGACCTCGCCCATGTTCGCGCCGTCGATCCACATGGCCTGCCACATCGCCGCGTCGTAAGGCTCGAAGTTACCGTCTTCCAATGCTGCCACGGCGCCGCGCATCAACGGTAGCGTATTGATGATGAAGTAAGGGTTCATGGTGAAGGGCACGCCGAGATGCGTCGCCATGCGCGGCATATCGTTCAGCATATAGGCGCCCTTGGCCGGGATCGCGACCGGGGTCTGGTTGCCCGTCGCCTTGAAGACGCCGCCCAGCAGCATCGGCCGGCGCACGACCTGCGCGCCCGTGCGCTCGGCGATGCCGGCGAGCTGGACATGGGCGAGATAGGAGGTCGGGCTGCCGTAATCGAAGAAGAATTCGAGGGTCTTGGCCATGGATCTCGGGACAAAAAGCTGGAACGGGTCGCGCTTACGACCGCGCGAACCGGCTCAGCTTACCACGGCTCAAGGAAGGGGCGAACGTCGAGTTCGTGGGTCCAGGCGCTGCGCTTCTGGCAATGGAGATGCCAATAGTTCTCGGCAATGTCGTCGGGCAGCAGAATGCCGTCGGGCGGCCGCGACGCGATGAGATCGGGGAAACGCTCGCGGGTGAAGGGCGTGTCGATCGGCCCGTCGATGATGACATGCGCGACGTGGATGTTCTGCGGCCCGAGCTCGCGCGCCATCGACTCGGCGAGCGCGCGCTTGCCGTGCATGCCACCGGCAAACGCCGAAAAGCCCGCCGCGCCCCGCACGCTCGCCGTGGCGCCGGTGAAGAGGATGGTGCCGCGGCCACGTGTCACCATGCGTTTGGCAACCTCGCGGCCGATCAGGAAGGCCGATTTGCAGGCGAGCTCCCAGACCTTGTAGTAGACCCGCGTCGTCGTCTCGGTGATGGGAAACTGGACGTTGGCGCCGATATTGTGGACCGCGACCTCGATCGGGCCGATGTCGCGCTCGACCGTCTCGACGAGCTCGGCCACCGCCTCCTCGCGGCGCGCATCGGAGCCGAAGGGATGGACCTCGCCGCCTTCGCCTTCGATCAGGCGCACGAGATCGGCCAACTTCTCCGGGTTGCGGCGGGTGATGGCCAGCGCGTAGCCCTCGCGGGCGAAGCGCCGGGCAATGGCACCGCCCAAACTGTCGCCCGCGCCGACCACGAGCGCGACCTTCTTCTCCGCATTGGCCATGGACGCCCCTCCCCGTCGCTATCTAAAGCGCGGGCGGCACCAAGTCCACCGGCACCCACCCGATTGATTCGGGTCAATCCGGCGGGCGGTTGATTGCGCCTAAATTCGAAGGCACGATCGGAACCCTGTCAGTGGACGGATGACACTCATGCCCGAGATGGACCTCGACAAGATCTGCTTCATCGTCGTCAAGGCCCGCGAATTCGACGTCAAGGAGGACGTCGTCGAGCCCGACTACGGCTCGAACGCCGCCGACGACCACTTCCGCCAGGTTCTGGAATCCTATGCCGACGACGCGACCTTCGACGAGCTGAAGGAAGCGATCGACGACATGAATGTCGACGAGCAGTGCGAGCTTGTGGCGCTCACCTGGGTCGGCCGCGGCGACTTCACGAAGGACGAGTGGGACGAGGCGCTACAGACCGCGCGCGACGCGCATAACGATCATACCGCGGCCTATCTGCTCGGCACGCCGCTGCTGCCGGACTATCTGGAAGAAGGCCTCGCTGCCTTCGATCTCTCCTGCCAGGACTTCGAGATGGGGCATCTCTAGAAGCAGTTGGACGCGGCGCTTAGTCCCCTCTCCCCTTGTGGGAGAGGGTGGCCGCGCCAGCGGCCGGGTGAGGGGAACGCCGCAACAGCGGCAACGCATATGCAGCAAACGCCTTTGGCGTTTGGACCCCTCACCCTGACCCTCTCCCACAAGGGGAGAGGGGAATTGCGGATGCCCTTTTGCTATTTCCCTGGCGCGAGCTTGGTCTTGTGCGGGAAGGCCTTGCGCACCGTCTCCATGCGGAACGGCACGTGCACGTACTCGCCCTTGAGCCAGAGCGGCACCTGGTCGGTGAAGTTGGCCGAGTTGAACCAGCCGTCCTGGCCGCCCAGCAGCGTGAACCAGTTGGCATCCGGATCGGACAGATCGGAGATGTGCCGCGCGTTGGAGCCGAAGCGCGCGGGATGGCGCTCGTCGGTCGTGCTGTGCGCCGTCTTCCAGAGCGTGTCGTTCGAGCCCTCGGCCGGCGCGTCGACGAAGCGGAAACGGCTGCCGATCACCGGCAATCGGCCGAGCGGATGGTTGACCACGAGGCGATGGAAGGCGCCCCAGTTCTCGAAGCCGTCGAACTTGGCGGCGGCCGCCGTGAGCGCGGCTTTGAGATCGGCGGCGAGCGCCGTGTCGTCGGCGCGTTCGATATCCTGGGCGAGCAACGCCTTGTTGCGCGACTGGCCGGCGAGAACGGCCGCGACCTCGGGCGCATAAAGCCGCTTGCGCAGCGCTGTTGAAAGGTAGTGATGCACGAGCTCGAAGGCGACGGCGCCGCGCGAGGCCGTGCTGTAATGGCCGTCCCAGTCGCGGAACGCCTTGAGCAGCGTCACCTCTTGCGCGCTCAACCCCTTGGCGACGCCGAGGGCGTCGATCCTGCCCGCGATCAAGTCGCGCAGCTTGACCGCCGAGATGAGATAGACGTCGCGCTGCACGGCCCGGAGCGCCGCGAGGTCGATCTTGCCCGTCCCCGTCATCAGCGCCGCCATGCGCTTCACCCGATCGTCGGTGGAAAAGAAATAGCCGATCGGCACGGCCGCCGGGGCGGGCCGGTTGTTGGCCGAGGCGAGGAAGCCGATCTTGGGGTTGTAGCTCACGGGCAGGTCGAGGACGTTCAGGAAGCCGTGCCAGGTGTCGCGCGGATCGGTGGGATCGAGGACGATATCGCGCGGCCTTGTCTCGCGGCGCACCGGCAGGCGGATCGCCATCAGCTGGCCGATATTCCCGTCGACATCGGCGTAGAGCATGTTCTGGGCGGAGACGGCGAACGTCTTGAAGGCGGCGCGGAACTCATCCCAGTTGCCGGCGCGCTGGACCTTCAGAAACGCCGTGATCTCGTCACTACCGTCATGGCCGACCCAGCGCAACGCGAGCGGCCCGTCACTACCGGCATTCAGCAAGGGCGCATCGCTGATGATCGGGCCAACGGGGGTGGTCCGTACCGTGACCCGCGTGTTGCGCCACCAGCGGACGCGGATCGTCTCCTCGCGGGACTTGATCTCGCCCGGCTTGAACTTGGCGGCGTCGTAGAGGTCGGACGAAGCCGCCCGCATATTGGTGCCGCCCCAGGCGATGCGCTCGTTGCGGCCGAGCGCGACGAAGGGAATGCCCGGCACCATCAGGCCGACGGCATGGACGTTTGGCGACTTGATGCCGGCGATCAGCCACAGGTTCGGCAGCATGATCCCCAGATGCGGGTCGTTCGCCATCAGCGCAGCGCCGGTCTTGGTGCGCGCGCCCGCGACCGCGAGCGAGTTGCTGCCCGAGCGGCTCATGCCGCGCAATATGTCGTCGAGCGCCGCCTGCTTGCCGTCGGGCCGGAAGCTCGCCATCGAATCGCCGCCGTTCTTGACCAGACGCGCCCAGAGCTCCGGCCAGTCCTTGCGCTTGCGAAGCTTCAATGTGGAGAACCAGACGAGCCAGTTGACATCGGTCGAGGCGAGCCGGCCGATCGTCAGCACGTCGCGGATCGTCCAGGGCTCGCGCTCCAGGCCGAGGATGCGGTATTCGGCGGGCAGGACTTTCGCCGTCTTCTGATAGTGGTTGATGCCGGCGACGAAGGCCGTGACCCAGGCCTTGGTCTCGGGCGGCATCGCCGCCTCGCTCGCCTCGGCCGCCTTGGCGTAGTTGAGGATGCGCAGGCTGTGGTCGATCTCGGTGGCGAGCGGCCCCGCCATCTCCGAGATGCGGCCCTGCGAGATCCGGCGCATCAGCTCCATCTGCCCGAGCCGCAGATGCGCGTGGACGAGGCCGAGCGCGAAGGCGAGGTCGGCGTCGTTCTGCGCCTCGATGAAGGGGATCGCGTGCGCGTCCCAATGGATCGTGACCGGGGCCTTGAGCGGCAGGCCTTCGGTCGGGAACATGGCGAGGCGCTGGCCGATATCGGACTTATTCGGCAGCGGCGAAAGCACGGCGCAGCCGACGAGAAGCGAGCTGATCATGGAGAGAGCTAGGGCGCGGAGGGGCATGGATAGTCTATCCGGTCGGCTGGGTAGGCTGGCGGGACTAGACGGGCGCGTACAAAACACGCGTTCTCGATAGATAGGTCGGCCTTTCGGGTGCCGCCAGCGTTGGATACGCTCGCACGAGCAGATAAGCGACGGACAAGGGCATGCCAAATGACAAGCTGGTGATCGACGGCCTGGACGGGTTCCGAGCCCTGGTGGGGAAAACGGTCGGGCCCTCGGATCCGGTCGAGGTGACGCGCGAGCGCATCGAGCATTTCTGCCGCGCCGTCGACAACGACGAGTGGACCCATTGGGACTTGGAGCGCGCCGAGGCCTCGCGCTTCGGCACGCTGATCGCGCCGGCCATGTTCACCGCCGCCTACTTCCCGCGGCTCCAGTTCGACATGATCGAGATCCGCAACGTGCCCACCTTCCTGATCCAGGGGGCGGAGGGCATCCGGCTCTTCTCGCCGCTCAAATGCGGCGAGCGCTTCATCATGAGCTTCACCATCGCGGCGGTCGAGGAGCGCGCGAACGGCATCGCGGTCCGCTACGACGCGCGCTTTTCCCGCCCCGGCGAGGACGAGCCCTTCGCGCTGGCGAGCTTCATCATCCGGTACCTGGAGGATTAGCGCCGGGCCGCGCCGCCCGAATGCCCCCCATGCAATCAGTTTTTACGATCATGGTGGTTTTTCACTGACCGCGCGGTTAATATATAATAGAGGCATCCGAGGGTGGCCGGATTGGCATGGACCGGCGCCCCGCGCGGCTCGATTGGACGCCGCGCCAGACAGCCAGGGACGGAAACGATGGCAGAAACTGCGGTTGAAAGCGCCGAAGCGGCCGGCGACGTCGAAGCGGTCAAGAGCGCGACCATGGCCAAGATCCAGGCCGGCGAGCTGATCGAGGACCTTGAAGAGGTCTTTCCCGATTATCGCAACGCGCTGGTGCAGACGCTGACGATCGCCGCGCAATCGGAGGTCACGGTGCTGACCTGGGCCTACACGGCCTACCGCACCTGCCCCGATATCGGCGCCAAGGTCGCGGTCTCGGCAACGATCCAGGACGAGGTCGGCCACGCGCACCAACAGGGCATGCTGCTCGAGCGCTTCGGCGTCTCGATGCGGGAGAAGACGTTCGACATCGCGCCGGAGACGATCAAGACGCTGATGATCATGCAGTTCGAGCTCAAGAACTATTTCGAGTTCCTGGTCTCGCAGTGCTTCCTCGACCGCGCCGGCCGCATCACCACGCGCGACGTTGAGCTCAACTGCTCCTTTGCGCCCTATCGCCGCTCGCTGCGCAAGATCAACTTCGAGGAGCAGTTCCATGTCGGCCACGGCGAGCAGTGGGTGAAGTTCTACGCCGAGTACTCGCCGGAGACCCGCGCGGCGGTGCAGAAGGCGCTCGACTGGATGTTCCCCCACGGCGTCACCTGGTTCGGCCTGCCCGACCGCCTGAAGCACCGAAAGGGCCAGCTCGACTTCAAGGTGCGCGGCTGGTCGAACGATACGATGCGCGAGATGTGGCTGCAGTCGGCGTGCAAGTTCGCCGCCGAGGTGGGGCTCGACGTGCCGGCGCATTACGACGAGGAGCAGGGCAAGTACGTGCTCGACTGCCCCTTTCCGATGATGTGCGACGTCGAGAAGCGCGAGTGGATCTGGGAAGAGGCCGACTGGAAGGACACGATCAACCAGCTCAAATACGACGGACCGATGAACCCTTACGCGCATGCGCGGCTGCAAAGCGAGGTCTGGGGGGACGAGTTGTGGAAGGAGGACTGACCGCCGCCGTCCGCGAGGCGCTCGCCCTCGTCAAGGACCCGCATATGGATGTGGGGCTGAGCGATATGGGCATGCTGCGCGAGGTGACCGTCAGCGCGCAAGGCGCGGTGACGGTGGCGATCGTCTATCCCTGCATGGGTTGCCCCGCCTACGAGATGATCCAGTGGGACATCAAGAAGCGGGTCGGCGCGATCGAGGGGGTGACGGGGGTCAAGGTGAAGATCGCCTGGGGCGAGAAATGGCAGAAGTCCGACATCGCCCCCTGCGCCCGCGAGCATGTGAAGGATTACGGGTTCCAGATCTAGGTGGGAGGCCAGGAAGTGAGCGAACGCGTCCTCGAGCCCGATACAGAGCTTTACGAGGTCTTCGGCCGGCACCGCATCGACGGGCGGCTGGAGCATCTGGGCACGCTGAGCGCGCCAAACCGCGATCTCGCATTGGCGCGGGCCCGGCTCATCTACTCCGAGCGCGAATGGATCGAGATGACGATGGCGCCGGCCGATGCCTTCGAGCGGGTCATCGGCCGGCCCGATCCGGGCTCGGCGGTGGGCTTCGCATGATGGGTGACGCCAAGACTAGAGCCGCGAAGGACCGGGAGGCCGACAAGCCCACCCAAGTCAGGTCAGATGGCGTCTTCCGCGACAAGTACGACATGACGGTCGAATGCCCGTGGTGCGGCTCGACCGACAACACGGTCCACAATCCCTTCGGCGGCACCGTCTCGGAGATCGCTTTCGAATGCGCGAGCTGCGGCAACCCGTTCGGCTGGATGAAATGGTAGCGGCGGAGAAGAGACGAGGGAGCGCGCGATGGATCTGACCCCTGACGTCAAACAGGCGCTGCGCGACGAGCTCGTCACCATCGCCGACTGCAAATGGGTGCTGGGCCACTGGTACATCAAGGTGATGCGGAACGGCCGCGGGCTGCAGGACTTCACGTCCATGGCGGCGATGGCGCAGGATGTGCTCGGCCATACGCGGGCGCTCTTCAAGTTCCTGGAGGACGTGTTCGACGAGCCCGAGGGCGCGCTCGAATTCGGCCGCGGCAAGGACGAGCTGCACGCGATGAGCCTGCTCGACGCAGCACCCGAAAGCTGGGGCGACTATGTCGGCACCGTCTTCATGGCCGAGGCCGCGATCGCCGAGCTCGTCGAAACGCTGAAGGGCGGCGCCTTCGAGATCGCCCAGCCGTTGCTCGAGCAGATCGCGGTGGAGAGCGAGTTCCACCTCCTTTGCGCCAGCGGCTGGCTCAAGAGCTTCAGCGAGGCGGACCGCGACGGCCTCAAGGCCGCGCTGCCGGGCCGCATGAAGCAGACCGTCGCCTGGTTCGGCCATGACGCCGAGGCGGCGGACGACGTATTGCTCAAGGAGGGCATCCGCACGAAGAGCGTCGCGGAGGCGCGCGCCTCCTTCATCGATAGCGCGCTGCCCAAGCTCGCGGCGGATGCGGGGCTCGATGCCTCGGCGGTCGCGGGCGCCGGCGAGGCCCGTCCGGGTCCGAGCTGGGATCCGGTGCTACGGCGCGAGCGCGACCACGTCTTCTCCCCCGACATGTGGGAATTCATGGTGCCGACCAACGAGGACGCCGTCCTTGCGCGCCGCCCGCTGGCGATCAGCGTCGGCGACAATGTCGGGCCGGTCGCGGTGAAGGCGGGGCGGTAGGGCAAGCATGTGCTTTCAGTCGATCACTTACTTAATCAGCAATCGAGATTGCATTACCCAAAAGTTCATATAATCACTTACAGTTGAAAAAAGCGCTAGATTGAGCTCATAAATAGACTGAGTAGCAGCAGCCGCTCACACGTGCTTTACGTAGCGTGGGTGCCGATATTGCCGGCTGTTCGACCGATTGCCGCAATTGGTACGGTGTTTCGGTATTCTGATCGGAAACATCACTTAGAAATCTAGTTACGGTGCAAATATGTATCTGTTTATCGACGCGAACATATTTTTGTCTTTCTATCACCTGACAAGTGAGGACCTGGCAGAACTTGAGAAACTAGCCGTGCTAATTCAAAACAAAGAAATCGACTTATTGCTCCCTCAGCAAATAATAGATGAAACATGGAGAAATAGAGCTTCCAAGATAAATGATAGTCTTCAGGCCTTTAAGAAAACAAGATTTTCGATTCCCTATCCGGCTTATTGCAAAGATTATCAACAATATGAAAAAATGAGAAAACATCAAAAGATCCTAGAAGATTATCATAGCGAAATGATAAAATTAATCCAAAGAGATATTGATCTAAAAGAACTCAAAGCTGACAAATTACTGATAAGATTATTTGATCTTGGCAACGTGATAGAAAGAACTCCAGAAATTATTTATAAAGCGCGCGAACGAATCGATATAGGAAACCCGCCAGGAAAGAAAAATTCACTTGGAGATGCGGTTAACTGGGAAAGTTTACTATCTGCGACCCCAAAACATTTTAGCTTGAATCTAATAGCAGACGATTCTGATTTTTATTCTCCTTTAGATTCCGGCAAACTCAATGAGTTTTTGTACGATGAATGGCATACTGCAAAAGAAACAAAAATAATATTTTATAGACGCTTATCTGACTTCTTCAAAATTCATTTCAAAGACATCAACTTGGAGACGGAATTAGAGAAAGACCAGTTGATTGAGCAACTGTCCGGCAGTGGGAGTTTTGCAAACACACATGCGGTCATTGCGAAATTATCTAGGTACAGCGGATTCACACAGAAACAGGTTGAAGACATAATTCAAGCGCTTTTATTAAACAATCAGATCAGTATGATCGTTGATGACGACGATGTTCACGAATTTTACAAGCACATATATGATGAATATTTCTTCTCTATAATGGAATACTACGATGAATTGGAAGAAATGCTAAGGATCAATAAGCCAAAGATCGAGAAAGAGGACGACGAAATTCCATTCTAGCGAACTGCAATTCGCTTCTCCGTATGCAAAAATTTCAAAATTCAAACTCACCCCGCCTTCGTAAACGCCCGCAAATCCTGAAACAATGCTTCATCGTTGATGATGCGC